>JAEXUB010000043.1 GCA_023453125.1 Bacteroidota bacterium
ACGAAGAGAGGCGTTCAGCCGTCTTCCCAACTTTAAGCTCATTCACATTCTCATTTAGCCCTACCAGAGAAGGAGTTAGCTCCGAGGCCGATTTCTTATTAATAACCGGCTGCGGTTTTCCTTCCTGAAGGTGAGCCATTTTTGATGTGGTCGTACCAAAATCTATTCCTATTATTGCACCCATTTAAATTGCCCGGATTTTCTCAAAAATTAATGTGTAACAATTCAATATAAACTATTTATCTGAAAGAGGCTGAATCAGAATCATTAAAATTACTAATTCATATTTTAACCGATATGTCATAGTTGGATAAGAGTCCCGGGAGTCCCCCCAGAGAGAATAGGGCTTTTTTAATCTTATTCTTCTCCGGATCAATAATAAAATTAGAGGCGGAGCTAAAATCGGCCTTCTCGAGAATTGTATTTTCGAAAATGCATCTCAAAAGGTCCGACCCGGAGAAATCGGCCGATGATAAGTCGCTCCCGGCAAAGTCGCATTCGTGCATTATGCACTCTGCAAATACCGTTTTTTTGATTTTCATATTATAAAAGGAGGCGTGGGATAAATCGCATTCTGAAAACTTAACCGAAAAACCGAAATTATTGCAGGTATCGAAACGGAGCCCCAGAAGCTTGCACTTTTTAAATGATACGCCGTTAAAACGGGATAAGGCAATTTCTGACAGGCTCAAATCGCAATCTATAAATTCGCATTCAATAAATGCCGTTTCGGTTAAATTGACCCGGTTGAAATTGCAGTTTATAAACCTGCAGTCTTCATATTCTCCTTTCTCAAAAGCACCCCCTCTGAAATCCTCTCTCTCAAAGACTCTCCCTGCTGCATAATGGTGTTCCATAATTTCTTTTTATTCTCCCATTCAAAACAGATATTCTATGAATAAAGATATTATTTTTTCCTAAAAACTTCATTAAAACCCCCGTTTCAGGGGCAAATTATTCCAAAATCTGGATTTTTAGTATAAATTTTTCCAAAAAATTATCGAATATTTACTGATATTTGAAGTCGTATTTTTGAAAAGTGATAACCGGAGGACAAAGTGTCCATAGACCTAAAAACCGTGTTTTTAATTGCAGGACTTACCCACTTCCTTCAGGTAATTATTTTTTATCACCTTTACCGCAATATAAAGAACCTTAACGGTCCGGGCTGGTGGCTCTTATGGAGCGCATCGGAATCATTCGCATTTATCTTGTATATAATCAGAGACGCATACCCCGATAACTACCTTCTAATTGCATTACAGGGTCCAATACTTGTAATGGGAACAATCTTTGTCTATTTCGGAATAATGAGGTTTCTCGAAAAGGAAATTAATAAAAAATTAATTGCATTTGTTTTTACTTCATATACATCACTCCACCTTATTTTCCTGTTTGGATGGAACAATATTACAGCTCGGGTCCTGATTTTCGATATATGTATAGCCTTTATAGGATTTTATACCGCTGCCGTATTATTAAAATATAAAACACCGGCAATAAAAAGCGCAAGCATATACAATGCGGTCTTACTTATAATTCACGGCACCCTCTTTACCTACCGGGCAATAATGATAACTGCCGGCACTTCAATTCACAGCGTATTTGAACATAACGCATTTAATTTTGCCCAATACTTCGACGCCCTCTTTATAGCGCTCTTATGTACTTACGGATTTATTATGCTTTTAAATCAGAAATTGAACTCTGACATTTATGAGGCAAAAAATCATTTTGAACAGATATTCCACTTAAGTCCCGATGCTGTCCTGATAACCCGGCTTTCAGACGGCATTGTTGTAGACTGCAATGCAAGCTTTTCGCTTGTTTCCGGATATGCCAAAGAGGATATTATAGGCAAGTCAACTCTTGACCTCAATTTATGGTCCAACCCGGAACACCGGGAATTGATTATTAATGCTATCAGGGAGAAAGGGATTTCAGGAAATTTTGAGACTACTTTCAGGAGCAAGGATAATCAGATAATCCACGGTTCTGTTAACGCTAAATTGATTTCCCTTAACGGAGCTCCCCATCTTATCTCGGTAATTCATAATATTACCGAAAGAAAATATGCCGAAGAGGAAATTACAGCCAAAAACAATGAGCTTATAAAACTGAACCAGGAAAAAGAAAAATTCTTTTCTATCATTGCTCACGATTTAAAGAGTCCGTTTCAGGGACTGATTGGATACTCGGAAATCCTCTCCAAAGAATATGATACCCTTACTGAAGAGGAAAAAATATCATTTATCAAATCAATTGAGGAATTAAGCAACAACTCGTTCAAACTGCTTGAGAATCTTCTTCAGTGGACCCGCCTGCAGACGGGACAGATGTCTTATAATCCGGAATATTTCAACATTAATTCGGAACTCCATTCAACCCTTTCCTTGCTGAGACAGACAGCATTAAATAAAAACATTGAATTCAGCTATGAGATTGACAACATTCTTTCTGTTACCGCGGATAAAAACATGCTTTCGACAATAATAAGGAATATTGTATCCAATGCAATAAAGTTTACCGAACGGGGCGGTAGTATACAGCTTAAAACCGCTTCTGAAGTAAAAAACATAAACTTTACCATTCAGGATACCGGAATCGGAATGGATGAATCCATTGTCAGAAAATTATTCAGCATTGATAAAAGTATCGGAAGAAAAGGAACAGCCAACGAAGAAGGGACCGGTTTAGGATTGCTCCTCTGCAAGGAAATGATTGATAAACACAAAGGCACAATCAGAGTCGAGAGTAAACCGGGTAAAGGGACCACGTTTACCTTTTCACTCCCGAATTAGTCTAATAGCCTCCCGCCCCTAAAGCCCCCCCCTTCTGCAAAGTCTTATCCTGATAAACTTTTGCTTTGAATTTTCGATTATTTGTTGTTACTTGAAGATGAAATGAATTAAATTTTAAAGCCGGACTGTATATGGATATAGACATAAAGACGATAGTACTGATAACCGGCATAACCCACTTTCTTCAGGTTCTGGTATTTTATCATCTTTACCGTACAATGAAAAACCTTCAGGGGCCAAAATGGTGGCTTTTGTGGAGCGCTGCGGAATCTGTAGGCTTCATCCTGATTCTTTTGCGCAATTCGGTTCCCCATGTAAATTATATCATCCTGATTCAAAGTCCCATTATTTTCCTGGGTACGATATTCATATATATCGGGATATTGAGATTCTTTGATAAGCCGGTAAATAAAAGATTTATTTTCCTGCTTTTTGCCTCCTATTACCTCATACATATTTTCTATCTGTTTGTAATAGACAATATCACAGCACGGACTCTTATATTCGACATATATATTTCATTTATGGGATTTTATACAGGTGCCGCCATATTAAAGTACAAGACTCCGGCAATTAACAGTACCAGCATTTTCAATGCGGTTTTGCTATTAATACACGGCTCCCTTTTCGCATACAGGTCTGTAATGATTTTATTGGGGACGCCGATTCATAATGTTTTCGATCAGAATTTTTTCAATTTTTCGCAGTATTTTGACGCCTTATTCATTGCGCTTATGTGGACGTTTGGATTTATAATGCTCCTCAACCAGAAACTGCACTCGGAAATTTCAGAAACTAAAAATCATTTTCAGCAGATTTTCCACCTCAGCCCCGATGCAGTACTTATCACCCGGCTCGAAGATGAAATTGTGGTGGACTGCAATGAAAGTTTCTCAATTATTTCCGGTTATTCAAAAGAAGAAGCAATAGGCAAATCCACCGCCGAACTCAATCTATGGTCTATTCCCGAACACAGGGATAAACTCTTCACATCAATACGCGAGAAGGGATTTTCGGGCAATTTTGAGACTTCTTTTTACAGTAAAGATAAACAGGTATTATTCGGCTCGGTAAACGCAAGATTAATTACTCTTAACGGAATGCCCCATTTGATTTCCGTTATCCATAACATAACAGAACGGAAAAAAACAGAAGAAGAAATTACATCCAAAAACAATGAACTTATCAGGCTGAACCACGAAAAGGAAAAATTCTTCTCAATAATAGCTCACGACCTTAAGAGCCCTTTCCAGGGTTTAATCGGATATTCTGAAATATTATCAAAGGAATACAACTCATTATCAGAGGATGAGAAAATAGCATTCATAAACTCTATTGAAGAACTAAGTCACAGCTCTTATAAACTGCTCGAAAACCTTCTGCAGTGGACCAGGCTTCAAACGGGACAAATGCACTTCAATCCTGAATACTTTAATTTGAACTCAGAAATACATTCAACTATCTCACTCCTTAAGCAGACTGCTCTTAATAAAAACATTGATCTTATCTATAAGATAGACAGTATGCTTTTTGTAACAGCTGATAAGAATATGCTCTCCACCATAATACGGAATATTGTTTCGAATTCAATAAAATTTACAGAGAAAAAAGGGAATATTGAATTTACTGCCGAAGCCAAAGGCGATAAAGCGGTGTTCCGTATTAAAGATTCAGGCATTGGGATGGATGAACCGACAGTCGCGAAATTGTTCAGCATAGATAAGAGTACAAGCCGTAAAGGCACAGCTAATGAGGAAGGCACCGGACTGGGACTGCTTCTTTGCAAAGAGATGATTGAGAAACATGGCGGGTCTATAATAGTGGAAAGTGAAGTCGGCAAGGGAACTGCATTTACATTCACACTTTAGCATTAAACGATTTATTTCCATCAAATAATTTTAATTCGGCCTATATCATTTATCCACGCATTTAAGGTTGTCAATTCATTTTTATCCACAACTTTCTTATTTAACAAAGCTTCATATGCTGATAGCAGGTTTTCAGAAATAGAATTTCTAACTGAAACAGCCGAGGAAACAATATCAACTACATTTTCGGAATGAGTATACATTGGAATCTCCGAAATGAAATCGTTCATATAATTATGAGGATTCCTTTTCTGCACAACCGTAGCATTAATAAAGCCCAGTCTATATCCATAGAGCCACATAATAGGCTGGGCAACCAATCCCCTCATTATATCGGTAAAACGGAATGTAACATAGGTCGGCAGATACAATAAAGGAAATAATTCCTTCCTCGTCATAGTATTTTGAGAATTATAAGGGCTGATGGTGTTCTCACCAAGAACAATAGGTTCTCTTTCATTGAAATAACAGGGAGTATTATCTGTAAGCCGGTAAACAGCATCAACATCGGGGTCTTCATCGGCAAGCCCCTGCCATACCCCGATTCTGCAGGTATTCACAACCGCACTTTCGTAATCAGCGGTTTCATTTATCCTGTTTAATGGCAGTCCCCTGGCCCAGATTTTCTGTTTAGTAAAAAACTGATATATATTAACAAAGCCTTTATCCCGGTTAATGCATTCATATTCTCCATCCATTGGAGGAAAATCCCAGTTTGCTTTCGGCAAATTGTCGTCATCTGTATCAATTATATAATCAGCCCCGTTCTTTATTTCATACAGATAACCGATCATTTTCCTGCAGTAATGGTTATAAGGCATCACATTAGCAAGCATAAATCCGCAGGATTCCTGCTCTTTAACAGACAGATAAAAAACTCCATCGCAGCTCCATTCTGCAGGAGTCTTTTTGTCTCCTACTACTACAACCCTGTTCTTTCCAATGTCAGCAAATTTCTTAACAGCCTCAGTCGGAGGATATATTGATGTAATAATTATGCTGGTATTCATTCTCTAGTCTTCCACTTTGATAGCTTAATGGGGTGCAGATAAAGATAATTTTCCGGGAAATTGGTCATCAGCTGATTTAAACTGAAATTATATTTATCCAGCATTTTGAAATCATCCTGAGTCCAAAGCGCTCTTCCTCTAAGATTTATATCTTTTTCAATAATTACTTCATCGGCAGAAAGAATAATTGCTGTCGGGATAGCCACTTCTACAAAGAGTTTTGTGGCAGCAAAGACACCGCAATAATGAGAGAATTCTTTAATTGACTTAGAACTGATAACGAAAAAATCGGAATAGCTCCCTGCAAGAGGATAAGATAAGTGATAATCTGCGCTATTTTCTACAATTGGTTCCTTCCAAATCTGGTTATATTTGAGAGGCTTAATTTCAAGGTTAAAGCGGTTAAAACGTTTTACTGCCTCTTCATATTGGGGTATATGGTCTCCGGCCTCAACTCCCGGCACCTGTACAGAATAATTGAATGCATCACCGGTTCTTGCCCACCATTCTTTTCTTTCATGGAATGAAACAATTCCGGGTATAAAACAGGAATTTTCTTTTAAATTCAGATGTTCAGAATAATTAAATTCGTCAATAGCCGGATTAATCATTAAATCATCTGCCGCAAAAATGAAATGATCTACTTTTTCTATTCCGAATACCTTTAACCCCTGCGCAATATATCCTTGAAAATAGTAGGAATTCTCATAGACCGGAATTACGTTTTCCCTATCGCCCCGGTAAAAAGGGATAAGATGATATATAATGCTGAATCTATCCCTGTAAATTTGCTCCAGTGTGTCGATATTCTTTGTGTGATGATGATTATAGATTAAAATCAGGGCGCTTTTTTTCATAATCTCCTATTTGTACACTATTAGATTTTCCCTCTTTACAAGCAGGGTTAATGCTATTATTGTCGGTTAAATTTCTGAAATTTTTACTGTAATATCAAAAAAAATAGTTTAAGTATTAAATTATATCGGGTGCGCAAAATTTGTATACCTGTAATAAAAATCATTCAATAAATTTTATCACCTTTAATTTCAAATTAGTTATTTTATATGAGTAATAAAATTAAAAATGGAGAAACTATGTCCTTCTTTTCTCATCTTGAATGCGGACTCTGCGGTAAAGAATATGAAAAAGATAAAATCTGGAATTTATCCCCCTGCTGCAGCAGGCCATTGCTTGCAAGATATGATTTAGCAGAAGGGGCAAAAAGCATCAGCAAAGATAATTTGAAACAAAGAGACCGGAATCTCTGGCGGTACAGGGAAATGCTTCCGGTACTTAATTCCGCTAATGCATTGTCTCTTGGAGAAGGATTTACTCCTTTGCGCCGCGCGTCTAAACTTGAAAAATTATATAATCACGAAGGACTTTATATAAAGGATGAAAGTTTAAATCCAACTACATCATTCAAAGCGCGCGGACTTTGCATGGCAATTTCCAAGGCAAAGGAACTCGGCGTTACCGAAGTTTCAATTCCCTCTGCAGGAAATGCAGCCGGCGCTATGTGCGCCTATGCCTCCCTGGCAGGAATGAAATCTTATGTATTTATGCCTGTTGATGTACCTAAAGCCTTTATTGCCGAATGCCGCGCCTTCGGTGCAGATGTTACTCTTATAAATGGATTGATAACCGACTGCGGAAAGGCCGCCGCAGAACTGGTTAAAAAATACAACCGCTTTGATGTTTCTACCCTTAAAGAGCCATACCGCCTCGAGGGGAAGAAAACAATGGGGTATGAAGTTGCCGAACAGATGAATTGGGAACTTCCCGATGTGATTATTTATCCGACAGGCGGCGGTACCGGATTGGTTGGAATGTGGAAAGCATTCGGCGAAATGGAAAAATTGGGATGGATTTCTTCAAAACGCCCCAGAATGGTATCGGTTCAGTCAACCGGCTGCGCTCCAATTATCAGGGCCTTTAATGAAGGGAAGGAATTTGCAGAGCCGTGGCAGAATGCGGCTACAATAGCAGACGGGCTCCGCGTTCCCGCCGCAGTTGGAGATTTCCTTATTATCCGGGCCATAAACGAGAGCAAAGGCACTGCCGTTGCGGTTGACGATAAGCTTATTCTTAACTGCTCAAATGAAATTGCGCGTAACGAAGGAATCTTCCCTGCTCCCGAAGGGGGAGCTACTCTTGCCGCATTTTACCATCTTAAAAAATCGGGCTGGATTAAGGAAGGGGAAAAAGTAGTTTTATTCAATACCGGAAGCGGACATAAATATATGAGCCTCTGGGCCAATGAATAGAACTTTATTAATATCTTTGTTTATTGCAGCGGGAATATTTTGCATTACCCCCTGGGGTTCGCCTCCCCTTGCGCTTTTTATCGGACTCCTTTTTGCCCAGACAATAGGTAATCCGTTTGAAAAGCATAACAATAAAATCGCCAAGAAACTCCTGCAGATATCCATTATAGGACTTGGTTTCGGAATGAACATTAATTCCGCACTCAAGTCTTCTATGGACGGAATCTTCTTTACAGTCGGCACTATTCTTTTTACGATTGCTGCCGGTTTATGGATTGGAAGACTTCTCAAAATCAATAAGAATATTTCTACCCTTATAAGCTGCGGGACTGCAATATGCGGGGGAAGCGCTATTGCGGCCGTAAGTCCGGTTATTGATGCTAAGAATGAAGAAACCGCGATATCTCTTGGGACGGTTTTCATTCTTAATGCAGCAGGATTATTTATTTTCCCTTTGATCGGTAGAATGGCAGGAATGACTCAGGAAAGCTTCGGGCTCTGGTCTGCAATTGCAATACACGATACCAGTTCAGTGGTTGGCGCCGCACAGGTTTATGGAGAAACTGCCCTTTCCATAGCCGTGAATGTAAAGCTTACCCGCGCGCTCTGGATTATTCCAATAGTACTCGCAATTATTCTCCAATCGAAACAGAAAAACAAGAAGATTCAGATTCCCTGGTTCATCGGCGGTTATATCCTCGCAATGATAATTGCTACATATACTCCCGGTTTGCAGGAAGTTTTTTCGGCTGTTTCTTTTTCGGGTAAGAAACTCCTTACTCTCTCCCTATTCTTTATCGGTGCGGGAATTACAAGAAGCAGCCTTAAAGCGGTAGGGGTAAGACCATTACTGCTTGGTTTAACATTGTGGCTCATAATTAGCGCAGTAACATATTTCTCAGTCGAATTATTTTACTAATTTTATTTCTGTTATTTAACCGGCTGGTTATTTTTCAGTCTTTCAAACAAACCATCAATGCGCACCCAGTAAATACGCGTATCGGAATAATCGGGTTTTGTTCCGGTGGTGTAAAAAAGATATTTATTGTCATACGTTACATAAGGTCCCCAGGCAGCAAGGCCAAAATTTATCTTGCTGCCAAGATCAGCCGGATTGCTCCAATTCCCTCTGCTATCGCAAAAAGTAATTTTCAGCCTGCTTTGCGAGACAAAAATTATATACGATTCATCCCTGGCCACAAAAAAATCAAGGTCGTTCCCTTTACTGTTTACCGGAGCATTAAGAGATGCGGCCATAGTATCCTGTTTAGTAAAAATCAGCCTTGTCCTGTCAACTGCACCCGGTCCCTCCATTGGAATAGTGGCTGCAAAGAAATTTCCTTTATCTGTCTCCTGAAGGTAATGAGCATTCTTAAGATTAGACAGAATCCTTCGGGGTTTAGTCCAGCCATCCTTTTGTCTCACGCAAATGTAGGCATTTTCAAGTCCCTTGTTCTGCAAAAACAGAGTATCTCCCCCCTTAGAAAATGATGGGGAACCATATCCTTCAAAAACTGTTTCGGGGCCAATCCATTCCTCATTCTTAAAGATATACCTTTTGGTACGCATAGTATGATGCAGCCCGTCCATTTCCGGGTAACCGTCAAGTTCCATATAATAAATCTCACTCTGGTCTCGCGATATAGCAATGCGCTCCGCAGTAAATGATTTTTTATCCGATATGCCCAGGTTGAATATTTGCGGGATTTCTCCAGGAGGTTTTTGGCCAAGATAGTAATTGATTTCCTTAATTCCCTGCGCATTAGTAATGCTTAGTTCTCCGCCAAATATGTAAATCAGCAGAATTAGCTTTATCATCAGTTTCATAATTGTCCAAATTAGTACTAAATGTTATCATTGACTTCAAAATACTCAATAACCTGATTCAAATACCATTTTATTATTCTTAAGGCAAATAAAGCTTATAAACGGCTAAAAGAGGGGTAACCTAAACAATCATTTGCCCCAATTTATCTGAATATTTTAATATAGTGCTGCAATTCTTCCTTAAATCCTTTTCCGGATAATATTTACTAAAGCGAAATATTATCTTAACTTTGTATAGTAAAAAAATGAAATGGGAATATGAGCATCCTGCATAATCCGGTAATTAGCGTTTCTGAAATAACAAGGCCAACCTACCTGGAGATAAACCTTAGTGTACTAAGGAAAAATTTCGAGGCTATCAGAGACTATTCCTCCCCAGCAAAAATAATGGCGATTGTTAAGGCTAATGCATACGGACACGGATTGGTAAGAGTAGCTCAGTTATATCAGGAACTTAATGCTGATTACCTGGGCGTGGCAGTACTTGAAGAAGGGCTTCTGCTTAGAGAGAATGGAATTACGAAACCGATACTTGTTCTCGGCGGAATTTTAAGCGACCAGATTCCCCTGTTTATTAAAAATGACCTTTCACTTACAGCCTCCTCCCCCGATAAACTCTCGCAGATTGATTCAATTGCGTCAAGCCTGAATATTAAAGCAAGGGTGCACCTTAAGATAGATTCCGGAATGGAAAGGATAGGCGTGCATTATTACTCAGCCGAAAGTTTTCTTAATGCTGCGTTAAAACTAAGAAATGTGATTGTAGAAGGAATTTATTCTCATCTCGCCAATTCGGAAACTTCCGATTTCGCCTATACAAACCTCCAGATTGAACGCTTTAATGAAGTGGTTTCATTTTTTGAAAAAAATTCTCTTGAACGTCCAT
>JAEXUB010000051.1 GCA_023453125.1 Bacteroidota bacterium
AAATGCGAACTCCACCTGCATATAGAAGGGACACTCGAGCCCGAACTGATGTTCGAACTGGCACACCGCAATAATGTACCTATTCATTATAATTCCATTGATGAGGTTAAGAAAGCATACAACTACAACGACCTGCAGGGATTTCTCAACATTTATTACGAAAGCGCAAAAGTAATTTTGAATGAAGTGGATTTTTACGACCTTACATACGCATATATGAAGCGCGCAAGGGAAGAGAACGTACTGCATACAGAAATTTTCTTCGATCCGCAGACTCACACCAGCAGAGGCATAAGATTTTCAACAGTCATAAACGGCATTTACAAAGCGCTTATAGATGCCGAGAAAAGGCTCGGTATTTCATCCCGGCTTATCATGTGCTTCCTTAGAGACCTCGACCAGAATTCCGCAATGGAAACTCTAAAAGAGGCGGAGCCATTCAAGGATTTAATTACAGCTGTCGGTCTCGATTCGGCAGAAGTTGGAAATCCACCCGAAAAATTTGAAAAGGTATTTAAAGAGGCGCGTGCAATGGGCTTTCTCGGTGTTGCGCACGCCGGCGAAGAAGGCCCGGCGGAATATATCCACGGCGCGCTCGACATACTGGACGCCGACAGGATTGACCACGGCAACCAGTCGGTGAATGATGAAGAATTAATCAGGAAACTCCTAAAGGAAAATACTCCCCTTACAATGTGCCCGTTATCAAATCTTAAACTGAAAGTAATAGACGACCTTAAGAATCATCCTCTTAAAAAGCTAATGATGCACGGAATAGCCGTTACAGTAAATTCAGACGATCCGGCTTACTTCGGGGGATATATAAACGATAATTATATTGCGATTGCGGAGGCTCTTGACCTTAACCGGGATGACATAATAAGACTGGCAAAAAATTCATTCAGTGCAAGCTTTTTAAAACCTGACGAAAAGGCATTCTTCATTAAAAAGATAGACGAATATTCAGCCGGCAATTAATACCGGCATTTTAAATCACTCCTCTTCTTTTTTAATATATTTTCCCTTCCTGCTTCCCTCGTAGCTGTCAATGCGCAGCAGAACCCCTTCCAGTTTTCCATTTTCAAGAGGAATCCTGCGGCTTGTCTTAAGCCCTATAAATTTTCTTAATTCGGGAGATGCCGTATAAATAAAGGCCGAAGTACCGCTGCATTTCTGTTTAAGAAAATCCCCAATCTCCCCATAGAGTTTTTCAACTTCTTTCTTTTCTCCCAGCCTTATTCCGTAAGGGGGATTAGATATCCATACACCGTTTTCAAATTTTTCAATTTTCTGAAACGGCCTGCATTCAATTTTTACCGATTGGTGGTACGGGAGTCGCGAAAGATTATCCCGCGCCGTTTCAATTGCCTGGGGAGCGCGGTCGCTGCCGTAAATTAAACCTTTGGGGAGAGGCCTGATATTTGAATCGAGTTCTTTTTTTATCCTATCCCACACATTCTTTTCAAAACCGGGGAGATGCGTAAATCCGAATTTCTTGCGCAGGTACTGTGATGGGATCCGGCAGTAATGCATCAATGCTTCGCAAAGAATTGTACCCGAGCCGCAGAAGCAGTCCATCATCGGTTTTTCCCCCTCCCATCCGCTTAATTTAATAATTGCCGCGGCGAGAGTTTCCTGCATTGGAGCCTCGCCTGCAAGAAGCCTGTATCCCCTCTTGTGAAGCGAATCCCCCGATGTATCGAGACTTACAATAGCAACATTTTTTTCAATATGAAGATTAAACCTCACGTCCGGATTAACCGTATCAATACTGGGGCGCTTTCCGAATTTTTCCCTCATATAATCAACTATTCCATCCTTCAGGCACATCGATGCATATAAAGAATTATCAATCTTGCTTTTAGTAACCGACGCCGTTATGGCAAAGGTGTTATCGGCGCTCAGAAGTTCTTCCCATTTTATTTTCGGCGCAAATTTTTTCAATGCTTCGGTATTGTGCGCGTTAAAAATTGCCAGAGGGGCAAGCACCCTGCTTAAAAGGCGAGACGCATAATTAATCCTCATAACTGATTCTAAATCCGCTTCAAAATAAACTCCGCGGTAGGATATTTTGGTATTAACAGCGCCAAGCTCTTTAAGCTCCTGCTCCGCCAGTTCTTCCATCTGTCCCGTTACCTGAGCAAAATATCTGTTGTTCTTTTGAAATTCGTACATTCAATTTCCTCTATCTAATGCGTCTTATGCACCGTTTAATATGCAAAGTTACAAAAAGTATGAGTTAAAGAATAATTTCTTTCTCCCCGTACAACCAATCTTTTATATACGGAGTCAAACCGGTAATACCACACCGGAGGAACTATGAAAAATAAAATGCTATTTCTATTTATTATTGCAATGAGCGCATCCATATATGCGCAGGTGCCGAAATTTAAAGAACCTCTTAGAGCCTTACGTACGCAAAAAGAGATTAATGTTGATGCTGTTCTTGATGAAGAGGTCTGGCAGTCAAATCCTATTACCGCTTTTATTCAAAGAGAGCCAAATAATGGAGACCCGGCTTCAGAAAAAACCGAGGCCTGGACCGCATATGACGATTATGCGATCTATGTTGCCGCAAAATTATATGACAAAAACCCGGAGCTTATAAGCGCTGAGCTTTCAAGACGCGATTACAGTGCTGTAGCCGACAGGTTTATGGTATTTCTGGACTGCTTTAACGATAAGATGAGCGGATTCTATTTCGGCATCTCTGCCGCGGGCACATTATATGACGGTGTGCTCGAAAATGACGACGGAATGAATAGTGCCTGGGACGGCGTATGGACAGGCAAAGCCGCACGTACGGCATACGGGTGGTGCATAGAAATCAGAATTCCATTTTCGCAGCTCCGGTTCGGGGAACTGGAAAATTATACCTGGGGAATAAATATGAGGCGCGATATTGCGAGAAAAAACGAGGAGTCCAATTTAATTTATAAGCCCCGCAACGAAAGCGGTTTCGTATCACGCTTTCCTGAATTAGAGGGCATTGAAAAAATTTCTCCCCCGGTTCGTTTTCAGGTTCTCCCTTATGTAACCGGAAAGGCGGAATATTTAAAACACTCTCCTAATGACCCATATAATACAGGTTCAAAATATTCCCCCAGCGCAGGAATAGATTTCAAATACGGAATTTCAAGCAGCATTACACTGGATGCTACATTAAATCCCGATTTCGGGCAGGTTGAAGTTGATCCCGCAGTAGTAAATTTAAGCGACGTTGAAACTTATTTTCAGGAAAAGCGCCCCTTCTTTCTTGAAGGGTCCAGCATTTTCAGCTACGGCAGAGGAGGCACTACAGTTTTTTCCGGATTTGCGTGGCCCGATCCCTCTATCTTTTACAGCAGAAGAATCGGAAGAGCACCGCAGGGTTCTCTCCCCTCTTATGATTATGCCGACCGCCCCTCCGGAACAAGCATTCTCGGAGCCGGCAAAGTAACCGGTAGAATTTTTGATGATTGGAAAATGGGAGTTATTCAGGCGGTTACGAACAGAGAATTCGCTGCCATTCAAAAAAACGGAAACGAATCTGAAATTGAAGTTGAACCTCTTACAAGCTACTCGGTTTTCAGGCTGCAGAAAGACTTTGAAAGAGGGAAACACGGAATTGGACTCTTATCTACTTTTACCAACCGCTTCTTTGAAGATGAACGGCTTAAATCGCAGATGAATAGCAACTCTCTAACAGTCGGTCTGGACGGATGGACATTCCTTAGCGACTCGCGGGAATATGTGCTTCAGGGGTGGCTTGCAGGTTCATACATTAAAGGCTCCAGGGAGAGAATGCTGAATGTACAAACCAATTCACTCCACTATTTTCAGCGCCCCGATATCGGGCTTTCGGTTGACAGCATCACCACATCCCTTACCGGGCTTGCCGGCAGACTCTTTCTTCATAAGCAGACGCGTCCAATCTGGCTTAACGCGGCAATAGGATTTATTACTCCCGGATTCGATGTAAATGACCTGGGATATATTTCAACTACAAACGTAATCTCTTCACATTTCCAGCTCGGCTACTTCTGGCTTGAACCTACCGACTATTACCGCTCCATACGTTGGTTTAATACAATCTACGGCCAGATGGATTTTAACGGAAACCGTACCTCGAATGCGTTCTGGACAAATGTAATCTATCAGTTTACAAATTATTATTCTCTCGACGTTCAGTTTTCATATTCGCCGAGTTCATACAGCAACCGCCGCACACGCGGGGGGCCTTTAACAGTAAATCCACCTTCAATCAATTACATAATCAGCGCTTCAACCGATTCACGTAATCCTCTTGTATTTCAGCTTAGCGGACAGCAGGTAAAAAGCGATGCGGATAATTATGTTACTGTTCAGGCTTATGCCGAATACCGCCCGGCTCCCAATTTCTCCTTTTCTATCGGTCCCTCATTTACCCGGGACCAGAACAAGGGGCAGTGGGTAGGCTGCTATTCAGATGCCGCAGCATCAGGCACATACGGCAAAAGATATGTATTTGCCAATATGGACCAGACCACCGTATCGGCCAACATAAGATTAAACTGGATTATCTCCCCCACTCTAAGCATTCAGGCATATTTCCAGCCCCTGGTCTCGTCTGGTAATTACTATGCATACAAGTCCCTTAGAAACGCAAAATCATTCGACTTTGACAATTACGGCACTGCCGGTTCAACCTTAACAGAAATCAACCCGGCATCAGGAAACACTTCTTATACTGTCGATGCAGACGGAGAGGGGCCGGCAAAAACATACTCCTTCTCAAATCCCGATTTCAACATTGCATCTCTAAGGGGAAATGTCGTTCTACGATGGGAATTCAATCCCGGTTCAACAATTTATTTTGTATGGACTCAATCCCGCTCCGAGTATGAATCAGACGGAGATTTCCAGTTCGGCCGCTCAATGGATAGAATTTATAACAGCAAGCCGGATAATATTTTTATGATAAAGTTCTCCTACTGGTGGGGACGCTAAGGCATATAGCTTTTAATTAAGCCCGGTTATTCCGGGCTTTTTTTATCCCCTTAAGAATAAAAATTCCCTAAAAACAGCAAAAAAAGCCCTATTTTAAAGTATAATCCGTACAACCTTTTTTTAAAGGGGGAGTCTAACCAATAAATGACGGTCAGGATAAAATGACAGATTTACAATTAGTAATCAGCGCGCAGCAGGGGGACATAAAAGCTTTTGAAGAGCTTGTATGCAGATATGACCGGCAGGTACTCAACATTGCGCGCTCATTCAGAAATAATGATGACGACGCAAAAGACATCTATCAGGAGGTCTTTATGCGCGTGTACAAGGGGTTGAAGAACTTCGAATACAAAAGCGAGTTCTCAACCTGGCTTTTCAGAATTGCCACCAATGTCTGCATTACATTCCAGTCGAGAAAAAGAATTCACGAATCTCTC
>JAEXUB010000065.1 GCA_023453125.1 Bacteroidota bacterium
GTAAACTCATTGAGTTCGGCCGGATCAAGTTCATTATCCAGATATTTATTCAGCAGTTCGTCAGTTCTCTTTTTCATATCAGTTCCTCCTGGAGATTATGTTTAACCACCAGATCTTTTAATGCCGTACGCGAACGGTGAAGCATTACTTTTGCGTTTACAAGAGACATCCCCATAACCTGGCTTATCTCATGCAGACTCATATCGTCAATATAATATAAAATAATTATTAGCGCACTCCTGGGGGGAAGTTTTTCAACCATCTGAATTACGTAGTTGTTAACATTTTCCGCTTTAGAATAGATTTCGTTATCGTAAGATTCTATTTCGAATTCCTCATCAATGGAAATCATTTCTTTTTCGGTTTTTCTTTTTTTGGCATTCAGAATGGTAATTGCGGTATTGTAAACAATCCGGTAGAACCAGGTAGAGAATTTAGATTCCCCTTTGAAAGAATTTAAGGAATTGAAGGCTTTAAGGAAAGAATCCTGCAGCGCCTCCTCGGCATCCATCTGGTTCTTAAGGAGCCGCTTTAGCATCGAAAAGGCCTTATTCTTGTATCTCTCCACCAAAAGCGCAAAATCAGCCTGATTTCCCCTTTTTACCGATTCTATTATCTCTATGTCGCTTAAATTTTTCATTCTATACTTAAGACTACAAAATTCTTCTTTAGGTTACAATAATCCCCTCTCCGAATTATTAAATCCTTTTAATAGAGAGGAAAAAAGAGGCCATTTAATCTCTTTTTGCGTAATTTTTGCCGATTATATTATATATTCGCATATTAAAATTTTCGGAGTACCCGGATGGGCATTGAAATAAAAGAAGTTCTTAGCAAAAAAGATTTGAAAAAATTCATCAAATTTCCTTTTGAACTCTACAAGGGGAATAAGTATTGGGTACCCCCATTAATATTTGATGACGTTAAGACATTAAGCAAAGATAAGAATCCCGCATTCGATTTCTGCGAGGCGCGCTATTGGCTTGCTTATAAGGATGGGAAACTGGCAGGACGAATTGCCGCGATTATTAACCACAAATTCAACGAAATGTGGAAACAGAAGGCAATCCGCTTCGGATGGATTGTCTTTATTGATGATGCCGAAGTCGTTAAAGCCCTTATGAATGAAGTTGAAAAATGGGGAAAGGAATCGGGACTTGAATATGTTCACGGGCCTCTCGGATTTACCGATTTTGATCCGGAAGGACTGCTGATTGAAGGTTTTGAAGAACTCTCTACATTCGGCGCCATTTACAACTATCCATATTACCAGAAGCATGTTGAGGATCTAGCATACGTAAAGGATGCCGACTGGATTGAGTTTAATGTTGAATCCCCCAAGACTCCAAATGAAAAAGTATCCAGAATAGCCGAGGTCGTTAAGCAGAGAAATAAACTCAAACTACTAAAGGTCAACAAGGCAAAAGAACTTCTCCCCTACGCAAATGAAATTTTTTACCTTATTAATGATGCGTATAAAGACTTGTATGGATTTGTTCCGCTTACCGACAAACAGATAGAAATGTATACAAAGGCCTATTTCGGCTTTATTAAACCCGGATATGTTCCCGTAATTCTGGATGAAAACAATAAGGTAGCGGCATTCGGCATTACTATGCCCTCCCTCTCCAAGGCAATGCAGAAGGCAAACGGCCGCTTATTCCCATTCGGGTTCCTTCATATTCTTGATGCAATGAAGAATTGCCGGGATGCAGACCTTTATTTAACTGCTGTTCGCGCCGACCTGCAGAATAAAGGAGTTAATTCCCTCCTTATGACTGAAGTAAACAATGTGTTTATTAATAATAATATTGAATTTGTTGAGACAAACAGGGAACTGGAAGAAAACTCAAAAATCCAGGCACAATGGCGTTTTTACAATGCACGCCAGCATAAAAGAAGAAGATGCTATAAAAAAAGCATATAGAAGTATTATTTAAATCATTCGTTTTATATCACAGTTTGTGTCCCCGGTTGACGGCGGGCACAAACTTTTTTTATGCCCTTCTGTATAATACAGCAGAACAAATAATTTATTTTGGAGACATATCATGAAAAGAAAACTCTTTTTCCCCCTATTAGCCGCAGCAATGGCTTTAACTCTTGCCGGATGTTCCAATTCAACCGATCCGGTTAACTCGGGGACTATTACTCTTTCCTCAAAATATGATACCCGGGTGCTGGGGAAAGATGCATTTCTTGCAGGAATTGATTCGATTAAGATTACAAAAGCCACCTACCTGCTCAGAGAAATTAAATTCAAAACCCAGAACGACAGTACCGAAGGGATATATAAAACAACTCCTCTCATTCTTGAATTAAATCTTAACGGCGCTGTTCAGACAATTCAGGGACTGACCGTTCCATTCGGAACTTACAACAGGCTCGAGTTCGATATTCATAAAGCTGAAGCCGCCGATACTACTGCTATGACCGCCGACCAAAAGGCTAAAGCCCGCCGGTTCTTTGACGGAGTTAACAGATACAGCATTATAATTGAAGGCAAAACATACACAGGTGGCGTTGCCGCAGACTTTGTTTACAAGTCAAGCTTAAATGTTAAACAGAAAATCGACCTTCAGACTCCGATTGCCGTTGCAGAAAACAACCCCGATTTCTCGGTTACAATGAAAATAAGCTCGTATGGATGGTTCCTTAGCGGAAATAATTTCCTCGATCCGGCTACCGCAAATAAATCTGCCATCGATAATAATATAAGGGCATCTATCCGGGCATTTAAAGACAATAATAAGGACGGTTCAGCAGATTAACAATTAATGGGGCGGATGAAAATCCGCCCCTTATTTTTCCCTTCCCTTTGCATTTCTTTTGCTATTTTACGGTATTCAATAATTATCAGAATAATCCTATGAGAAGATTTTTATTCTATCTGCTCTTATTTATCGCTGTAAATGCAGCCGCACAGGAAAGGTATTCCGTATCCGGCAAACCCCTTACCGCACCGGTATTCATTGGCGCCGATAAAAACTTTGTGAGTATTATTACGGCGGAGGCCCCCGGAGAAAAAATCTCCATTCTGCAATCCTTTGCCTTTGAAACAGAAAATAAATCCGCCCGCTTAATTACTTCCGCTAAAGTTTATGCTTTATCCGGTAAAAAAGATACACTTATAGGTGTTTTGAACAAGCCGTTTAAAAACACCGGTGCAGTAAAACTTAACTACGCTCTTCCCAAAGGTATTTCTACAATTAAAATCAGCCTTGAAATTTTACCGGAAAGTTCAATTGAGTCTTTCATTAAGTTTAAATCTGCGTCTGTTATAATCGGAGGAAAGAAATATCCTCTGGATAAAAAATTCTCTTCTTACAGAATCGGGCATATTATAAGAAAGCCGGGGGACTATAATGTAAAGAGTTTTAGGATACCGGGACTGGCAGCTTCCAACAAGGGAACACTCCTCGCGGTTTATGATATCAGGAAAAATAATTCGAAAGATCTTCCTGCAGACATTGACGTTGGGCTGAGCAGAAGTACAGACGAAGGACAAACCTGGCTTCCGATGCAGGTTATTATGGATATGGGAGAACCGCACGACCAGAATGGAATTGGGGATCCTTCAATATTGGTTGATAAAAACAGCGGAACAATTTGGGTTGCCGCCCTCTGGAGTAAAGGAAACAGATCCTGGTGGGGGTCTGGACCAGGATTAACCCCCGATGAAACCGGGCAGTTTATGCTTGTAAAAAGCACGGACGATGGACTTACCTGGTCTGCACCAATCAACATTACAAAGCAGGTTAAGAACCCCAAGTGGAATCTCTTCTTCCAGGGACCTGGAAACGGCATTACTCTCTCTAACGGTGCACTTGTATTCCCTGCACAGTTCAAAGATTCTACTGCAATGCCTTATTCAACAATTATCTACAGCTACGATAACGGGAAAACCTGGAAAGCAGGCAAAGGGGCTAAATCGAATACAACCGAGGCTCAGGTTGTTGAGCTTACAAACGGTTTATTAATGCTGAATATGAGGGATAACAGAGGGGGTTCCCGTTCTGTTGCTGTCTCTTCCGATATGGGGGAAACCTGGATTGAACACTCCTCTTCCCGCTCAGAGCTTATTGAACCAGTATGTATGGCAAGTTTTATACGGGTAGCTAATGAAGTGTACGGCATAAAAAATTCAGTCCTCGCATTTTCAAATCCGGCCAGTAAAAAGAACAGGGATAGCCTGACAGTTAAATTCAGCCTGGATGAAGGGAGAACATGGCAGGGATTGCGTAATAAACCGATTCTGATTGATGAGAGGGATTCTTACGGCTACTCCTGCTTAACAAAAATTGATGAAAACCATCTGGGACTTCTTTACGAGGGTATTGATGAAATATTTTTTGTAAAGATAGAAATCCCGGAAGCCATAATTAAAAAAGAAATTAACGATTTTGATGGAGGAAGCGGTGTTATCAGGAAAAAGTAAAAAAGGCATTTTTTTATTTCTCTTATTATTTGTTTCTATTGTTTATTCTCAGGATAAGATTTCTCCTGTTGAAAAACAGGCGCGCGAACTGATGAAATATTTTGCAAATCCGGCGGGGGCTGAGAAATTATTTACTAAGGATTTTCTTAAGCAGGTACCCCCCGACAGGATGGCCGGGATTCTGAAATATTATTACTCAGCCTGCGGCGCCCCCGTAAAAATTGAACCTGTTAAAATTACGAGCGGCTTTTCTGCGAAATATGACTACTTTTTTGAAAAGAATTCAACTGTAGCCGTTACAATTAATGTTGAACAGAAAGAGCCTTATTTAATAAGCGGCCTCTTCTTCGGCAATCCGGTTATTTTTGCGGCCGATTTTAATGAGTTCATTGAGCAATTAAAAAAACTTCCGGGAGAGACTTCACTTCTTGCCGCAAAGCTGGATAAAGATAAGCTTGTAACTGTTGCCGAACATAATCCTGACAAGCATCTTGCCATCGGTTCCTCCTTTAAGCTTTACATTCTGAGCGAACTTTTAAGAACAATTAATCTCGGACAGAGGAAATGGTCTGACGTAATTAAATTAAACGAAGAATGCCGTTCACTCCCGAGCGGATTTCTGCACGATTGGCATACCGGAACTTATATGACTCTTGAATCACTTGCCTCATTAATGATTTCAATAAGCGACAATACTGCTACAGATAACCTTCTTAGAACCGCCGGAAGGGAGAATGTTGAAAAGATTCAAAAGACGGCAGGGCATTCCAATCCGCAGCTCAACATTCCTTTCCTCGCTACTATGGATATGTTTAAGCTTAAGGGAGGGCCCGATAAGGGAACAATTGAAAAATATCTCGCTTCGTCCGACAGGAAGAAATTCCTGAAAGAAGAACTTGCTAAAATCAAAAGAGATGATTTTGTAATGTGGGATGCCCCGTTTTATATTGACAAAGTTGAGTGGTTTGCATCTGCCCGCGATTTGTGCAATGTTATGAACTGGATTAAAAAGAACAGCGATAAGGAGAAAGATAGCAGAACAAGAAATATCCTCTCAATCAATCCCGGTACAACAATATCAAAGGATAAATGGAAATACATCGGCTATAAGGGGGGCTCTGAACCGGGAGTTATGAATATGACTTATCTCCTTCAGTCAGCTGCCGGCGACTGGTATGTACTCTCCTGCGGATGGAATAATCCAAAGGCATCGCTGGATGAGGCAAAGTTTGCCGGTATGGTTTCAAGGGCAATTCAGCTTTTGGAGAAATAGTTTTTTGAAATCAGTGGATAAAAATATTACTGGGGAGATTGCAAGCCTCCCCCGCGCTTTATCCAAACTCGGGCTGGCTTCCCGATCAAAGGCTTTTGAACTGATAAAAAAGGGGCACGTATCAGTTAACGGTAATACTATTAAGGATCCTTCCTGCAGGGTCAATATCCAAAAAGATAAAATTTCCGTAAACGGAACCGAACCGCAAATTCCGGAGAAAATTTACATTGCGCTTAATAAGCCGCGCGGATTGGTAACCACAACTTCTGACGAGAAAGGAAGAGATACTGTTTTCAAATGTTTTGAGAAAGAGGATTTCCCCCATATATTCCCCGTTGGAAGACTCGATAAGGCAAGCGAAGGGCTCCTCTTTATTACAAACGATACCAATTGGGGAAACCAAATAACAGCCCCCGAAAACAGAATTGAAAAGACCTACCACGTCCAGATAAACATTCCCTCGGCTGTCTCTGTTATTGATAAAATCAAATTGGGAATTGTTTCAAAAGAAGGAAAACTAAAAGTCATCTCTATTAAAGAAGTAAGGCAGGGAGATAAGAACTGCTGGGTGGAAATAGTTTTAGATGAAGGGAAAAACCGTCATATAAGGAAAATATTCGAAGCACTCGGTATTGAAGTGCTCCGGCTTATTAGAATTAAAATTGGTAATGTTGAATTGGGGAATCTGGCAAAGGGGGAATTCAGACATCTCACCCCCGAAGAGGTTAAATGTTTTATTTAACCCCTCAGTTTATCCAGTAGAGAGCTTATCTGCTCCGCT
>JAEXUB010000101.1 GCA_023453125.1 Bacteroidota bacterium
CAGTCAATTCCCTTCTTCTACGGCATAAAGGATTTTAAGGCATACGGAATCTTCTTTGATAACACATACAAATCCCGTTTTAATTTCGGCGCAAGCAATAACCGTTTCTACTGGTTCGGAGCCGAAAAAGGGGAAATGGATTATTATTTTATCTACGGCCCCGAAATTATAAAAGTTCTTTCTTCCTACACTCAGCTTACCGGAAGAATGGGAATGCCCCCCCTCTGGGCGCTCGGCTACCAGCAGTGCAGATGGAGCTATTACCCCGAATCGACTCTTACTACAATTGCCAGCACATTAAGGAATAAACAGATTCCGTGCGACGTCCTTTACCTCGATATTCATTATATGGACGGATACAGAGTATTTACCTGGGACAAAAACCGGTTCCCCGATCCCCCTAAAATGCTTGCCGGACTTAAGGAAAAGGGCTTTAAAGTGGTAACAATTATTGATCCCGGCGTTAAAGCGGATATGAATTACCACGCCGCTAAGGAAGGGGTTGAAAAAGACCTATTTGCAAAATACCCCGACGGACAGCTCTATCAGGGGGAAGTTTGGCCTTCGTGGGCTTATTTTCCCGACTTTACAAAGAAAGAGACCAGAACCTGGTGGGGGGATAAATTAAGCGTAATGTTAAAGGAGGGAATTTCAGGTTTCTGGAATGATATGAATGAACCCGCAACCTGGGGACAGAGTTTTCCCGATATAGTTCAATTCGACGATAACGGATTCAATGCAGACCATAAAAAAATTCATAATGTATACGGACTCGAAATGGCACGCGCCACAGTCGACGGGCTTAAACGTCATTCCGATAAGAGGCACCTGATTGTAACGCGCGCGGGCTTCTCAGGCATCCAGCGTTATTCAGCAGTATGGACAGGGGATAATGCGGCTACCGAAGAACATCTTGGCCTTGCCCTTACAATGCCCCTTAACCTGGGATTGGGAGGCGTATCATTCACCGGCTCTGATATAGGCGGATTTATTGACGATGCAACGCCGCGCCTCTATATGAGATGGATGGAGCTTGGCGTCTTTACCCCATTCTTCAGACAGCATTCCGAATACGGCTCAAAGGCCAAAGAGCCCTGGACTTTCGGAGAGGATATTGAGTATGCCGTACGTGATATGATTAATTTACGCTACAGGATTCTTCCATTCTTATATACCGAGTTCTATAATTCTACAAAAACAGGACTTCCGATAATGCGCCCTATGTTCCTTAATTACCAGAAGGATAAAGAGGCTTATTCCGCCCTATCGCAGTTTATGGTTGGCGAGCATCTGATTGTCGCCCCAGTGTTAACCGAGAATAATGATTTTAAGAAACTCTATCTTCCCGAGGGGAACTGGTATTACATTCCCGAAAATAAATTTTATAAAGGGGGAGAATGGATAATTAAAGAAGTTCCCCTTAATACTCTTCCTATGTTCCTTAAGGAAGGGGCAATTATTCCGTTCCAGGAAGTCCAGCAGTACGTAGGCGAAAAAACCATTGAGGAAACTGAAATACATATATATCCGGCAGCCAAATCATCATATACTCTTTATGAAGACGACGGCATTACATACGGACACGAAAGCGGAAAATATTCCCTTACCTCTTTTACCTGCGAAAAGAAAGGAAACGATATTGAGATTAGCGTTAAAAAAGATTACGACGGTTACAAGAATATGCGTAAATATTATTTCTTTACCTTGCTTTCCCCTGCCAAACCTGCGGCAGTCTCTTACGGAAAGGGGGAAATGAAACAGGCAGCATCAATGGAAGAAGTAAAAAAAGGCACCGGTTCCTTCTTCTATGACGAAAAGGGGAAATTCCTCTTTTTCCGAGTTGAAGATACAGGCGAACTTAACATCAAAATTAAATTCTAAGGCAAATACATAATGAATTATATTAAATTCCTGATTCCTGTTTTATTCTTTTTCTGCAATTCCTTATTTGCGCAGACTGATACTTCCCTTGTACTCCTCACAAGCCTTGACAGCACTATAATTACCGATGTTAAATACGCCACTGAAAATAACTTCACAAAAAAAGTATTATACCCTGCGGCAAAAGTATATCTCAGGTCCGAAGCCGCAAAGCAGCTTGTTAAGGTTAATGAGTTCCTTAAGAAAACATTCAAACTGAGAATAAAGGTATACGACGGTTACCGTCCCCTTTCCGTGCAGAAACTTATGTGGGGCATTCTGCCGGATGAAAATTATGTGGCGGACCCCGCAAAGGGCTCAAGGCATAACAGAGGATGCGCTGTTGACCTTACTCTTATTGACGAAAACGGACTGGAACTGGATATGGGTACTCCGTATGACGACTTTACAGAGAAAGCCCGTCCCGATTATCCCGGCATTGATGAACGGGCAAAGGCAAACAGAAAAATATTAAACCTTGCAATGGTGCAGTTCGGATTCAAACAGATGGAAACCGAATGGTGGCATTTCGATTTTCACGGATGGGAAAATTATTCAATACTTGACATCCCTATAAAATAAAAGCGGGCTTAAGCCCGCTTTTTTTATCCAATATTTTATTCTCAGGATCAGCCTTCGTTTATAGTAACTTCAACCATTCTGTCCCCCTGCTCAATCGAATCGAGAACATCGAGGCCGTTAACTACCTTTCCGAATACGGTATGCTTTCCATTCAAATGAGGCTGCGGAGAGTGGGTAATAAAAAACTGGCTCCCGTTTGTATTTGGACCCGCATTTGCCATTGAGATTACCCCTCTTTCGTGTTTAAGAGGATTCCCCTTGCATTCATCTTCAAATTTATAGCCGGGGCCTCCCATACCTGTTCCGGTAGGATCTCCCCCCTGTATAACGAAGTCTTCAATTACACGGTGGAATGAAACACCATCATAAAAACCTTCTTTTGCAAGGAACACAAAATTGTTCACTGTTTTAGGAGCGTGTTCCGGCTTCAGTTCAAGCTCCATTACTCCCCTGGTTGTTGTGATAACGGCTGTATATTTCCTGTTAACGTCAATCTGCATTTCCGGGGGCTTATTCCATTGTTTTGATTCCATTTCTTTCTCCATTTATTGTATAAACTTATTCAAATATAACCAATAGAAGAGTCATTTCTAAATTGTTAATATTCAGTCTCCCTTAAATACAACAGTAATGGCAGTGCCCTTATTTTTCTCGCTTTCAACCGATATTTCCGCATTTACAATTTCAGCGTATTTATTCACCAGAGCCAGCCCCAGCCCGTTCCCTTCATAACTTCTTGTATATCCCTGCTCTTCCTGCCTGAATGGTTTGAATAAATCGACGAGGAATTCCTGCGATATGCCTATACCCGTATCTTTTACCGTAACTGCCGGATACTCATCAACGTATTTAAGAATTATTTCGATGCTTCCTTCATCTGTATATTTAACCGAATTGTTAATGAGATTATCAAAGATGCCGAGTATCAGATTCCTGTCATTAATCAAAATTACCCTTCCCGCATCATTCCTGTAATGGAGAGAAAGCCCTTTAACTGCGGCTTTGCGTTTATACTCGCTGCAAAGCATTTTCATCACCCCGGCCTCAAGGTCGAATTCTGTCTTTTCAACTTCCAGATTGCCTGTCTGTATTTCCGACATTCTGAGTATAAGGTCAATGGTCCTTATTAGCCTTTCACCGGCATATTCAATTACGCTGAAAGACTCATTAATCTCTTCGGTAGCAGAAGATTTAATTTCCTCCTTTATGAGGCTCGAGAAACTCAGTATTGCATTTATCGGAGTCCTTATTTCGTGGGACATCTGTGCAAGGAATTCCGATTTAAGATTGTTCGATTTTTCCGCTTCTTCCATCGCAGCCAGAATTGCCTTCTCTGCCAATTTCTTTTGAGTCACATCCAGGGCAATTCCTTCAAGGTATTTAAACCTCCCTGCACTGTCCCTGATGGCCCGGGCGCTGAAGCTTATTGTCATTTCGCTTCCATCCCTTTTAAGAACAACAGCCTCAAAGGATTGTACAAATGAGTTCTCCATTAGTGCATCTAAAAGCCTCTGCCGGTCTTCGGGATTTTTATAATTTTCATATGCAGGGCTCTGCTTCATTTCTTCAAGCGAATTAAATCCAAGAAGAGTAATCATAGCGGGATTTGCCATAATAACATTTCCCTCAACATCGGTGCGGTAAACCCCCACATTGGCATTATCGTAAAAATCCCTTATCTCCTGCTGGCTTTCCTTAAGCGCTTCTTCAACTTCTTTTCTTGTTTTGATTTCGTTTTCAAGTTCGCCGATAATTTTTTTCAGCTCGGCCGCATTCTGCAGAAGGAGTCTTTCCCTTTCCTGATAGAAATTTATTTTTTTCATCAGGTCCCCCGGTGTGAGGTTCATTTCGGCAATCACCGAGGCATAATAGTTCGATAGCTCATTAATTTCCCCTGCGGTAAATATCCCTGCCTCTTTAACTGCCTTCCGGGCAATGCCTGCTCCGATAGTACCGGCAAGTCTTCTCTCGATATCAGCAGTAAATGATGCGTGCTCAACAATTGTAATTTTTTCTTTTCCCGATATCCTGCAGTAATTAAGGGCATTATTTAATATTTCTCCGGTCTCTTCCTCCTCATAATAATTATTGAGCAGTGCGCGTACAACATCCATTTTCTTTACAAGGTCAACAGTGTTTTCAAGCTCTATTCCGGCCGCGCGCATTTCAATTGAATCGGTTGATGAAACCAGAAAGTTTACCGCCATCTCCGATTCTTCGTCAGTCTGCTTTGAATGGATAGATACATAAAGATACACTGCAGTATTAAAGAAGAGACTCCAGAAAAGGGCATTGCTTACAGGATCGAAGAAATTGAGGTCAAAAAGATTTTCCGGTTTCAGGATTGAGATACCGAATAATCCTTCGCTTAGTATTGAATCCGGAAGAAAATTTCCCCTTACAAGCACCGGTACAATCACAAGGAACAGCCACAATAGAAATCCGATTGCAAGGGATGCGAGCGCTCCTTTTTTATTCCCTTTCTTCCAGAATATTCCTATTAAATATGCGGGGGCAAGCTGTGCTACGGCAAGAAAGGACATTATTCCTATGTTGGTAAGGCTGTATGCCAGGCTTAAATATTTATTGAACAGGAACGCGCTCAGGAGAAAGAGAATTATAAAAAATATTTTTATCTCCCTTACTCTTCCTTTGAGAAAACCTAACGGGACAAACTTGTGAGCCAGGGGCTGAACTACGTGGTTTGCAAGCATAGTAGATACCGTTAAAAGGGATACCATAATCATACTTATTGCCGTGGCAAATCCCCCTATATAAACCAGCGCAGCAAGCCAATTCTGTCCGTGCCGCAAAGGAATTAAAAGGAGGAAATTATCCCCTTCCGATACCGGATAGCCTGAATAAATTCCTGCAAATGCAACAGGCAGAATGAATAAATGAAGAAGAATTGTTACCAGCAGAAATATCCACTTGGATGAATTTATATGCTCTGTATTCTTATTCTCAACTACTGCTATATGAAACTGCCTCGGCAATGAGAGAAAGGCCAGCATTGCAAGAATAACGAAGCTTATCCATCTGCTTAAAGAAGCCGCGCCGGAGTTTCCCGCGGGGATTAATTCATAACTCTGCGATTTTGATATCTGGGTAAAAAATTCTCCCGGACTGCCGAATACGGTATAGATAATTACCATCCCCGAGACTATGGTAACTACAATTTTTATTATTGAACTTGCGGCAACAACTCCTATCAGTCCCGGATGCCCCTCCGTCGGGTCTACTCTTCTCAATCCGGTATAGATTGCGGAAAGAGCCAGCATTGACAAAATAAGAATTTCGAAAGAGAGCTGCATCCAACCGTTTCCCGAACCGGAAATGAGAGTAAAATTGTCAAAAACAGCCTTCAGCTGAAGTCCTATGTATGGTATCAGTCCTACAATTATCATTACCGTTATAATAGCTGCAATTGCAATTGATTTTCCGTACCTGGAGGAGATAAAATCTGCAATGCTGGTAGATCTGTTTTCGTTTTTAAGCCTTACCAGTCTTTTTATGATTGGAAACCCGAAGAGGGTTATTAATATCATTCCAAGAAAAATTGAAAGGGAAAATATTCCGGACCGGGCGGCCGAACCGATATTGCCGTAATAGGACCATACGGTAGTGAATATAGTCAGTGACAGGGCATATGTAACCGGGTTATAAATAAAATGGCGAAATTTGGCGTTTTTTTCAATTGCCGCGGCTCCCCAGACCATCAGGAGGCAGTAAAGAAATATTATGCTTATGATGATTATTGAATAGAACATCCCGTCTTTTTTTTAATTCATTATCGCCAAACGGGACGTATTGTTTAATAAAAACTTTATCAAATTTGATGAGGTGAAACATCCCTGTTTTTCCCCTTTCTGGATTGGATTATTCGATCAATCGCCTCATTGTACCTGATTTCCATATCGAAAAAATGCCCCAGTAAAATTCCCCCTACAAAACCGACTATCAGCCCCCCACCAACAACATCATAAAATGCGTTTTTAGGTGCAATATTCTTTGCCAGATAAGTAGAAGCCGGTGTTGCAATTAGAGCGCCCAGAATCGGAAATCCGATTCTAAATCCTCCTTCATAATATTTTTCAATCTCCATTTCTGAGATAAAACCAACTTCTTCATCCCATACGCCCCGGCATTTTATGGATGCAATACTTTTAAAAGGAACGGCTATTGTTATATTCCCCGTTGAATGAATTATTGTATCATTCATAACTTTTTGTACAGGCAGAATAATTTGAGGTATCAATTCTTTCTTCCAGCCGGAATTATTGATGCTATGCCTTAAAATTAATACTGAATCTTTGGCGGTAATAGTTATCCGGGTTGAGTCGAGGCTTCGATACTGCTCCGGCGAGGTCATTGTTAAATTAAAAGACCTGCACCCGGTAAATAGAAATGAGATAAAAAGTAGGTAGAATAATTTATTCATAAATGCTCCGAGAAATATTGGGACAATTATTAAATATTTATCCACTAAAACTATTTTATCATATTCTGATTAGGGTTTTTGTGCAGCCGTTTTTCTTTAATCCTTTCAATCGCACTATCATACTCACTGTCTTTCTCAAGAATTGTACCGGCAATAACACCGGCTAAAAAGCCTGCAATTCCTCCCATAACCACTTCTACCATACCCATATCTATAAATCCGGTTCTTGTCCGAAATGCGGAGCCGACTACTCCACCAATGGGAATTCCACCGAGCCCCATCAGCACCGGAGTCAGAACGCCAATTGAACTCTCACGGTTCTTAATAATTTCTTTTTCCGAAATAAACCCGGTTTCTTCATCCCATACTCCACGACATTCTACCGACTTAATAATTCCGAAGGGGATAATACCGGTAAAATTGTGCCCCGAATAGATAATGGAATCTTTACTCAATTTGTAGTCGATGGTGAAAATAACCGGAACAAATACTTTTGAACGGGATAGACCTCCTCCCATATTCCGGATTACAATAATGGAATCAGATGTTGTAATCGATATTGGAGAATCGTAGAGAGTTGAATATTGATCAGTGGAATTCATAGTAAGGTCAAATGACCTGCAGCCGGTAAATGCCAGAATAAAAAGCGCAGCAGAAAAACAGATTTTCATAACCGCCTCCTAAAAGACGAGGAATGGAATTTGTTCTATTTTCCCGGATAACTTAAATAGGAATTATACTTTCAGGAATAAATTTCAGCATCCGGTTTATTTTGCGCTTTTGAAACTGCCTATAATCGAATTCATCAGATTTTTGTTTTTATCGAACTGCGATGGTATGGTCCACACCAGGACCTGAGAAAATGCAGAGGCTGTTTCGAATGTAGTATGATAGTAGACTATCATATGTCCCCCGACCGAGCCCTTAACTATGAACTGCACCCCCTGATATCCGTTAACGGCAAGGTTCACAGGCCCTTCAATCTGAGGTGAATTTACAGCCGAGAGAAGTTTTGCCAGCGTGATAATTGAGTGTTTCTTTATATTCCATCCTTCAATATCCTCTTTGGTATCATTCAGTACGAGGATATAGATTCCCTTATCTTCATTGCCGTACTGAAGAGCAGCGGCTTCATTTAAATCCATTACCGAAAATCCTTCCGGTATCTTAAGCATTATCTGATTATCTGTAGAGGTTACATAAGTCGATTCCTGAGCTTGGGCTATTCCGCAAAAACCGGACAGTATAACCACTATTAATAGACATTTCACACCTTTCATAACTGTTCCCTGATTTTATTAAACTTAGGTTCAGTTTAATATTTTATTTTATCAGTGGCAAAGCCGATTTTGATATTTTTCACTATTTGTGACTTTAAGACTAAAAGTAAAGTAAAACTTCTGTTACATCGATTCCTATTATATATCTCTAATATTTAATTATAATACTTTTCTATTCCCCTTATCATTTGAGCAGTAAAAATTGCCTTATCGAAGATGCTCAAATTTATTGAACAGTTTCTTCAAATAAAACCTGGTTTTCAGACTCGTTTGATTCAGACGTTTCAGTATTATCCTCATTTGGCACATTGTTTGGCTTTTGCATTTTAGTTTTTGATATTTTGTTTAGCTTTTTTAATACTTTTTTCTGAGCCTCATCTGCTTTTTCGCCTTCTATAACTTCCCTTTTAAGCACTTCCATTGAAATTACTTCTTTTATTTGTTCTGCCGATACTCTTACATCAGGTACAATTTTCCTTAACTCTCTTCTGATGGCATCAATTACCGGATCGTTTAGTATGATTGCACTCAGAAAGTATTTACTTAATGCCTGTTTTTGAGAATGGTATTCATATAATGAAGATTTCATCCATGGCTCCTTGGATATTAGAGAGATCTTTTCAACATCTTCATTTTTTCTAGGATTTAGCTTCAAGAAATCAATATCTAAAACCAGTTCCTGCTCAATTGGCTTATTAAATGCTATTTTGAATACTTTCCAATTATTTCCGTTTGTCAATACAACAAAATCAGTACCTACATTTGCTGCATAATCAACAGCTTGTTTAACATGATTTTCTTTTAGCTCAAGGCCAATAGCTTTTACCTCAATTAAATATTCCAGTTTACCATCCAGTTTTATTGCCAAATCGCAATATGTTGATCGTATCGAAAATTCAGAAGTGATTTCCTTGTACTTATCATATCCAAATACTTCATTTAACATATCCGTTACTATTATTACTGTATCAGCCTCATTAACATCTCTGGATTTCGCATTATTTAAAATTGGTTGGAATTTTTTAATTCCGGCAATTAGCCTATTGGCTACTTTAACAGGCAAGGGTCCCATTGCTACTCCTACTAATTAAATTAAAAATATGAGGCATAGAAAAACCTCCACTAATTAGCTTTTTCAAGAGTTGTTTCGGATTATTTGATACACAGAATAAATACCAGCTGTGCGAAACGCGCAAAGAAGCGGTGTATAATTACTGCAAAATAATTATTGATTGTCTCATTTGCAATCCCGTTTATCCACCAAAGAGATTATTAATTTTGAATGTAGCTTTTTCTGATTTTATTGGATTTGTTAATTTGCCAAACTCGATAAAAAAAATCCCGGCAAAGCCGGGATTAAATTTAATTTGCCTCTCAATCGATGCAATAATTCTGAAAATTTGAATACAGCTTCTGTTCAAGTTCCTCAAGATCCTTTTTAAAGCGCTCTTTCAT
>JAEXUB010000008.1 GCA_023453125.1 Bacteroidota bacterium
TTTCGGATCGGTAACAACATTCTCAAAGGGGAATGAATATAATTTAGCCCCGGTGCTGAGATATTTTGTTATCAGCCTGTTTGTCTCCTCGGCCACATAAAAAGTATCGCAGTTTGCAGAAAAAACAACTCCTTCAAGGTCGCTGCTCTGAATAATAAATGAGCGGAGAACTGTCCCTGTAAATGTCATTTCATAAACTGTTGAATTGCCGTCCGAAACCGTAAACAGGGAGCCGGTTTTCTGATTATATGCCAGCCCTGAGGGCTCAGCAACCGAGGTATTATAAGCAGCAATAAGAGTTAACGGTGTTTCATTGGGGGGAGTAACAATTTCATCAGAAGGTTCGCTGCGGGCGCAGGAGTATAATAGAAGAGGGAGTATGAATAATAGTAATGTTATATTTTTCATTTCTCACCAAAAGAAACGAGGGCTGAATAATCAGCCCTCATAAATTAAATTATCTGTTTGCTGAATTCTTTGTGATATTGCTTGTTAAAGCCCATGTACCGCCGTCGGGAATTCTGCTGTAGGACTGTGTTACATCCATAGCCGGGAAAGCGATATTATCAATAACAACGCCATTCTTATCTTCAAGCCAGACTTCTTCGCCGCCGCTTGAGAGACCGAAACCGGCCGGGTCAACAGAAGATGCAAGGTCGGTTACAATTACAAAACGGCCTTTTGCTGCGAGCATAGTGCCTGCCGGGATAGTCATTTTGGGTTTTGTTCCCCCCTGACCGCCGCTGTCGTAAATCTTATAACCGCCGATGTCAACTGCGGCATTGCCTGCGTTGTAGATTTCAATCCAGTCGGGATCGGTTGTAACGCCTCTTGAATAAACTTCATTTATTTTAATAATTGTGGGTTCAACAACAATCTGGGTAATACCCGGTTCGTCCCTTGAACAGCCGATAAGGATAATGGAAAGAGCCGCGAAGGTTAAAAATGCTTTTACTTTCATATTGTATCTCCTTTAAATTTTTATAATGACGCCTGAACGCGCATCTGAATGAAAGAAAAATCGTCATCGCCAATTAAACGCCCTTTGCTGGTTGCGTTTTCGTCCATATCAACTCTTGAATAGTTGAGCTGAATCTTAATATTGCTGTTCGGGTAGTAGTTAAGTCCGAACATCATCTGATTAGACTTCCCGCCTTTAATACCGGCGCCCAAATCGTTGAGGTCGAGAATGCTGTAGCGGAATGCAACTTCCAAAGCGCCCCAGGAGTTGATCGGTTTTTCAACCGGTCCAACTTCTCCTTCGTCGGCATAATAATATCTAGTTTCGCCTGTAAGGTTGAATGCAATCATACCGTAGCCGCCGCTGAGGTCAATATCTTCTTTTCCGTACCAGCGTTTAACTTTTGTCATCTGGTATTCCCCCTGTACATAGAAAGGCCCGAAGATACCCATAACTTCGCCGCCGAACCGGTTGTAATAGTTTACGTCGGAAATATCGCCTGTGTGGAGGAATTTAGGATCGAAAACATAAGATTCGGCTCTTGCATTAATTTCAATTGTGTTCGGAGCGAGATCGGGAACTGCATCGGGAATTGTGTATGCATATGCAGCGCCGATGTGAATATTCTGCCCGTGTTTGTTAATAGGAGCATATGAAAGACGTACGTTTGAAGAGAATCCTTCATCCTTTGTGCCTTTATCAATCTTTGTGCCCGGTTCGTGACCGAAGATGCCTGCGGTAATCTGAGCATTGTCTGTCCAGTATCTAGCGGCAAAACCGACTCTGCGTCCGCGCGGGAAAGCGCTTGAAACTGCGGAGCGTTCAAGGAATGTAAGAAGGCGCGAGCTGTTGAGTCTTTCCATTCCGAAAGGCTCTTTAAAATTACCTGCGCGCAAAGAAAGATTTACTTCGGGGAATGTGTACTGAATCCATACGTCTCTTAATTCAAGCACTGCTTCGGCAAATTCAAGATCCAATTCAGCCTGCCAATCCTTATGAAGAACAGCTTTTGTGGCAAAAGTAACTCTTCTGAAAAGAGTACCGTTGCTGAGAGGGTTCTTGTTTTCGAAATACATTGCGCCGTCAAACTGAATTCTTGAATCGAACCACCACTGGAAAGCTCCGTCTTTGGATTCGAATACAAGCTTACCGTTGCGCTGTTCAACACCCATCGGCACCTTCTGGTCTCCGCCGGGTATCTTGGAATCCTGCGCCAGAACCTGAACGCAGTTCAACATCATAACTCCCATAAGTATAAGGAACATTTTTGTTATGCTTTTGTTCATACCTACTCCGTTTTGTTTACTTGTTAGTGATTTATCTAATTTTCTGTTCAATCCGCAAAGCGTTGAGAACATCTTCCTTCCTGTCAATTAATTCTTTATCGCGCAGTTTGCTCCCCGTAAGGCTCCAGGCCGGTGAATTGCCGAAGAGCTCCCTTTCAATATCGATTTTGTGCTTAAAAGTTCTGCCTGAATAATTTTTTATGGATGCGAACTGTTCTCCGGCAAGCCTGCCGCCGCTGCGCATACTTTCAAGTTTAAGCGTATCCACACTGAAGCTGTCAATAAGGGCATACTGAAAGATCATAAATATCTGGTCATTATTATACTTGTTTCTCTTAATCAGCTCGTTCTTGAAAATCTTCTTGTTGTCGAATCTCTTCCCAATTAGGTCTCCCAGAGCAGCGGTTTCAATTCCTTTGGATGAGAGTTCTGCCGCTACTGTCTTGGATATTTCGTAAGGAACAGGATTAATAACCTTCTGTTCAAATACATTCTGAATAAAGAACAGGGAAATGAAAGTAATAATTCCCGCACTCAAAGGAGCTATTACCCATCCGAGGGCAATTTTACCGAATACTTTAAAATTTATTGAGAGAGGATCCTTTGCAAGCCCCACTCCTATAACCGCACCAATGAATGCCTGCGTTGTAGATAACGGCACTAAGGGGATTGTCGGCAGATTCATTTTAAGCAGAAACGATTCAAGCCCCTCGGATGTAAATATCCACAGTACGAGAAATTCGGAGAATACAACAACAAGCCCTGTAATTGGGGATATCTTATATAAATCCTTTCCTACTGTTTCCATAACATTGGCGCCGTATGTGAAAATCCCGATTGCAATCGCGAGTCCGCCGAGGAAAAAGAGCTGCTGAACCCCGGAAATACTTACTATGCCCCATAAATCCATATCCTGAAAGAGGGGCGCTGAAATGAACATCCCCATTACATTTGCAATATTGTTTGCGCCGAGCGAGTAGGAAGCTAACGCGCCTACCACTATAAGACCAACCCTTGTGTAATTGTCCAGTTCAAGCATATGTATCTTCCAGATGCGGAGATATCTTTTTACAAGCTTGAAAATGAGGAAGCCGAAAATTCCCGCCATAATGGGGGAAGCAACCCAGCTGAATAATATTCTGGAAAGTGAGCTCATATCGGTAGGCGAGCCGGTAAATATATTCCACCCTATAATACCCCCTATAACAGCCTGGGATGTGGAAACGGGGAGCTGCGCCTTGGTCATTGCAGTAACGGAAATTCCAACTGCCAGTGCAACCGAAAAACTTCCCGCCAGCGCGTTAATGGAGCCGAGTTCGGTGAGAGTCTTTGTGGTTCCGCTTCCGCTGTATACGGCGCCAAGTATTACAAACACCCCGGCAATAAGCGCGGCCGTGCGGAATTTAACCATCTTCGATACTACCGCAGTGCCGAACACATTTACAGCGTGGTTAGCCCCGAGGGACCACCCCAGAAAAAGCCCGCTGCTTATGAAAAACCAAATGGAAATATCCACTTACTCTAACCTTTTAACAATTGCAATTGATAAACGGTCGCAGACATCTTCTGCCTGCTCCGCAATTCTTTCTATATGATAAGTAAAATACCTTACGTGAATTTTATAGCTTAATTCAGAATCGGTTCTGAAAATTGTTCTCTTAATTCTTTCAGCAATCTTGTTTGTTTCTTTCTTATAAAACTGGACCTTTGTGACATAATCCCTTACTGCGTCAACATTTTTAAAGTAGGATCTTATTCCGCTGACTGTATTTTCAAGACAGGCAATTGAGCTGTCTGCAATATCAAGAAAATCCCTGTGCAGTGAGGGAATTATGTCCGGTATTTCAACCGAGAATTCAAGGAGCGTCTCGGTTGTAATGTTAAGAACCTTATCGCAGCTTTCCATAAGTCCCAGCACATCTCCCCTTGCCTCTGGAATTAATGTGCGGGTATAAAGTTTTACCTCAATATTCCTTCGCAGATCGTCAGCTCTTTCTTCAATGCTTCTGAGCTCTTTAAGATATCCCTCGAACTGCTCCGCCTGGTTATCGAAATAGCATTTTATTCCCATCTTGAATATAAGTCCCCCTTTAACAACGAGGTCAAGATATTCTTCAATCTGCAGTTCAATTTTTTTTGTTTTCTTAAAAAAGATAGACATACGTACCTCAGGCGTTATTATTGTTTTCGGAATTTCCGTTTCCGTTCTTCTTTGACACCAGCTCCCTGAAAAAGAATAAATAGAGGAGGCCGGCAGCCGCAAAAATTATCAGTGTGGTAAGGGGCTTCTCTTCGCTCCTGATATTCATCTTAACAAAAGCATGTTCCCCCAGTTTCATTTGTGCAGCCTTAACGGTTATGTAATTCCTTCCCTCTGCTGTTCCAAGAGTAAAGGGGGAAACCGGATTATCTTCTGTCTGCTTTGGAATTGTTTCATCTACCGATACTATTACAAATCCTTTGGGAAGGTAGATTCTTGATTCAAAATCCTTAATGTTCGGAAGCGCAGTATTAATAAATCTGTATTTAATAAGATAATTCCCGAACTCTTCTGCCTTCTCTTTGCCGAGACTCTGAAAATCCTTCACCTCAAATTCTAAATTGTAATTCCCTTCTGCTTTATTACTAATAAAAACGGAGACAAAAAGAGAGCCGTTCCTTTCCACAAGAACCGGTTCAGGAGATACCTGTTTATTATCCGGTAAAGAGAGAAGAGTAAAATTGATTTTTGCTTCCGGCTTCTCCTTAAAATTCCAGGGGAAAAGGAGTTCGGATGAATCGCCGGATGCTGTAAAACTCCATACAATCCTCGCGCTTCCCTTTTCCTCCATAAATATATTTTCCTTAAACCCGGATATTTTCTGGGCCCTAAGAGGCAGCGCAGAGAAAAGAAGCATCAAAATTATAATTGCAGATAATTTTATTCTCCTCATGGCGTAATTCCCAGAATTCTGAACCAGGTAAAGCCTGCAACTACCAGAAGAATGATTCCGATTGTTGCCATTATAATTCCGTATTTAAGGTTATCGAGCACAGAATACTGTCCGGTTGTAAAAAGGATAACATTCGGCTTTGCGCTTATTGGAAGCCCTATAACCCAATCGATTGTAAATGCCGCGGGCAATGCAAGCGCAATGGGGTTAATTCCCAATTCCTGCGCGAGCGCAATGGTGAATGGAATAAGTATAATTGTCCTCATTGTCTTTGAGGTGAATACCAGATGTGAGTACATCATAACGGCGACAATAACCGTATAGACAACCCAGAAATTTATATTTCTATCGAGATTAATAAGAGCAAATAGATTCTGCACGGCCCATTTAGCCGCGCCTGTATCGTTGAGGGCAAGCCCCCCGGCATACGCGCCCGCGCTGAATAGCATCAGGTGCCAGGGAATATCGCATTCATTCCATTTAAGCAGCCCTATCTTTGGCATAAGAGTAATTATTCCCCCAACCATAGCGGCCATAACCGGGTCAATCTGAAAACCGAACATCTGCGTATGATAGCGGTCTGTAATCCAGAGAAAAATAACAATACCGAATATAAGCGCCCCTTTCTTCTCGTTGAATGTCATTTTCCCCATTGCATCCAATTGTTTCTTAAGAACCTCAATGCCTCCCTTAACAACGGGCTTTGAATTCTTTTCGCTTATCTTGAAGAGAAATTTAGGACCGATATACCAGGCAATGAGCATTGCGGCAATAACAACCGGAAGATTAGCAAACATCCAGTCGGTATAATAAACTTTTGTATTCGACATACTGAGAATAAAGGAAACGGCAATCAGGTTGGCAGTACTGCCGGTCATAAAGCCGGAAGAAAAAATATTTATTCCGAACAGGTTCTGAAGAAAAAGGTTCCTGCCGAAATTATTCGGGTTATCGTTTGTCGATCCGTAAATGGAGGCAACTATCAGCATTATGGGAAGTGTTATTACAGTTCGTGCCGCCGTTGCGGGAATCAGGGGCGCAAGGGCCAGCTGAAGCACCAGAAAAGCAATCAGCATAGGAAGCGCACTGTGCCCGAACTTAACAATAAGATTAAGTGCTATTCTCTTTGCAATATTTGTCTTAACAAGGAGCGAGCTTAAAATAAACGCAAGGACATTAAGCCAAATTACGTCAAAGCCCAATACTCCGAGCACATCTTTCATTCCCCAGCCGTTAAAGAAGACCAGCATAACCATAAGGACAAGTGATGTAACGTGCGTGGGAATTGATTCTGTTACCCAAAGAATAAGAGCAAAACAGAATGAAGCAATAACAGCCTGCCCCGCCGATGTTAATCCGGCGGGAGTAGGCATATAATATAAAATAAGGAATACAAGAA
>JAEXUB010000082.1 GCA_023453125.1 Bacteroidota bacterium
CAGACGGATTCGGATTCCAGCCCGATGCTATGGGGGTCTTTCATAAGATTCCGCAGATTGGAAATGTAGTAATTGAAGACGACGTTGAACTCGGCTCGAATGTTTCTGTTGACAGGGCTGCCCTTGGATCTACCATTATTAAGAAAGGGGCAAAAATTGACAACCTTGTTCAGGTTGCACACGGAGTTTCTATTGGCAGAAATACTGTTATTTCAGGGCAGGCTGGTATTTCGGGGAGCACCAAGATTGGAAATAACTGCGTTATTGCCGGTCAGGTTGGAATTGTCGGGCATATTGAAATTGGAGACTTTGTGCAGTTAGGCGCTCAGTCGGGAGTTTCAAAAGCAATTACCAAACCGGGAGGCTATATGGGAGCACCGGCAATTGACATAAAAAAGTTTTTACGTTTAAACGGGCATATTCACAACCTTCCCGATTATGCCGACAAACTTAAGGCTCTTGAGAACAGAATAAAAGAGCTTGAAGAAATTATTGTAAAATTAAACAAAGGAAATAAATCTTAATGTTAGAGCTGCAGAGAACTATAGGAAAGGACGTTTCAATTTCAGGAATGGGGCTTCATACAGGCACCTCCTGCACAATGACGTTCAAACCGGCACCGGTTAATTCCGGAATAAAATTTGTTAGAATTGACCTTGGGGGATGCCCCGAAATTCCGGCCAATGCCGATTTCGTTGTTGATGTTTCAAGAGGCACTACTCTTGGCGTAGGCGACGCAAAAGTTTATACCGTTGAACACGTACTGGCCGCTATTGTCGGTTTGCAGATAGATAATATTACTATTGAGCTCAATGGAATTGAACCTCCAATCGGCGACGGCAGCTCTATTCCCTATGTTGAAAAACTGATGGAAGCGGGATTTGTTACACAGGATGAACCTAAGGATTACCTGATTATTGACCAGACAGTCCAGATGCACGACGAAGAAAGACAGGTAGACATTGTTGCTCTTCCTCTTGACGGATACAGAATGACCGTAATGGTAGATTATCAGAATCCTGCATTGGGAAGCCAGCATACCGGCTTATTCGATCTTGAAGCGGAATTCGTTTCGGAATTTGCTCCGGCAAGAACTTTCTGTTTCCTTTCAGAAGTGGAACAGCTTGCCGACGCGGGACTTATTAAAGGGGGCAACCTAGAAAACGCAGTTGTAATTATTGACCACGAAATTGACCAGACCGGGCTCGATAAACTTTCTGATAAACTGAAACTCGAGAAAAAACTCGAATTAAAGGAGCCGGGGCTCATAACAAGTGATAAATTAAGATTCCGCAATGAGCCGGTTAGGCACAAACTCCTTGACCTTCTCGGCGACCTGGCTTTAATTGGAACACCTATAAAGGCACAGATACTTGCAGCACGCCCGGGACATAAGGCTAATGTTGAATTTGCCAAAAAGATCAGGGCTCTTTATCACCAGAAAAAGCTTGTAAAAAAATATCAGCATGTAAAAAAACAGGGAGTTGTTCTGGATGTAAATGCTATCCAGAAAATTCTTCCGCACCGCTACCCTTTCCTTCTTGTCGATAAGATCACTCATCTTGAACTTGACAAAAAGGTAATAGGCATTAAGAACGTTACAATGAACGAACACTTTTTCCAGGGACATTTTCCGGGCGCACCGGTTATGCCGGGTGTTTTAATTATTGAAGCTCTCGCGCAGTGCGGCGGCATTCTTCTTCTTAATTCCATTAAAGACCCTGAAAATAACCTCGTTTTCTTTATGAGCATTAACAATGTTAAGTTCAGAAAGACTGTTACCCCCGGCGACCAGCTTACTCTGGAAGTTGAGATGGTTACGAAGAAATCGAGATATTTCTCCGTTAAAGGAGCTGCTTATGTTGATAACACCCTTGTAGCCGAAGGCGAATTTATGGCCGCGGTTATTCCTAGGGAATCCAATAACTAAATTTTATTTGATATGAATACTATTCATCCTACTTCTATTATAAGTCCAAACGCAAAATTGGGGCAAAATATTGAAGTTGCCCCTTTTGCAATTATTCACGATGATGTTATTATCGGTAACGACTGCTATATCGGTCCGCACGCGACAATTAATAACGGCGCCAGAATTGGCAGCGGTGTTAAAATTTATCAGGGAGCATCAATTTCCCACGTACCCCAGCATAAGAAATATAATAACGAGCCAACTACCTGCGAAATCGGGGACAATTCCACAATACACGAGTTTGCCTCAATTCACCGCGGCGCCGATACGGGAAAAACCGTTTTAGGCACCAATGTTTTAATTATGGCTTATGCGCACGTGGCACACGACTGCCGCATAGGCAACCATTGCATTCTTTCAAATGCCGTTCAGCTTGCCGGTTTTACACAGATTGACGATTGGGCCATAATCGGCGGATCTGTGCCTGTTCATCAGTTTACCAGAATCGGCAAACACGTTATGGTAGGAGACGGATATAAAGTGGGTAAAGATATTCTTCCTTATACTCTCGCGGCGGGAGAACCGGTTAAATACTACGGACTTAATTATGTGGGATTAAGACGCAGAGATTTTACCGAAGAGCAGATTGCCTCAATTAAAAAAGTTTATTCAATTGTCTATGATCCAAAGCTTAATGTTACTCAGGCTAAAGAAAAGCTAATGCAGGAAATGCCGGATAATCCTTATGCGGTTGAAATTGTTGAATTTATTAATAACAGCAAAAGGGGAATCGTAACGAGGTAATTATGGTCAATATTCATCCTACAGCTATCGTTAGTCCCAAAGCCAGACTCGGCACCAATGTAACAGTTGCCCCCTATGCGGTTATTTATGAGGATACAGAAATTGGAGACGGATGCGTTATTGGTCCCTCCGCCGTTATTTATCCGTATACCACCCTCGGAAGCAATACCCGAGTCTCGCATTCCGCTTCAATCGGGCATATCCCTCAGGATTTGAAGTTTAAAAACGAAATCACTTCAACCAAAATCGGAAAGAATTCCATAATTCACGAATTCGTTACAATTCATAGAGGAACCCAGGCAGCGGGCGAAACTTCAATTGGTGAAGACGCCTACATTATGGCATACAGTCACGTTGCGCACGACTGCATTATAAAAGACCGGGTAACAATTGCAAACTGCACACAGATTGCCGGGCACGTTACAATAGAGAACAATGCGGTAATCGGCGGACTGGCCAAGATTAGGCAGTTCACCCGTATTGGAAAGTTCTGCATGATTCAGGGGGGAAGAAGCATTGCAAAAGATGTTCCTCACTATATTCTTGTTGGCGGGGGCGATGTTAAATTCGAAGGGCTCAATAAAATAGGGCTCAAGAGGAATGGCTTTTCCGATCAGCAGATTGAAGACATAAAGAAAATTTATAAATATCTTTACGCATCAAATCTTAATGTTTCCCAGGCAAAGGAGAGAATTCTGAATGAATTCGGAGGTAATCCGGTTGCTGATGAAATTATTGAGTTTATTAATTCAAGTAAAGCCGGTTTGATATAATGAAATGGAATCTTATTGAATCGGGACCCGGTACGGGCAGATACAATATGGATTACGACATTCAGCTTGCCAAAGATTGTCCGTCCGATACCGCATTCTTCAGGCTTTATACCTGGAAACCTTACTGCATTTCTTTAGGCGCAAATCAGAATATTAACGAGATTGATTTAGATAAAGCCAAAGCTGACAATATTGACTGCGTGCACCGCCCTACCGGCGGACGCGCCATTCTGCACGCCGAGGAAATTACTTATTCGGCAATTCTCCCCTACTCCGAATCCTATTCCGCAAAAGATATTTATACGAATATTTCGCTGGCGCTTCTTGAAGGGCTTAAGATTTACGATTCCCGCCTTGCAGATGCGGAGCTTGAAGGTGTTCAGCCCAATTTTCCCGATCTCCTTAAATCCCCTTCGGGAATGCTCTGTTTTGCAAGCACTGCGAAAAGCGAAATTAAGTACAAAGGGAAAAAACTGATTGGAAGCGCTCAGCGCAAGATGGATAAAGTGGTTTTGCAGCACGGCTCAATACTTTGCGGCACTTTTCACCAAAGGCTTCCTGCATACCTTATCTGCGACGACTCTACAAAAGATAAACTGAACAATGAGCTTAGGGAAAAAACAACGGAAATTGATACAATTTTAGGTTCCGAAACAAATATTGAAAAACTTACTGCTTCGATGATTCAAGGATTCGAATCTTTCTTTAAAATTAAATTTCAAACCAAAACGAGCGGGTGATTATGAGCGTAGAAGTTGATTTCAGGAAAATTACCACTAAGACACTGCAGGTATTAAAACATAAAGGCATTAAAATATCGGCTCTCACAGCATATGACTTTATTACCGCAAAGATTCTGGATCAGGCCGGCATTGACCTTATTCTGGTAGGCGATTCTCTCAGTAACGTCTTTCAGGGAAATGAAACTACGCTCCCTGTTACTATGGACGAGATGATTTATCATACAAAAGCAGTTTGCAAAGGCATCGACAGGGCTATGGTTGTTGTGGACCTCCCTTTTATGTCATACCAGACAAACACAGACGAAGCATTCCGTAATGCGGGAAGAATACTTAAAGAAACTCCCGCCGGCGGTGTTAAGCTCGAAGGGGGAGAGAGAATTGCTGAATCTGTAAGAAAAATTACTGAAGCCGGCATTCCTGTTATGGGGCATATAGGTTTAACTCCCCAGAGCATTCATCAGTTCGGCAGTTATAAGGCACGCGGCAAAAACGTTGATGAGGCGGAACAGATTTTGAATGAAGCCCTCGTTCTTGAGCAGGCAGGAGCTTTTTCTATTGTTCTCGAAAAAATACCTAAAGAACTCTCCGCCAGAATTACATCAAGCCTTAAAATACCTACTATTGGCATTGGCGCCGGTATGCACTGCGACGGGCAGATTCTTGTTACTCAGGATATGCTCGGCCTCAATACCGATTTCCATCCCAGGTTTGTACGTTATTATGCCGAACTTGCCAGGGAAATTGATTCATCCGTGAGGAAATATATTGACGACGTTAAAGGAAGCTTATTCCCTACTGATTCTGAAAGTTATTAATAGAAAATACTGTCCCTATGCAAAGACTAATAATACTTTTGTTTTTTGTTCTCTCATTAAGTTCGGCTTTCGGGCAAAGCGGACCGAGCTTTGAAACAATGTTCGATAATGTAACAATCCACGACATTTGCAGCGACGGGCAGAGTCTATGGATTGCCACAAACGGCTCCGGAATTTACCGCTACGATGCCAAAACGAAAAAGACAGATAATTTCAATTCCTCAAACAGCGGACTTAAACAGGATGTTATTTATTGCCTTACCGCCAATGATGAGTTTGTCTGGGCCGGTTCTACTGACGGGCTATTTGTCTATGACAAGAAAGCCAACAGATGGACTCAAAGAAAATTCGGCAAAGGGGGACAGCTGGGTAACTGGATTAGAAGCCTCGCATTCGATAAATATGAAAATGTTGTCTGGATAGGCAGATTCCTTTATCTAACCCGATACAGCCTTAAGACAAGGCAGTTTGATGACTTTGACCTAACAAAATACGGCAATACAAAGACTACCAACATAAAATAGGTTGTTGTTGACGGGGACAGCCTTGTATGG
>JAEXUB010000222.1 GCA_023453125.1 Bacteroidota bacterium
TACATCGGCTATAAGGGGGGCTCTGAACCGGGAGTTATGAATATGACTTATCTCCTTCAGTCAGCAGCCGGCGACTGGTATGTACTCTCCTGCGGATGGAATAATCCAAAGGCATCTCTGGATGAGGCAAAATTTGCAGGTATGGTTTCAAGGGCAATTCAGCTTTTGGAGAAATAGTTTTTTGAAATCGGCAGGTAAAAATATTACGGGGGAGATTGCAAGTCTTCCCCGGGCTATATCCAAGCTCGGGCTGGCTTCCCGCTCTAAGGCTGCTGAGCTGATAAAAAAAGGACTGGTATCAGTTAACGGCAATGTCATTAAGGATACTTCCCGCAGGGTCAATATCCAAAAGGATAAAATTTCCGTAAACGGAACCGAACCGCAAATTCCGGAGAAAATTTACATTGCGCTTAACAAGCCGCACGGATTGCTAACCACAACTTCTGACGAGAAAGGAAGAGATACTGTTATCAAATGTTTTGAGAAAGAGGATTTCCCCCATATATTCCCCGTTGGAAGACTTGATAAGGCAAGCGAAGGGCTCCTCTTTATTACAAACGATACCAATTGGGGAAACAAAATTACATCGCCGGAAAGCAGAATTGAAAAGACCTACCACGTCCAGATAAACATTCCCTCGGCTGCCACTTTAATTGATAAAATCAAATTGGGAATTGTTACAAAAGAAGGAAAACTAAAAGTCGTCTCTATTAAAGAAGTAAGGCAGGGAGATAAGAACTGCTGGGTGGAAATTGTTTTAGATGAAGGGAAAAACCGCCATATAAGAAAAATATTCGAAGCACTCGGTATTCAAGTGCTCCGGCTTATAAGGATTAAAATCGGTAATGTTGAATTGGGGAATCTGGCAAAGGGGGAATTCAGACATCTCACCCCCGAAGAGGTTAAATGTTTTATTTAACCCCTCAGTTTATCCAGTAGAGAGCTTATCTGCTCCGCTTCTTTTTCACTCACATTCGAAAAAAACGAATCATATAGATAGTCAAGCTTATCCATTTCCTTCAACAGCTTCATTCCTTTTTCGGTAATCATAACATCAACACGTCGCCTGTCCTCTTTGGAATGCTCCCTCTTTACAAGTCCCTTCAGCCTTAGTCTCTCAACAAGCCGCGAAGTATCCGACATTTTGTCGAGCATTCTTTCTTTGAGCAGGTTTACCGATGCCGGGTTCGGATGCTGCCCGCGAAGTATTCTAAGAATATTGAACTGATTTCCGGTTATATCGTATTTTGAAAAAAGTTCCGACTGTCTGGCCATCAGCCAGCCGTGAGTATAGAGTATATTCACGGCCAGCTTATGGTACTCATTCCTGAACTTAATCTGATGTATTTCTTCTTCTATTCTCATTTCTGTTTTACTAACTGTACGTCAATTATTAATTCTACGTCTTTACCAACTACAAGACCGCCTGTCTCAAGAGCTGCATTCCATTTGAGTCCGTAATCGAATCTGTTTACTTCGCCTGTTACTTTAAAGCCTGCTTTTGTATTGCCCCTGCCATCCTTAACAGTGCCTCTGAAAACCGCATCAAGAGTAATTTCCTTTGTAACATCGCGCATTGTAAAATCCCCTACAATCTGATATTTATTGCCGCTTACTTTTTTCATTGATTTGCTTTTGAAGATAATCTTAGGGAATTTCTCTGCATTGAAAAAGTCGTCCGATTTTAAGTGCTTATCGCGCCCTTCATTTTCTGTATTGATTGTATTTACATCTGCCCAGAAATCGATTTTTGCGTTTTCAAAATCATCCCCGTTTGTCTCAACATAAACGTCAAAATTCTTGAAGTTTCCCGAAACGTCTGTAATCACAAGGTGGGATACTGAGAATCCGACTTTGGAGTGGGATTTGTCAATTGACCATTTTGTCTGAGCCGAAAGGCTGACTGTTAATAGAAGTACGAAGAGTGAAATATATATTTTTTTCATTTTTTTAACCCTTTTTGATTGTTTAATAATTTAAATGTTGTAACATTTATTGTCATAACCGATATTTTGTCCTTAAAGTTCCCCGGGAAAAAAATAGTTCAAATGTGAATCAAAATTCCTATTTTGGGGTAATACAAAATGGAGATTTTATGGAAAGAATTCCTTCTTTCAAAGCATACGATATTAGAGGAAAGGTCCCATCTGAATTAAATGAGGAGCTGGCATATAAAACCGGATTCGCTTTTGCTAATTTGCTTAAATGCAAATCGGTAGTTATTGGGCACGACGTGCGTAAATCGTCTGAAAGCATATCAAAGGCTCTTGCAGATGGCATTACAGATGCCGGATGCGACGTAATTGACCTTGGCCTGTGCGGCACCGAAATGATCTATTTCGGAACTCCTTACTTAAATGCCGATGGCGGCGTGATGATTACTGCAAGCCATAATCCCCCCGAATATAACGGGCTCAAATTCGTCAAAAAAGGCTCTGTCCCATTTGGTTACGAACCAGGGCTAAAAGAAATTGAGCAGATGATTCTGCAGAATAAACTGGGGCCAAAAGCAGAGAAAAAAGGGACCGTAAGGAATGCCGAGATTATGAAGGAATTTATGGAGAACCTTAAAAAGTTCTACAAACCGGCATCTATGAAGCCATATACTGTTGTCGTTAACGCAGGCAACGGGTGCGTCGGTCCGGCCCTGGATGCATTGGAACCGTTTCTGCCTATCAAGATGGTAAAAGTATTTCACGAACCCGATTCTAATTTTCCGAATGGCGTTCCGAATCCCCTCCTTCCCGAAAACAGACAGCCAACCATTGAAGCTATTATGAAGAACAAGGCAGATTTAGGCGTTGCCTGGGACGGCGATTATGACCGCTGCTTCTTCTTTGATGAAAAAGGGAATTTTATTGAAGGATACTATATAGTCGGACTCCTTGCTAAGTCGATACTTAAAACCAATCCGGGGGAAAAGATTGTCCACGACCCGCGCCTTACCTGGAATACAGTTGAGGAAGTTGAAAAAGCCGGGGGAAAAACAGTTGTATCTGTTAGCGGACACGCATTTATTAAAGAAAAAATGAGGGAAGTTAACTCTATCTACGGCGGAGAAATGTCTGCCCACCATTATTTCAGGGATAATTTTTATACCGACAGCGGGCTCATTCCTTTTGTTCTGGTTCTTCAGCTTATGAGTGACGAAAACAAGCCTTTCTCTGCTCTGGTTGAAGAAATGGTTAAGGCTTATCCCTGCAGCGGCGAGATAAATTCTACAATAGATGACCCGAAGGGGAAAATTGCTGAAATTAAAGCCAAGTATTCGGATGGAAAACAGGACGAACTTGACGGCATAAGCGTTGAATACGATACCTGGCGTTTTAACGTTAGAATGAGCAATACGGAACCTTTATTACGATTAAATGTTGAATCTAAAGGGGACGAAAAGCTTATGAAGGAAAAAACAGAGGAACTCCTCGCTTTTATAAGGAAATGATTTATTTATTCTTAAGGTTTTATTAAATTGAACCAAAGAATTATTAAAGCGTCTTAAAAGAAAGTTTATTGAATAAAGGAGAGAAAAATGTCAGAAAAAGAGAAAACAATCGACGTTGACAAATTATTGAAAAACAAGCTGAAATCTGTTAGTATCGGCGCGCTTGAAAACGGCATCAGCAAAGTTGTTAGCGAGCTGGTCGGCGAAGATTATAAATGCACAATCGGCGAAGTAAAATATACATTATTCAGCGGTGCCGATTTCCACGTAAAAATTGAATTGACATATAACCCGGAAGATTAAATAAAGGTTTTTGCGCAATCTGGGAGCGCATTTTAACTGCCGCGTTTAATGCGCGGCAGAGTTTTATTTTTACCATTGGGAAGGTAAATTCAAGAAACAATACTATAAACATCTAAGGGGAGAGAACAAGTGAAAAAACTTTTATTTATTTTCTTATTTCTATTATGCGGCATAGCGTCTGCGCAGAGTAAAAACACCCTTTCGGCAGAAGAAAAAGCCCTTATCGGCAAATGGAGCTTCAATAATCCGGACCATATTATGAAAGACCAGATTAAAGGAAGCGAGAATGTTCTTACAATCGAATTAAAAGAAGACAAATCCTTAAACAGTGTCGATTTTTATTCACAAAAGGGGGCTGAACTTCTAACTGTAATTGAAGGGGGAACCTGGAGTATTAAAGGGAACGAAATCAGCCTGTTTTTCAATGGTAAAGTTAAAACGATGGCTGGCGGTCTCGAAATGTCGGAAAAGGACAAAGCAGTAAAGCAGATGACTATTAACGGGAAAAAAATCAAAACGCCTGTTCAGAAGCAGGATAAACCCCGCACCGTGAAATACTATTACAAATTCGACAAAGGGAACCTCCTTTTTTCAACCAGAAAAGATGATTTTAAATTTCATTCGGTTTTCAAAAAGGTAAGCGCAAAATAAAGTTTGTAAACTGTTGCCGCGTTAAATGCGCGGCAGCATAATTTTTAACGGGAGGACTGTGAAGAGGTTCCTCTGCTGATATCCGCTTCAAATTCAATCTTGCAGTATTCAACAGAAGCAAAGAGCTGGTCGGCATTCTCGGCTCTAATCCCCACAACAACTTTACCGCTCGGGCTAATCCTGTCTTTAAGATCTATAGTAATCTCACTCTTGTAGCTTACCGCGTCTCCGCTCGAATTCTGCACTTCATATATCCTCTCGCGTACAGACTTGCTCAGAATTGTTGTGTCGATAACCGATACAATGAATTTAAGGTTATCTGTGAATTCGCTTCTCTGGAATAATTTAACTTTGAGCCTTGCCACAGTTATGTTAGAAACTCTTCCCCCGAAGTATTTAGGAAAATCGAAAACAATAAACCCGTTCTGGGGAGTCCAGTAGAGGCGTGTGCCGTTGCTGAGCGAATCGAAAGATTTTCCTATCTTGATTGTACTAAATGGATTGCCCCATATAATGTTATCAGGATTTGTATCGGTAAATGAAGAATCGGGCTGATAGTAACGGCGGGTAGTTAATATTTTTGCCAGCGAATGCACATATGCGCTGTTAACAATCCTCCCTCCCCAGGCCGGTTCGGCAGGGGGAAGCACAACCGCCTCTTCAGTTATTGCGGCCTCTTCGGTACAACCTGTAAAAGCGGGCGCAGCCAATAAAACGCAAAGTAAAAGTCTAAATAATATCTGTTTCATACACCTATTATCGGAATTTAACAGGAAACCTTTATACTGTTAAACGGATTTTCCTTTTTCGAGTGATGCAAGAAAATCCACAGCTTTATCTATTTC
>JAEXUB010000228.1 GCA_023453125.1 Bacteroidota bacterium
CCGGAGTATATTTTATTGCGTTGTCAATCAGGTTTATGAATAACTGGGATAACGAATACTGGTCCCCCATTATTACATCCCAACCGGCATTGTTTACAATTGAAAAATCGAGCGATTTAAGGATTGCAGTCTGCTTGAGCTCGTTAAATAATTTAATTAGAATATCGTAATAAAGACTGATTTTTTCGGGAAAGACTTCCTGGTTGCCGGTCTGGATCTGCGACATATTAAGAATGGAATCAATAGTCCTTATAAGTCTCCGACCGCCGCTTTCAATAACTTCAAAACCTTCCTGGAGCTCGGGAGAAATTTTTTCCTTAGTCTCCAACTTAAGCAGCGACGCATAGCTAAGTATTGTATTTATGGGAGTCCTGATTTCGTGCGACATCTGCGCAAGGAAGTTTGACTTTAGAAGATTCGACTTTTCAGCCTGTTCTTTCGAATCAATAAGGGCCTTCTCAATACTCTTCCTTTCGGTAATGTTGTGCATAATCGCTACAATTGCATCCTTGCCGTTGTAGTTCATAATATTAGCGTTTGCCTCAATTTCAATTGGAGTCCCGTATTTGGAGACGTGCTGAATCTCAAAATTCTTCCACCCTTTGTAGCCGAAAGTATCCGTTATATTGTGCCTGGCCTTATCAAAATCGGCTGTAATTTCTGAGAAAGGAAGGTTTATCATTTCTTCATAAGAATAGCCGTACATTTCGCAGGCTTCATTATTTGCTTCAAGCACAATATGATTTACCGGGTCAATCACAAGGATAGCGTCGTGTGCGTTTTCAAAGAGACCGCGATAATCTTTTTCCGATTGAAGGAGTTTCTTTTCGGCTTCAATTTTTTCTTCAAGGGATTGCTCAAGCACCCTGTTGAGGGCCTTAATTTTACGCATCCTTAAATCGTACGCAAGCCACGAAATAAGAAAGATTGCAATAACCGAAAGGCTTATAAACCACCAGGTTTTATAGTAGGGGGTGTTTATTACAAAACTGTATGAAACCGGAGAGGCGTTCCAGAGCCCGTCGTCGTTGCACGCCATTACTTTAAATGTATAGCTCCCGGAGGGAAGATTTGTATATGTCTCGTAATTTTTATCAGTAGGACCTCTCCACTCTTTATCGAAATTCTCAAGTATATATTTATAGCGGACTTTAGAGGGATTGGAAAGAGAGACTCCGATAAATTCCAATGTTATATGGTTCATATCATAAGGAAGTTTAAGATCGGAAGGAAGCAGCGGATTTACATCAGTATTTCCATATGGGGAGAGATCTTCCTTTTTGTAAAAAATAGTAAAATTCTTAATACGGGTTAAAGGTTCAACAGAATTTAATTTAAAACGGGAGGGATCGCATTTAATCAGCCCCTTATTAGTGCCGAACCATAAAATTCCATTGTCATCCTTTAACGAAGCCGACTGGTTATACTCCGCATGAGGAATACCATCCTCCTTATTGAAGTTTTTAATAACAATACGCCCCTTATAAAAATCATCCAGCATTAGAACTGCCAGCCCCAACTGTGTCCCAATCCAAAGATGGTTAAAATCGTCTTCTTCGGCAAGGAAGAGGAAATCGCTTATTAAACCCTCCTTAATTGATATCCTATCCCCTTCAATTTCCTTTTTATTATTAAGCCGGAGCCTGTAGAGCCCGTCTCCAAGCGTGGCAGCCCAGATACCTCCCCTTGAATCTATTTTAAATTGGATAATCTCTTTTCTAACTAAAGAATTTGAATAAGGAAATTTTAACATTTCCCCCTTCGAAATAACCATCATTCCGGTTCCGGTAGAAAGCCATGTATTTCCATCATTATCAATTGTAATACCGAGAGCCTCTCCCTTTAAGAGCCCCTCTTTTTCGCTGAACTGCGTAATTTTCACTCCGTCCCATTTATAGAAGCCCTTTTCAAAACTGCCAAACCATAAATGCTTATTTTTATCTTCAATTATATTAGAAAATCCCCCGTCAATAACTTTTTCGAACCTGGAATTACGGTATTTGAACATCCCCTCCCGGGTAGCAATCCACAGATTACCCCATTTATCCTGCCTGATATTATAATACTGCTTCACATTCATCTGTTTTTGTTTTTCGAAAGGAATTATTTTCCCTTTCGCATCAACATTAAAAATTCCGGCTCTGTCTGTAACCACCCAAATCTTTTTATTATAATCCTGATGCACGCACCATACAAGATTTTCTTCTAATCCGGAATTCTTATCGTATTTAATGAATATATTATTGCTGTAAAAATCTAATCCCTCATCCGTTCCAAACCAGATATTATTCTCGGTATCCTGAAATACGGTATAAATAAGCCCTGTACTCAGTCCGTTTTTCTGGCTCAATTCTTCAAATTTCTTTCCGTCGTAACTAACAACGCCAAAATCGCGTACAGAAAACCAGAGCCTTCCCCCCTTTGTTTCGTGAATGCGGAGAATATATTCTTTCTCAAGAATGGAATTTGCACTGTATTTTTTGAATGAATCATTTTCAAAGTAAAAAAGACCGTTAATTGTAGGAGCCCAAATTCTGTTTTTTGAATCAACAAATACCTGCCTGATAGTGTTTTGAGCCACTTTAAATGGAAGAGAGAAATTCCTGATTGAGTTCTTGCTAATTCTCTGTATAACAGCGCCATTAGTAACCCAAAGCGACCCGTCGCCGCTTTCGGCAATGCTTCTAATTTCCTTTAATACCGGCATTCCTCCAATTGTCTCTATCCGGGTGAATTTACCGTCATATCTGATTAATCCCTTTACGCCTCCGAACCAGTAGACTCCATTCTTATCCTCTTTCATTGTTATAATATCGGGATCAGGGAGTCCGGCGTCAGTTCCATAATATATTACTCTCTCTCCATCGTACTTGGCAATTCCATTATAGGAACAGAACCAGATAATTCCTTTAGAATCTTTATAAAGACTATAAATGTTTTCAGGTCTAATCCTATCATCTCCGAATTGGAATGGAGTAAAGGTCTTGCCGTCGTAAACAAGCACCGCACTCCCCTGCGAACCGAGAATAATCTCTCCCTTACTGTTCTGTACAATGGAGCTTATCTGAGTCTGGATTAGTCCCTGTTCTGTAGAAATATGTTTAATATTGTATTTCTGGGCAAAGAGATTGGAAATGCCTGCGGCAAGGAGAAAGACTGTAAGGTATGATAGAATCCGTTTATCCAAAATTTTAAACCGGATTTATTATAGATGACTTTTAATAAATTATCGGAATAATAATCAGGAATTTTAGTTCTAATTGCACAAATTCGTAATTTTTTATTTTAAAATCATTTAACCGGAAATTATTCATTTTAGAAAATACTTCATTTTAGGATAAGCCCCGGTTTCTGTTTTTCATTGGCCGGAGAAATATAAAAGAAGCAGGCCTTATTAAAGAACTTCCACCATAGATCCGTAGCCCGAATCGAACAGGCGGCGGTAGGTCCGCATGGCGTAGCTGTCTGTCATTCCCGACATATAATCGCAAATCATCCGTGCCTTCATATTCGGATTTTCTTCGCTTCTGATGTATTTGTCGTCAAAATCGGGAAGAAGCTTAATTCTCGATTTGGTACTTATATAATTCTCTTCGAATAAGCGGAAGAGCTTTTCAATCATCATATTCCCCTTAAACTCAATCTGGTGCAGCTGTGCCGACTGGAAAACCAGTTCAACCGAGATTCTCTTATAGAGCTGGGCTTTCTGATATATTTCATCGTCAATTACAATGTTATAGCGGTATCGGTTGGTCTTACTGCTCATAAAATTTTCTGTTTCTTCAATCTTTACTGCCTGGATAAAATCACCAATCTGGCTTCCGAATTTAGCCTTGAATTTTCCCGCCTTCATCCAGTCCAGCATATTGGTAATAAGAGAAAACTGTTCAGGGGTAATCGCATTTTCATTCGCCCTCTGCCAGGAGGCAAGCCTTTCTATCGTAAGAAATCCGCCGGAGATGCTGTCAACAATGTCATTTATAGCATATGCGGTATCGTCGGCCCAGTCCATAATCTGACATTCAACGCTGCGGAAAGAGTTTATTTCCTCTTCTCCAAGCCTGCTGTTTATATCCTCATTCTCAAAAGCGAATTTAAGGTACTCATCCTGCTCGTCATACAGAAAATGATTAAATGGATTATCGAATGTGCGGTAGAGCCTTTTGTATTTAAGTATTCCGTCAAGGAATGCCCGCGTTGGATTCATTCCTTTTCTCTTATTGTCATCCCGGTAGAATGTTTCAGTAATCGATCTTAAAGTCTGGGCATTTCCCTCATACCCGCCGTATTCTTTCATCAGCACATTCAGTTTTCGTTCCCCTGCGTGGCCAAAGGGAGGATTCCCGAGGTCGTGTGTAAGGCATACAGATTCCACAAGGTCCGGGTCGATGAAATATTTATCGTTAAATAATTTGGTGTTATGTTTAAAAATGAAATTACAGATAGACCTTCCTATCTGCGCCACCTCAATTGAATGGGTAAGACGCGTCCGGTAGAAGTCGTACTCGCCGGGAAGAAAGACCTGAGTCTTTCCCTGCAGGCGCCTGAATTCCGATGAGTGGATTATACGGTCCCTGTCTATCTGAAAATGGGTTCTGTACTCGCTGCCGCGGGTGCTCTCTTTAATGCGGGCATAATCAAAATCGTTATAGAAACTATTCTTCATATATTATTTGTTTTATTTGTATTGCGTAAATTTAGCAAACTATTTTGAAATATATTTAATAAAGAAAAGCATGGCACATAATCATAACCACACCCCCTCTTCAACAACGGGAAGGCTTATTGCAACAATACTGCTCAATTTTCTCACTTCCCTGGCAGAAATTATAGGGGGCATTCTATCGGGAAGCCTTTCACTGATATCGGACGCGCTCCATAACCTGAGCGACGGCGTATCGGTGATTATAAGCCTTATAGCGCTGAAGCTTAAGAAAAAAGATATTTCCCTTAAACACACATTCGGCTTAAAGAGGGCCGAAATTCTGGCTGCTGTCTTTAATGCCTCAACACTCATTGCCATTTACATTTTCCTCTTTTATGAGGCGGTTAAAAGGCTCTACTCCCCTGCTGTAATAGAACCGGAGGCAATGGTTATTGTTGCCGCCGCCGGGCTTATTTCCAATATTGCCGGCACACTGCTGCTTAAAAAAGATGCCGAGAAGAGTATGAACATACGCTCTTCATATATCCATCTTCTTAGCGATTCGGTTGCTTCTGTTGCCGTTATTCTGGGGGGACTGGCAATTATGTGGTGGAATGTCTACTGGCTTGACCCGGTACTTACTATTTTAATAGGGATCTATATCGTTAGGGAAAGCTTTGTAATTCTTATGGAAGCAGTCCACATTCTTATGGAAGGAGCCCCCGCAGATATTTCAATGGAGGAGATTCGGCGGGAAGTGGAAAAATTCGAAGAAGTGGCGGACATTCATCACGTGCATCTCTGGATGGTGGGGGAAAACGATGTTCACCTTGAAGCGCATATAAATCTTGCCGATATGAGCATAAGCCAAAGCGGAATTGTGAGGAATAAAATCGAAAATATGCTTAACGCAAAATTCGGCATAAACCATATCACACTTCAGTTTGAATGCAACGAATGCGGCGGAGCCGGATTATTGGGAAAGGATTCACACTAAAAAAAGTGCCCGCCTTAAGCGGGCACTTAATATTAACTTTTATTTTAACAGCACCATCTTTTTGGTAAGCAGTGCATTATTGGTCTGAAGCGCATAAATATAAATTCCCGTTGCAACTTTACGTCCCGCATTATCGTCGGCCCGCCATTGAATCTCGTAACTTCCGGCAGACTGTCTTGTATTAACTAAAGTCTTAACCTCTCTTCCGAGCTGGTCATAAATTTTAAGCGTAACGCGTGTCTCTGCAGGAATTGAATATTTAATAATTGTAGAAGGATTAAAAGGATTTGGATAATTCTGCGATAATGTATATTCTTTCGGCAATCCGGAATTGTTTTCCACGGCAACCTGTCCGTCGAACTTGCCTGTAAAAGCGCCTCTTCCGTGTGTTCCAACCGCAATTGTGCCGTCAATTCTTCTTGGCCATAGATATTCAACTACAACATTTCCTATTGTCGACTGTGCTTCCTGGACCCATACTGTTGAAGCGCCGTTAAGTGCGTATGTTGAGTAAACACCTGTGCTTGTTCCTACGGCAAATGCTTTTCCTCCATTATATTGAAGTATAACAGCAGATCTTATTGAAGGAGCAACTGCCCCGCCTCTCAGATTGCCCGAAACGTCGGTCCAGGTTCCCCCGGCGTCATTTGAATACCATAAACAGCGCACGCCGTAATTTGATATTACTGCCAAAATCTCGTTACCGTTATCTGGATTTACAGCTATCTGGTGAATGTAAGAACTGGCAGGTACATCTGTGGTTGTATAGGCAGGAGTAATTTCCACCGGCGCTGTTGAAGTCTTGCTGTTTGTAAGTTTAAAAATCCTCGGCTGCGCATAGTAGTTATAGACCCCCATATACACAACGTTCGAAGGGTTTGATCTTGAAACGGAAACACAGGATATTATATCATCCGAAGCAAGGCCAAGGCTTACAGAAGACCAGGCCGCCTTAACAACATTCGGGAAAGGAATCTGAACATTATTATTCCTCATCAGTTTATTGCCAGCCAAATAGTACATATAGTTTTCATCGCTCGGGTCAACGGTATAAGGATTTATGAACATCTGTCCCTTTGCCACTGATGTATCAGGTGTAATCTCTCCATCGTAACTCATATTATCCCCTGCATAAGAATATCGATGCAGAGTGCCGTTTTGCGAAGAAACATATGCTTTAGTAGTGCCCATATAGCAGTATGAACCATCGCCGGATGAAAGGTCTGTAGAGGCGAAAGATGAATTTGCCGCTTTAAAATAGGGTGTGCCGTTATCCTGAGTGCCCCCCATAATTTTTGTGTCGTTTGCCGTTTCCTTAAGAGACACTGTATAGAACTGTGTAACGTTGTAACCTTTATTTCCGCTAACCCAGGGGAAATATGTTGCGTATGTCTGAGTGGTAATATCGGAAGCAATGCTAATTCCTCCGTCGTGCCCTACAATTGCTTTGTTAGGATTATTTTTATCAAAAACTACAGTATGAATATCCGGATGCAGCCCCGGGTAGAAAAACTCTGTCGGATGATACCCTCCGATCCAGTTGAGTTTTTGGCTTGTAGGTTTGGTTGCAAAACCATCCAGAGAGCGGAACAAACTTGTAGCCCCCAGAATAACCAGATTATCGTTTGTAGGATGGACCCCTACTGTAACATTATAATTCCCCTGTGTATCGATATAGTCGGTTCTTGCCGTTCCCCAATAAGGAAGATTAGCCGTAAGGTTTGTTGATGCCAATGTTGACAAATTAAACTTATAAAGATAAACGTCTTCCCTGCTTGTTATGGGATTTGTAGTTCTTGTTGTAAGCATCAGGTATGCAACATTGTTGTTCATACCTATATTGCCTCTGTGGTAAGTCGCCGGCATTGAAGCAGGAGTTACATTCGTCCAGCTGTCCCCGTTGTTTGTGGAGATGAAAACACCGTTATCGGGATCATCTGAAGCATAACCTGAAGGACGTGCATTAGAAAGATAGGCCATCAAAACACCATTGCTGTTAACTGCCACGTCTACATACGAATGCTGATTAAGCCCTCCTTTATATTGAGTTGTCCAGCTAGTCCCCTGATTTGTGGAGCGCATTACATAACCGGCGTGTGAAGCGACGTAGATATAACCGTTAACCGGGCTGACTACAACCCTGGAAGTATAAGAAAAATAGCTGTTCCAGCTTGTAGCAGAAGCCGGGGACATATTCGTCCAAGTCTCTCCATTATCGGTTGACTTATAGAAGCCGCCTCCGTAAAAAAATGCTTTATACCCTCTATCTGCAGCACTGTTTCCGTAATACTCACCTGCAGTATAATACCAGATATTCGTAAAACCGGGGCGCGGATCCTGAGCGATTGATGTTACGCTTAAGGCTTCCGTGGAAGATGTCTTCATCACCCACGAATTACCTCCGTCGGTCGATTTCCAGATGCCGCCTGAGACACCGCCGGCAATAATAACATTGGAATTCGCAACGTCAATTCCAATTGCCCTTGTTCTTCCCCCCACATCATAGGGGCCTGCTTCCTGCCAGGAGATTGACCTTGTACCGGCACTCTTTCCGAGCATTCTTTCTCTGTTAGGCATTCCCTGCGCATATTCAAGTTCTCTTTCCCTTACATTATCAGGAATTGAGTTTGTAACCGGATTTCTTAACATTCTGAAATAGTATTCAGCGCGCTTGTCCGATATTTCAGTTCTGTACTGTGGATTTTTCTTTATCCGCTGAACTTTTTTAATATCGCTTGAGGATTCCGGATTAAACAGAAATAATGACGCCGCGAAACCGGCAAACAGTAAGAAGTACGCAATTAAATTTCTCTTTTTCATTTTTTCCCTTTCATTTAATAATTTTTATCAGCTGCCAGTTTTCATTCTCCTGCATTCCCATTCCCTGCTGGGGGGCAGCTATCTGCAGATTAAGAACATTCCCTTTTTCAATTTTTGTATTCCCCAAAGATCCCTGCGGTATATAAAGTTTTAAAATTCTCCCCTCTCCAAGAGGCGGAACGGCGGGACCGTAACCTAGAACATTTACAATTTTAACAGCGCAGTTATATTCGCTGCCGTTCTGCTTAATTTCAACGAATTCGCATTTAACACCGGCGGTTCCCGGCGCATACTTTTCCCCTTTCTTTTCCATTTCAACTCCAAGCGATATCGCTTTTTCTACACTTAGAATAATCTTCCCCTCAATCTCCTTTGCTACGCTGTATTTTATTTCAAAAACTTTCCCCGCATTGGCAGCCAGTTCTTCCATAACCGCATTGCTTCCTTCCAGATAATAAATATCCTTATCATTTATATTAATCGTAAGTATCCTGCCGGTTTCACTCCCCGCTGCTTTAATTATTCCAACAACAGGATCCTGAATAGCGACTTCAGAAGACGCGCATCCGGAAATGAAAATGAGAGAGGCTGAAAAAACAAAAAGAAGGAGAAAATATTTTTTTAACATTGCGACCTCGGAATTTTATCTGGTAAATAAAGATATAAAATAGAAAAGTATAAGAAAAGAAAGGGGAAAAAAGAATTTGGTTTATAAGGATAAAAAGGTCTTTTGGCTTTAATATAATTCTTCAAAAGCAATAAAAAAAGGGGGGCAAGAGCCCCCCCCGGTCATTAACACATTTATTTAAGAAGCAGCATTTTTCTTGTAAAACTAAAATTATTTGCTTTCAGAGAATAGAGGTAAATTCCGGCTGAGACTTTATTCCCGAAATTATCATCTCCGTTCCAGGAATAGGAATGATATCCCGCCCCCAGTTCCTGATTAATAACTGTTTTAATTTCCCTCCCAAGCATATCGAATATTTTTAATGAAACCGATGAATACCCCGGTAAGGAAAAACTAATTCTGGTTGAAGGGTTGAACGGATTCGGATAGTTCTGGTTAAGCGTATATTCAGATGGAAGTTTAATTTCACTCTTTGCAGATACAACCGGAGTACCTCTGTTGTCTGTCCAGTAAACTTCTCCGTTGCCTGTACAGAGCCATCCGTTAGACTGATTCGTAAAAACAATATCCTTTATCCCCTTGTCGGGGAAATTCTGTTTTGTCCAGCTCTTGCCGCTGTCGGCGCTGTACCATAGCTGTCCAGAGCATCCAAGAAATACCTCGGAAGGATTATTCTTAACGTATGCCACTGCCGATTGAATATACATACTCTGAACATATTTCTGCCAGGTAGCGCCTCCGTCTTTTGTAACAAACACGGCTCCGCCGGCAACATCATTTCCGGCGCCTATTCCGTAATTTCCATCATACATTCTGAGGGCATGTATATAATTATTATCCCCTAGATAAACATTGCTCCAATTAATTCCCCCGTCGGAAGAGCGGGCTATGCTTCTCTGCGCAGGCCCCGATATGCTGAAAAAGAAAATTCCCTTCTGGGCAGTTCCGAAATCAATTTTACGCCAGACATCCATCGACCAACAGTTTTGAAGATAATTCTGATTAACCTGAGTCCATGTTGCGCCTCCATCGGTAGAATGGTATATCCCCGCTCTGCTACCGGAAACTCCAGTGTTACAGTCAGTCATTGCTACAAGTTCATTTCCGAACGCTTTAATGTAATTGAACATTCCCTCCTGCGGTATGCGCGTACATACAATCTGCCAGTCCGCACCTGCATTTGTTGTTCTTATGATAGTAGAGTCTGTAACGCCGACATAGGTTGATGTGCTTAACATTGCGATATCGTGAACAAGTCCGCTGTAAATAGAAGTCCAGTTCATCCCCCCGTTAGAAGTAAAATAAACGCTTACCCCTGAAACCACAGCATAATTCTGGTCGAGGGCATCAATTGCCCCGAGATATGTTGAAGGCAGGCCTGAATTGCGGAGCTGCCATTGGGAAAAAACAGTCGAAGAGAAAAGGAGCATAAAAAGTATAAGTCTTTTCATTGTTCCCCCATTTAGTACCGGAAGCAAATTAAAATGGTA
>JAEXUB010000268.1 GCA_023453125.1 Bacteroidota bacterium
GCCGAAAGAAGATATTTATAATCCCCGTTCAGATTTTCTGAATTCCGGTAATCAATAATCCTGTTGAATGCCATTCTAACAGATGCATCTTCGCTCCCCAGCTTTGCTGCTTTTGTCCAATATTCCACTGCCGTTTTTCTGTCCTGCGCTACTCCCCTTCCGTTATAGTAGCAGAGCCCGAGTTCTACAATCGACTGTACGTGTCCTTTATCGGCAGCTTTCTTCAGAAAATCAAGCGACTGAGCTTCGGTAAACCTGTCATTATAGTTTAATGCAATAATGGCAGACCAGACATACACGGCCTCCAGGTCCCCCTTTTCCATATTCCTGTTAAGCAGGTCAATAAAAGTACGGTCCCCGGTAAGTTTAAGAATAAGATTTGCCGCCCTGTCTACTCCCAGCCTGTAAGCTCTGAAATAATTTGAAGCCGCATAGACCGGGTCCTTCTTATTCGAAGTCCCCTTTTCGTAGCTCATTCCATTCATAATAACGGCTTCGGGATTACCCCATTTAATAGCCTGCTGAACGAGCCGGGAAGAAGTAGTATCCCCCCTGTTTTCAAGGAATTCGCTCTTCTTAACGTTAAGTATTTTTTTCAAATCCCCGTATGGTTTTCCAAGAAGGTCTTTTTCATTTGAACTCTCAATGGCTTTTATGGAAGTATCGCTCTCAGCCGGAGCCAGTTCGAATGTAAGCTCTTTATCGGTAAGGTCGTTTTTCTTTTCCTCCGGAAGCGCTGCCGTTATTGCGCCGGAAAGGTCAATAAATCTTCCTTCGTTATCCCTTATCTGCACCAGGACTTCCTGGGCCGGTTTATAATTTTGCTTTGCGGCTCTGCTGATCCACTCTACCCCTTTATTTATATCCCTGTTAACAATAAGGTTGTCCAGATTAAAAAGCCCAACAATAAGCTGTGCTTCGGGCATCTCCTTTTCGGCGGCTATAAGAAAATAGCGGTATGCTTCAAATGGATTCCACTTTACCCCGGCCTCATTAAGAAGCATAATGCCGTAGTTAAAACAGGCCGGTGCCAGTTTTTTATCCACCGCCTTCCTTATCCAGAATAGAGCTTTTGCAGTATCAATTTCAAATCCCTTGCCGAATAGAAAGCGGAGGGCGAGTTCGTGCTGCGCGGAGGGCATTCCCTCATTTGCATTCTTAACCAGATAATATCCTTCGGCTATAGAAAAATCGGGATACTTAAATTTTATGATGGGTCTGTAGGTAGTAAAATTTTTCTTTAAAACAGAAGTCTTAACCGTATCCTGCGGGTAAACCGTTATCTGAAGCAGGATGACTGCAAGGAATATAATTTTTTTCAATACTGTGTACTCTGGTTAAATAGTAGTTTCAATTCATTAAACGAAGTAATCCGGGATTAGTTCCAGACCGGCTGAATAATTTTTTTCATTAAAAATATGTTTTTCCCCTCTTTAGTAAAATATTCCGAAGTATCGGTCAGGTTCTTGATAATAAAGAGCCCCATTCCTCCTTCAGGGAGAGAATTAATATCTTTCGGGTCATATTCAAGTTCCGGCTCTTTTATATTAATGCGAGGGCTGCCGCTGTCTTCAATCATCATAGTGAGCTCCGAGTTGTCAAAAGTAAAAGTAATATCAATTACTTTATTCGGATCTTCCTTATAGGCGTGTTTAATAACATTATTGAGCGCTTCGGTAAGGCAGAGTTCGAGCTCGCTGCAGACTTTCTTTTCTATTTTTTCCTTAAAACAGAAATCCCTCAGGCTGTAGCAGGCTTCGGCCACTTTTTCATAAATGCTGAATATTTTTATCTCTCTTCGCGTCATTAATGCTGCTTACCTTTGTATTGAAGGAAATACGGGAATGCTTTCGTTACCCCGGGCGCCGCACGATTGAACCGCGAAGAAATAATTATCCTTTGAATATGGAATATTTATCCCGGTGCCTTCTACAAATATTTTCTTTTCCCAAACCGGGGAAGTTGTTTCCCTTATCAAGACATAGTATCCCGCAGGCTTATCCCCTGCCGGGGGGATCCATTTAAGATTTGTCTCGTTTGTAACTTCCCTTGTCTCTATAATCACTTTTTCCGGAGGTAGGGGGGCATAGGCGGCATTGGCTATAACGGCAAGATTCATTGCTCCAATTTTGCGGACATATTCATAATCGACATATTCGGGAAGGTCTCCGTATTTAACTCCCTTTTCCTCCCTTATATTCTGATGCTGCCTGTCGAAGTTCTCATTCATTTCCGTAATGCGGACGGCGGTAAAACCGGCTTTAAGAAAAGGAGTATGGTCTCCCCCTCTCAGAAATCGGTCATTCCGGTAGATAAGTTTTACTTCAAGATTATCCACATATCTTTCACCGGTTTCTTTTACATAACGTGCAAGCTGCCTCGATCTGGAATCATTCTCGCCGCTTACTGCCTGTCTTACTGCTTTCATTTCGTCGGTTTCGAATGCCGGAATCCCTTCGCTGAAAATACGGACTCTTAGATTATCCGACAGGTTTACTCCGCTTGAGAGCGTATTCCCTACCATATCATTATTCAGCATAGCGCCGATAATACAGCCGTTTTCCATTGCGGTTTTGGCAAGATGAGTCGCTCCCAATAATCCCTGCTCTTCACCTGTTAAAACTGCAAAGAGTATATCGGCAGGAAACTCCCTGCCTGCCATAACACGTGCAAGTTCAAGTATTAGCGCTACCCCCGAAGCGTCATCATTTGCGCCGGGCGCGTCCCCTTCAGTATCATTTGCGTTTCCGTTTCTGGAGTCTATATGTGCGGAAATTATAAATACTCTTTTATCATCCGGATTATTTCCCTTAAGCCTTCCAAGTACATTAAATAACTGAGCCCTGTTTTTAATTCTTCTCCCGTCGGGATTAACAGTAAATGTATCCCATACAACCTCAAATTTAGATTTGGAACCGGATGCTATTTTTTCAAATTCATTTTTAACCCACCGGCAGGCCGCTTCAATTCCCCTCTCATTTTTCGCATTCCCCGAGAATGTATGCCTGGTACCGAATCCGGCAAGTTTTGCAACATTATTCCTGAGATTCAGTGAGGATATTTCACTTATCATAGATGCTATGCGGGAATCCCGGTTATGCCCGGCCTGAGCCTGCACATTGAGAGATGATATTAATATTAATAGACAGACAGCAACCGCGGATTTTAATAAAGAATACATAACACTCCTATCCGGAATCTTTCTATCTTTTAAAATAATTCAAATTTTCGAAGGAAAAAAGGAATTTATACTTAATCTCTTTATTTATTTATTCTTGAGTGGAGGTCCTTATCTTTTTTTAATTGAATCCGGAGGAGAATATTTTAATATTATTTTTCGCTATAATCTGCTAAAGTTAAAGTGATCTCTGCCGATAATAGAATAGGAATTTTAGACTTTATTGAAATATGATTGACATAAAAAAGGGATTTGACGAAGGACTTGAACATTTTTTCGATATAGCGGTTGAACTTCTTTCTATTATAGATTTCGATGGCAGAATTGAAAAATTAAACCGGGAGTGGGAAAACTCTCTCGGTTATAACCTTGATGAAATAAAGGAGAAGGGGCTTTATTCCATTCTTCTTCCGCAGGATTCTAAGCTGGCCGCTCAGGCAATAGCTAATGCCAAAAGAACAGGCCAAAAGCAAAAATTCGAAGCACGCTGCATTAGATTGGATCATACACCTCTCTGGCTTGAATGGAGGCTTTTACCCGTTGAAAACCGGATTTATGCTTCCGCACGCGACATTACAGAAAGAAAACGAGGTGAACTCCTACTTAAAGAATCGGAAATCCGCTTCCGCAATATGCTGGATAATGTTAAACTTGCCGGATTTATGGTTGACAGGGAAGGAAAGATTGAACTGTTCAATAAATTTGCCTGCGACTTTACCGGATATACTTTCGAGGAAGTTTATAGGAAAAATGTAATTGAACTGCTGATAGCCGATAATAATCTGAAACCGGGATTTTATGAAATGCTCAGAACCGGTGAAATACCGGAATTTCTTGAAGCGGAAATAATGACTAAGTCTAAGGCGCTCAGAATTTTAAACTGGTCAATAAGCACACTTAAGGACGAAAACGATAACCTTCTGGGAGCAGCCTGCTTTGGAGAGGATGTAACCGATTTTAAGATTTACGAAAACATAATTAATTTCCGATATAACCTGATTGAGAAAGAATATACCGAAGATACAACATCGTTAATAGAATTTACCCTTGAGACAGCCGAAAAACTTACCGGGAGTAAAATTAGCGTTTTCCGGTTTTATAATGAGGAAGACCACAGTATAATTCTGCAGGCCGCTTCCCGTTCACTCCAAAAAGATCCTATACTGATGGCTATGCTCGGCTCTGCTTACAAAATTGAATCGGCAGGCATTTGGGCAGATTGTATTAAGGAAAGGAAACCGGTAATACACAATAACTTTAAAAGGCAAAGGCCTAATGCTAAATTACCCGCCGGACACCCCGAAATTATAAGGGACCTTATAAGCCCTATCATAAGGGATGACAAAATTGTTGCAGTTATAAGCATGGGTAATAAGGAATCTGATTATACCCAAAAGGATATTGAGATTGTATCCCTGTTAAGCGATTCACTCTGGAATATTTTGTATAAAAAGAAAATGACCGATGCATTAAAAGAAAGCGAGGAAAAACTCCGCTCGCTTAATGCTACCAAGGACCGCTTCTTTTCCATTATTGCGCACGACCTCAAAAGCCCTTTCCAGGGACTGCTCGGTTCAATGCAGATACTTTCATCGGAGTTTGATTACCTGAGTAACGAA
>JAEXUB010000275.1 GCA_023453125.1 Bacteroidota bacterium
TTCGTAGTCCCGGCATCGGTAAAAAAATACAGGATTACTCCGTCATCCGGCTCAAAGAACAAATCATTTATTTTAATAAGGGCATATATCAGGTAGGTGAATTATGAAATCATCCGTAAAAGTAATAGCGGCATTTTTGATTATTCTGTTTTCGGCAGTAAATTATTTTCCTCAGGAGGCTGGATTTGTAAGCGGTTACGAAAAAGATCTGGCCGGAGAGGTATTGGGATATCATTCCCCCCTTTCATATGTAAACAGTTCTCTTCTTGTAAGGTCTGTTTCTGCCGAAAAATATATCGAATGGGAAACAGGCCCTGTCCCCGCTCCGTTCAAAGGAGAGAATATTACTTTTGTCTGGATGTTCGGCGTTGAGGCCAAACCTGAAACCCATAAATTCGATCTTTTCGTTAATGATACTTATATTCTCTCTTTTAACAATCCTAAAGATACAACCGTAAAGAAATGGCTGGTTAAAGGGGTGGATGGTGCAGGATTGGAATTTGAAGCAACAATGGTTGACAGGCACGCCGATATGATGGGATTCTGCTGGTTTACTATTCCGGCGAAATATATTAAACCGGGAGAGCCGGCAAAAATAAAAATTACGGGGGAATCTGCCGGCAGAAGAACCTGGTATATGACTTTCCGCCATTCAATCAGCAATTCAATTAAAGCTTTCCCGCAGGAAATGATAATCAGATCGAAAGAAGGGAACAGCAGGCCTCTTATTGTTGAAACGGTTCATTTTATGAATGGGGCAAAGGGAAAGATTAAGACTCTCGGGAAAGAGTTTGATGTGACCCTTACAAAAGGATTCAACAAATTTATAGTTAACGTTCCGCTGGTTAATAAAGCTGTCAAAAAGGAAATATCCCTTTCGATAGACGGGAAGGTCGTTGGAAGTTCATTCTATGAGGTAAAGCCGGTAAGAAAACTAACTGTTTATCTTCTTCATCATTCGCACGTGGATATCGGCTACACACACGTACAGTCGGAAGTGGTTGATATGCAGATTAAAAATCTAAAAGACGCAATAAAATCGATTGATGAATCGAAGAACTTCCCCGAAGGAGCCAGAATGAAGTGGAATACCGAAGTGGTCTGGCCGGTTGAGAATTATATGCGCAAATGCTCCTCAGAAGAGATTGAAAAACTCAAAAAAGCGGTTCAAAGCGGGGCCCTCGAAATAAATGCTCTCTACGCCAATATTCAAACCGGTCTATGCCGCCCGGAGGAGCTTATGAAAGTGCTTGAACCTTCAAGAAAGCTTTACAGGGAATTTGGTGTAAAGGGAATATCCGCAATGATAAGCGACATTCCGGGGCTCTCGTGGGGCATTGTTCCCGTTCTTGCACAATATGGAATAAAGTATCTTCAGATAGGGCAGAATCAGGGGGATAGAATAGGAAACTCTCTTTCAACCTGGGGGGATAAACCGTTTTACTGGCTCTCCCCTTCGGGCAAAGAAAAAATTCTCTGCTTTACTGCCGGACAGGGATACTCATTTTTCCACGCAGGATTAAATTATCAAAAACTTGAAAACCCCTTTAAAGAAGAAAAGCTTTCATATTACATAGGCGAGCTGGAAAAAGAAAACTATCCGTATGATATTCTGCCTATACATTATACCGTTGGTTCCGATAACGGTCCCGTGCATATGGATCTTCCTTCAATTATTAAGGAATGGAACGAAAAATATATTTCACCGAAAATTATTATTTCAACAACCGGAAATTTTCACAAAATATTCGAAGCGAAATATTCTTCAAAAATACCCGTTGTAAAAGGGGATTATACCGGTTCGTGGGATGACGGGGCGGCTTCTACGGCAAGGGAAACAGCCCTTAACAGAAGAAGCGCCGACAGGCTGACGCAGGCCGAAGCATTGTTTGCAATTACAGGCAAAAAGACGCCAATAAAGGAATTCGATAAAGCGTGGGAAAATGTTCTCCTCTATTCGGAGCATACGTGGGGCTCGTGGAACAGTATGAGCGACCCTGAGAATCCTTTTACAAAACAGCAGTGGGAAGTAAAGAAAAGCTTTGCATTAAAAGCAGACAGCCTGGCGAGAGTGTTAGTAAGTAATTCTCTCAATCAAAGCAAAAACGGAAAAGCTGTTGATGTTTATAATACTTCATCCTATGAAAGAAGCGGATGGGTGAAATTTAAACCGGGTATAAGTCTTGCGGGATTATATCTTCTTGATGAAGCAGGAAAGCCTGTGAAATTTCAGGTTATGAAGGAGGGCACCGTTTATTTCTATGCTGCGGATGTTCCCGCATTGGGAGCAAAAAGATATTATATACAAAGAGGAATTAATGATTACATTATAAGTCCGGCACGCGACGGCGTAATTGAGAACAGCAGAATAAAACTAAAAGTAGATTCCTTTACGGGCAACATTGTATTACTTGAAGAAAAGTCGATTGGCCATAACTTTGCCGGCGGGGAAAAAGGGCTTGCAGAATATCAGTACGTAGCAGGCCGCGACCCGCGCAGTTACAGCAGCGATTCAAATGTCAAAATTGTAAATGGGGAAGAAGGGCCTTTCATCAAGTCAATAAAAGTGATTTCCGATGCCCCCGGCTGCAATATGCTCGAGAAAGAGTATTATATCTATGAAGGGGAAAGCAGTGTAGGTATCAGAATAAAAATGGACCGAAAGAAAGTTTACGATCCCGAGGGAATTCACATTGCCTTTCCGTTTAACATAAGCGAAGCTAAACCGGTGTTTAATACCGCCTGGGCAAATTACCGCCCTCAGATTGAACAGCTTGAAGGCTCCTGCAAGAATTATTTTCCTATACAGCGCTTTGCAGATGTATCCAATTTAACGCTCGGAATTACTCTTGTGCCTGTTGATGCGCCGATGATTGAACTTGGCGAAAGAAGAACAGACGGCAATGTGTACGGATGGATTAAAGAAATTAAAGATTCTCCCCTTATCTATTCTTATCCTATGAATAATTACTGGGGTACAAATTTTAAAGCGGAGCAGGAAGGGGTAACCGAATTTTTCTATTTTCTTTATCCGCACCGAAATACCGGTTTGTCACAAGCTGAAAGAAAATCGGTAGAGGCGTGCCAGCCTATGATTGCGGTTCTTTCCGAAAAGGATAATAGTATTCCTGCGTCACTGTTCGAAATAGACTCAAAGGAAATTTTCGCAACCTCTGTTAAAGAATCAGCCGACGGAAAGGGGCTTATTGTCAGGCTTTACAATCCGGGCAGTAAAAATTCGGATGTTTCCTTTAAATGGGGAAAATTTAAACCTTCAGCAATTTATTATACCAATCCGGATGAAGAATTATTATCTTTGGCTAGAGGGAAAATCACAATTAATCCGGCCGGAATAATTACTTTAAAAATGTTAAGGTAAGATGGATAATAATTTAATTTTAAGCGCTGATATCGGGGGCACTCATATTACATGCGCGATTGTGGATATTGACAGGGAATCGATAATCCCTTTTTCAAGAGTTACAGTACCGGTGGATTCAGCTTCAGGCGCCGGTTCGGTTCTGGCCGCCTGGCGAAGTGCTGTAAAAGAGGCTTGCCAGCTTGGCGGTATCTGCAAAGGCGCAGCAATATCAATTCCGGGGCCGTTCGATTACGAAAAGGGAATCAGTCT
>JAEXUB010000236.1 GCA_023453125.1 Bacteroidota bacterium
ATATTACGGAGGGCCCTTCTCCTGTCTATGCATCCAAATTCGATTTCCATTACAAGGCAATTCTTCCCCGGGTTGAAGAAAAGGATCCCTGCGGAAGCGGCGATTCCTTTACCGCCGGTATTGCATACGGACTCGAGGAATCCCTTATATTCGACCATTCTTTAATGACCGCCTGCGCGCTCGGGGCAGCCAATGCATCCGTTTGGGAAACCAGTGCGGTTACAATAGAACAGATGAAAGAGTTTTACGATAAAATTGAAGTTGTTCCCATCGGCAAGAAAATGAAAATAATTGATGACCGGCCGACTATATAAATATTTCACGGTTTTTCTCTTTATTACTCCCCTTCTAATTAATGCTCAGGTCATTCAGTCGGTATCGGTCACATCCCGGCATCTTTCTTCAGCGGAAACTGAAGAAATCGCCGCTTCATTTAAAAGCCTTAAGATTTATCCCTCACTCACAGATACGGTTAAAACCCGGTTTGCAGGATTTCTCTCTTCACGCGGCTACTTTCATTCCACAGTAAATGCTGAGCTGGTTAAACTGCCTCAGGGAAATAATTACGAGCTGAAAATCATTTTGGATGAAGGGAAACAGACCTTAATTAAAGATTTTAAAATATCGGGATTAAGCGGATCCGATTCGGCGTCAGTTTATTCCCGGTTAGGCTTTCTTAAGGGAACTCCCCTTGTTACCGCATCACTTGAAACTTCCATTAATGCCCTACTTGCAGAATATGAAAATTCCGGCTACCCTTTTGCATCGGTTAACATTTCTTCAATTTCTTTTTTAAGAGAAGAAGATGGGTATACAGCAGATATTTTCCTGCTGATTGACAAAAAGAATTACTGCACAATCGACCGGATTGAAATTGAGGGCAACAGCAAAACGAGCGGACGGCTGATTGAAAAAGCCTCTTACATAGAAATTAAAAGCCCTTACGTCCAGAAAGTAATTGAAGAAATTCCGGCCCGGCTTAACCGTCTCCGTTTTTTTGAACCTGTTGAAAATCCTTCATTCTACATTAACAGCCGCAACGAGGGAGTGCTTAAGATTAAAATAAAAGAAAAAGAGACTAACAGCTTCGACGGCATAATAGGATATGTTCCCTCTTCACAGGGAAGCAGCAGCGGTTATTTTACCGGCTTCGTAAATGTGGGGCTCAGGAATATGTTCGGCAGCGGCCGTTCCGCTTTATTAAGATGGCAGACAGAGAGCGCGCAGACGCAGGAACTTGAAATTAAATATGCCGAACCCTGGCTCTTTTATCTCCCCTTTAATATTGACCTTTCCCTCTTTCAGCGCAAACAGGATACCTCCTATGTTCAGAGATACCTCGAAGGAAAACTTGAATATATGGCGGCGGAAAATATTTCGGCGGGTATAATTATTTCGGCACAATCAACTATTCCATCCGAAAATTCTACCGGCACTTCAGTTTATAATTCCTCTTCATTCATAACGGGGCTTTCCCTTAAATATGATACGCGCGATAATTTCTATTCTCCCGTGGAAGGAATCTATTTCAGCAATGTATATAAATATGCAAGCAAGAGAATAAGTCCTTTAAAGAACTCCCCCTCTTCAATAGAAGGATCGTTCAGCCTCCAGAAATTTGAAGTAGACCTGTCAATATATTATTCATTCTTCAGCAGGCAGGTAGCGGCATTATCGCTGCACGCAAGGGAGCTTAGAGGGGATAATTACGATGAATCGGATCTCTACCGGATAGGAGGCACAAACACATTGAGGGGGTACCGGGAAAAACAATTCGGCGGCAACCGCGCTTTGTGGTGCAACTTTGAATATAGATTCTTATTTTCGGAACGCTCCTTCGGATTCCTGTTTCTTGATAACGGGTATTTTCTTCGCAGCGCCGATCCGTCAAAATCAATTTCCGAATTGTCACAGTTTAAAACCGGATACGGCCTGGGAGTAAATCTAGAAACAGGGCTCGGAGTCCTGAGCGTCAGTTTTGCTCTTGCAAACGGCGATTCATTCAAAGAAGGCAAAATACATTTTGGCATTATAAATGAATTCTGAAAATCCTCTTAAAAATTTCGACAATTCCTTTCTTGCCCCCGATATCTGCTTTATTGCGGGGGTAGACGAAGCAGGGCGTGGTCCCCTCGCAGGCCCGGTTGTGGCCGCGGCAGTAATCTTTCCAAACGATTTCTGGATTGAGGGAGTAAACGACTCAAAGAAAATTCCGGAGAAAAAGAGGGACGAACTTTATGCCAAAATAATTTCATCGGTTACGGCATACGGAATAGGAATTGTTGACAACGAGGAAATTGACAGAATAAATATTCTGCAGGCATCATTAAAGGCAATGAAAATAGCCGTGGGCGGATTGTCTTTAAAACCGGACATTATACTTATTGACGGCAATAAATCATTTCTTTCAGAGACAACAACCAAAACCGTTGTTAAAGGGGATTCTAAGTCCTTTGCCATTGCCGCAGCATCGATAATTGCAAAGGTGACAAGAGACGCCATTATGATTAAGGCGGCGGAAGAGTATCCTTATTATAACTGGGAGAAGAATAAAGGGTACCCTACAAAACACCATATTGAAACCGTAAAAAAATATGGCCCCGCCCCATTGCACAGGAAGACCTTTCTCAAAAATTTTCTGGATGAGGAACTCAGACTAATTTGAGCCCCCTTTTTTAACTTTTTTTCCCTTTATTGAAAACACAGTCATATTCAGGCTGAAATTTTAAATTTCTTTCAAACGCCGGCCCGGGATTAGTTTAAAGGATTAAATATATAGATTATGCAAGTTGACTTAATGCGCCAAATCCCCTAATTTGTGTATAATTATGCCGAAAAATTCCCGGATTATTATTGAATTCCGGCTGATGTTGGTTAAAAAATGAACTCCGAAGTGAATTTTTAAACAATTATCAAGGAAATTTATTTATGAAAGTGCACGAATTTCAAGCGAAAGAGATTTTGAGAAAATACAACGTCCCCGTTCAGGAAGGGATTGCAATAAAAGAATTGTCCGAATACGATGCCGCCATTGAAGAACTCCGCTCAAAGGGAATTAACCAGTTTGTGGTTAAAGCCCAGATTCACGCAGGCGGAAGAGGAAAAGGCAAATTGTACAATCCGAATAACCGGGAAGAACTTATTCAGGAAGGGGGAGTAAAATTCTGCACTTCAGCCGAAAAAGGAAAAGAATATGCGGAAAAAATTCTTCACAACCTTCTTGTAACCCATCAGACCGGCCCCGAAGGAAAAATTGTAAAGACCCTATTTATAACCGAAGGACTCGATTATAAGAAAGAGCTTTATCTCGGTATTCTTCTGGACAGAAACAACTCACAGAATGTTATTATGGCTTCTACTGAAGGGGGAGTTGAAATTGAGAAAGTCGCAGAAGAAACTCCTGAAAAAATAATTAAGGAATGGATTGACCCGTCAGTCGGAATTCAGCCATACCAGGCAAAGAAACTTGCATTCGGATTAGGATTGACCGGCGCGGCATTCAAGAGTTTTCAGGGATTTATTATGAAACTTTATAAAGCATACGAAGAAACAGATTCTTCTATGCTGGAGATAAATCCTCTTGTTATTACAAATGACGATCAGATTGTAGCCCTTGACGCCAAAATGAATTTTGATGACAACGCACTCTACCGCCATCCAGATATACTTGCATACAGAGACCTGGACGAGGAGGACCCGCTCGAAATTGAAG
>JAEXUB010000086.1 GCA_023453125.1 Bacteroidota bacterium
CTTTGCATTTGTACCACTAATAGGCAGGGAAGGGTGGAACGGGTAATTGTAATTGCCGGGCCTACCTGTTCCGGCAAGACCCGGGTAAGCATTGAGCTCGCAGGGATATGCCTGCCGAAATAATTTCGGCAGACAGCCGCCAGGTTTATAAATATCTCGATATTGGAACTGCCAAACCGGATGCCGATGAATTGAATAAAGTAATGCATCACCTGGTTGACTGCTTTACTCCGGATAGTGAATATAACGCAAGCCGTTTCGAAGCCGACTCCCTCAATCTGATTAAGGAAATAATTGCGAGGGGTAAAACCCCGATTGTAGCAGGGGGCTCGGGGCTTTATATTAGAGCCCTGGTAGACGGCATTTTCAATTCCGTTGATACCGATGAAGAACTCAGAATGGAACTCCTTAAGAAGAGAGCCGAATGCGGCGATGAATTTTTATACGAAGAGTTGAAGAAAGTTGATCCCGAAAGCGCTTCCAAAATGCTTCCGCAGAACTGGAAACGGGTTATTAGGGCGCTCGAGGTTTTTATTCTTACCGGCCAGCCAATCTGGAAACTGCAGGGGGAATATAAGAGGGAAGTGAACTATTCGTTCATTCAGTTCGGATTAAACTGGAAAAGGGATATTCTATACAGCCGGATTGAAAAGAGAGTTGATGAAATGATTGAGGCGGGACTTGTAGAGGAAACCCGCAGAGTGCTTGAGATGGGATATTCCAAAGAACTCAATTCCCTTAATACCGTTGGTTATAAAGAGATTATAGCATACCTGAATAATGAAATAACCCTGGAGCGCGCAGTAGAACTCATTAAACGGAATACGCGCCGTTTTGCCAAAAGGCAGATGACCTGGTTCAGGAAGGATGAAAGAATTAACTGGATTGATATAAACAGCCCCGAAGAATTCCAACAAGTCCCTCTCATAATAGCCGGGAAACTTAAAGGCTGAATTCACACCGGATTAGGGATAATAAGCCCGCCCTCCGATTTTCTATTATTTTCCCTTTATTCCGAAAATAACTATCTTTATAAATAATTTAGAAAGACATCATTTATGAAAGATAAAATAAAAATTGCCTCCGGGCAGGGCTTTTGGGGGGATTTGATTGAGGCTCCCTACCTTCAGGTTACTAAAGGGGATATTGACTATCTCGTAATGGATTATCTTGCCGAAGTTACGATGTCGATTCTCCAGAAACAGAAAAACAAGAATCCAAACGCTGGATATGCCAAGGATATTCCCCCGCTTATGAAGAGAATTCTCCCCGTCTGCAGGGAAAAGAATATTAAGGTTATTACAAACGGCGGCGGGGTAAATCCCGAAGCCTGCGCAGCGGAAATATTGAATATAGCGCGCGAGCTTGGAATTGAAGGCCTTAAAGTTGCCGTTGTTCTCGGGGATAATATAAAAGAAAGAATTGATGAACTTATTAAAACAGGACACCCCCTTAAGAATATGGAGTCGGGCGAGCCTGTTGATAATGTAAAAGACAAACTTCTTAGCGCCAACGTTTATTTCGGGGCATTCCCGATTGTTGAGGCATTGAAAAAGGGGGCCGATATTGTAATTACCGGCAGGACTACCGATACCGGATTGACCCTTGCCCCAATGATTTATGAATTCGGATGGAATCAAACAGATTATAATCTTCTTGCAGCCGGAACGGTTGCAGGGCATATTCTTGAATGCGGAGCTCAGGCTTCGGGGGGCAATTTTCTCGGGGACTGGGAATCGGTAGAGAATTTTGCCGAGATTGGTTTTCCTATTGCAGAGGCATACCCGGACGGAAGTTTTATTATAACAAAACACGAATCACTCGGGGGAAAAGTCTCTTTTGAAACTGTAGCAGAACAGCTCTTATATGAAATAGGGGATCCTAAAAATTATATTACTCCCGACTGCGTGGCAGATTTTACTTCAATTAAGCTTGAAGATCTCGGCAATAACCGTGTAAAGGTTTATGATATTAAAGGATTGACCGAAACAGAATTTTACAAAGTCTCCTGTTCCTATGAAGACGGATTCTCTGCATCGGGGAGCCTAACCTATTCCTGGCCTCAGGCTTTAACAAAAGCTAAAGCTGCGGATAAGATTTTAAGAAAGAGACTCGAAAACCTTAACCTTAAATTCGATGAAATTAGAACCGAATTTATAGGGTATAATGCCTGCCACGGTCCTCTGGCAGTTGAGCACGATGAAGATTCGATAAATGAGATTATGATGCGCGTTGCAGTCCGTTCGCACGATTACAATTCGGTTGAAAGATTCGGCAAGGAGATAGCTCCTTTAATACTTACAGGCCCTCCTTCGGTAACCGGTTTTGCGGGAGGCCGGCCCAAGCCAAGCGATGTTGTAGCATACTGGCCTGCGCTCATTTCTAAAAAAGTTGTTACTCCTATAGTTAAAATTCAGGAGGCAAAATGAAAATTAAACTGAAAGATATTGCACACGGCAGAAGCGGCGATAAAGGGGATGCCGCCAATATAGGTATTATTGCATTCGACGATAAAGGATACGAGATAATTAAGAAGCATCTTACCGTCTATGCTGTTAAGATGCATTTCGAGGGAATCTGTTTCGGCGAAGTTGAAAGATGGGAACTGCCTAATCTGCGCGCCCTCAATTTTCTTCTCCACAACACTCTCGGAGGGGGAGGAACCGTATCCCTTAAGCACGATGCCCAGGGGAAAACACTTGCAGCCGCGCTTTTAAGAATGGAAATTGAAATAGAATAAATATAGAATAATAAAGGAGTTAAAAATGTACGAAGACCAGCTGAAAATGCTAATGAACCAGAAATCGAGGGTTGATAATCTAAGAGGTTATCTTTAAGCTGGCCGATAAGGAAACCCAGATTGAAGAAATAAGAAAGAAAAGCGAAGCATCCGATTTCTGGAATGACCAGAAAGGGGCGCAGCAGCTTCTGCAGAAGGCAAAGTTTTTACAGGGGTGGGTTGACCTCTGGACCGAAAGAAAGAAGAAACTTGATTCCATCAGCGACCTGATTGAACTTGCCGCTATGGAAGAGGATGAGTCTTTCGGCGGGGAAATAGAGAGCGAAATTGAAGAGCTTACCAAAAGTTTAGACTCTCTTGAACTTAAAAGTATGCTAAGCGGAAAGGATGACGAGAAGAACTGCATCCTTACAATTCACGCCGGGGCAGGGGGCACAGAGGCTCAGGACTGGGCCGAAATGCTTATGAGAATGTACCTCAGGTACGGCGAGCGTTCCGGATTTAAAGCTAATCTTATAGACTGGCTTGACGGGGACGGAGCCGGTGTTAAAAGCGCTACAATAGAAGTTGAAGGGGAATTTGCATACGGATACCTTAAAGCGGAAAACGGCGTGCACCGCCTTGTAAGAATTTCTCCCTTCGATTCCAATAAAAGAAGGCATACTTCTTTTGCCTCTGTATTTGTTATTCCCGAAGTTGACGATTCGATTGAGATTGATATAAATCCTGCCGACCTTAAAATAGATACCTACCGTTCGGGGGGCAAAGGGGGGCAGAATGTTAACAAGGTTGAAACGGCAGTCCGTATTACCCACGTTCCTACAGGCACTGTGGCTGCCTGCCAGACCGAGCGTTCACAGCTTCAGAACAAGACTAATGCGTTTAAGCTCCTTAAATCCAAACTTTATCAGATTGAGCTTGAAAAGCAGCAGGCTGAAATAAACGAAATTGAAAAAGGGAAAATGAAGATTGAGTGGGGAAGCCAGATCCGTTCCTACGTCTTCCATCCCTATAATATGGTTAAAGATCACCGCACCGACTGCGAGACATCGGACACACAGGGAGTAATGGACGGTGATATTGACGAGTTCATTAAACAATATTTGTTGAAATTTTCATCGGTGGGCTAAATGCAAACTATGAGATTTTTCAAGAAGGACCAGGTAGTGGCTACGGAAGGTATTAAGGAGAGCCGCCTTTTTATTCTGGTTGACGGAAGAGTTGGCATCTTTAAGGGGAACCTTAAGGTTGCCGAGTTCTCCGATGCGGGGACAATATTCGGCGAAATGAGCATTATACTTAAACAGCCGAGAACCGCGTCAATTAAAGCGCTCGAGGATTCAAACATTATTATCTTTGAGGCTACTATTGAAGAACTGATTAGGTCTTTTCCCGATATTTCCCTCAAGATAATGAAGAATCTCGCAGAGAGGCTTACAACAACAACTAAAGATTACTGGAAACTTTCGGAGAAAGTTAATACGGTAATGGAATTGCAGAATATAATAAAGAAATGGGAATGAAAACTTTTACCGATTATTTGTACTTCACTACTTCCAAAAGAAGGGAGTATATCAATATCACGGGCGAAGTTGAGAGGATACTTCAGCGGAGCGGAATTAAAGAGGGAATGATTCTCGTATCGGCAATGCATATAACCGCGGGGGTTTATGTAAACGATGCCGAATCGGGCCTCATTCAGGATATTGATGAATGGCTTGAAAAGCTTGCTCCATTCAGGAAAGATTACCGGCACCATAGAACCGGGGAAGATAACGGGGATTCGCATCTTAAAAGCCTTCTAATCCATCACGAGGTAATTATTCCCGTAACGAACGGAAAGCTCGATTTCGGAACCTGGCAGCAGGTCTATTATGCCGAATTCGACGGAATGAGAAGAAAAAGAGTAATTGTTAAAGTTATGGGGGAGTAGCCGGTTAAGGAGCGGCTTTTGAAGTGAAGTTAT
>JAEXUB010000107.1 GCA_023453125.1 Bacteroidota bacterium
GGCAAAGTATCCCTTCCGGTCAAGTCTATGGATATTAACCGGATAGTTATTTATGTGGGAAGTTTTTCCAAAATTCTTTTTCCCGGCATTAGGCTCGGATGGATTGCCGCGGATATAGAATGCATAAACAGGCTTACAACAATTAAAAGGTTCAGCGATCTCAATTCGGCTCTTCCGGAGCAGGCGGCTCTCGCCGATTTCTGCCTTAAGGGGAATTATGAACTCCATATTAAAAAGATTCATAAGATCTACCGTAAGAGAATGATTCTTGCTATGCAGGCTATGGAACAGAAAATTAATAACAGCAATGTAACCTGGATTGCACCCAACGGCGGTTTTACAATATGGGTTACCCTGCATAATCTTAATGCGGGTTATGATGTGATAAATGAAATTTTTCTTAAAAATAAATTACGCGTGGCAATGGGGAAAGACTTCTTTCCCGTTCCCGAAAAACAAAAGCATATAAGACTTGCAATTGCAAGTCTTAATGAAAAAGAAATTGCCGAAGGGATAGAAAAACTCTCCGAGGCAATTAAACAAATCTATAACTACAGAGAATTCGAATAGGAGTTCATATGAACATTAATGATCTACTTGCAACCAGAACATCGCATATTAAGGCCAGCGCTATAAGAGAATTGCTTAAGATTGCCACCAGCCCCGGAATGATTTCGCTAGGCGGCGGGCTCCCCTCCCCGGATAGTTTTCCTTTCAACCTCATTCAGGAACTGACTGAAAAAGTATTAACTAAATACGGCGCCGCGGCGCTTCAATATGATTTAACGGAAGGATTCATTCCTCTACGCAAGACTCTCATAGATTACTGCAAATCTATAGGCGTTGAAGCAGGGCTTCAGAACATCTATATATCAAGCGGCTCGCAGGGTTTTCTTGATACTTTAGGCAAGCTTATGATTACTCCCGGCGATAAGATTGCCGTTGAAGGACCCACCTATCTTGCCGCTCTGCAGGCTTTTAATGCATACGAGGCAAAATATGTTGTTATGCGCACAGATGATGAGGGACTCATTCCCGAATCGATGGAAGAAGTATTAAAGAATAACAGGGTAAAATTTGTTTACACCGTTCCTACATTCCAGAATCCTTCGGGAAAGACAATCGGATTAAAGAGAAGGGAACAGATTGCCGAAATCATTAAGAAATATGATGTCCTCCTTATTGAAGACGACCCATACAGCGCGCTCCGCTATACAGGCGAACATCTTCCGACAATCAAATCGATGGCGCCCGAGCATGTTATTTACGTTAGCACATTTTCAAAAATTTTCGCTCCGGGACTCAGACTGGGCTTCTTTGTTGCCCCCGAGGAAATCGGAAGATGGATGGTAATTGTAAAGCAGGGGATTGATCTTAACACCTGCACCTATTCCCAGGCTCTTGCAGCAGAGTATCTCTCCGGAGGATACCTTGATGCTCAGGTTAAAAAAATCATCAGCATTTATCAGCCCAAAATGGAAACAATGCTAAAAGCAATTCAGGACTATTTCCCCTCCGAATACAAATGGACCAAGCCCGACGGCGGTATGTTCTTCTGGGTTGAAGGGCCGAACACAATAGATATGGAGGATGTCTCAAAGTTAACTCTTGAAAAGAAGGTAGGCTTTGTTCCGGGTAAATTCTTTTATCCCGATCCGAATGACGGGCTCGGCACAATGAGATTAAATTATACCTGCGTCTCGCATGAGCAGATTCAATTTGCAATTAAGACTATCGGCGATACAATTAAAGAGGAAAAAATCCGCAGAGGATTATAAAAAACTTTATGGAAAATGATTTTAAAATAAGGGAATTTAACGGAAGCGACCTCGAGGGGATGCTTCCGGTTTTTAATTATTTCGCCGAACACGGCGATGCCGTTTATACCGATATGCCCCTTCCCCTTAACCGCTTCAAGAAGCTTATAGAACAGGTTAAGATAGGGCTTGTATTGGAAAACGATGATAAAATTATCGGCTTCGGATATATAAGCGCATACAAGCCATTTCCAAATTTTGATTTCACCGGGGTGCTTACCTATTTTATTATGCCTCAATATACAGGCATCGGATTGGGCACCAGGCTTTTTGATGAACTTATAAAACGGGGACGCGAAGCGGGAATAAATAATTATCTCGCTCATATTTCATCTATGAACGAACAGAGCCTAAACTTTCATAAAAAAAAGGGATTTGTGACTGTAGGCGAATTTAAAAATGTCGCGGTCAAAAACAGCAGGCTGTTCGATATTATCTGGGTTCAAAAACAATACAAATAACCGCGGAATAATATGAATAGGGGTGTTGCCCTGGTTCTCGGGGCTTATATATTCTGGGGATTGCATCCCGTTTTCTGGAAACTTCTTAAACACGTTCCTTCAACCGAAATTCTGGCGCATAGAATTTTCTGGTCCTTTGTTTTTTTCACCGTTATAATGACAAAGCGGAAAGCCTGGAGTGATTTGTTTTCCAAAATAAAGTGCGCTGGCTCCCCTTCCTTCTTTTTTCTTCCGGCTCTTTTAATAGGTTCTAACTGGGGAGTATATGTCTGGGCAGTAAATGCGGGGTATGTTCTCGAAACAAGCATGGGATATTTTATAAGTCCCCTTGTAAGCGTTTTTCTCGGGGTCCTGTTTCTTAAGGAAAAATTAAATCTTTTGCAGCGTACCGGCGTGTTAATTGCGGCCGCCGGTGTATTGCTGACTGCAATACTGCTCGGCACATTCCCCTGGATATCTCTTTATCTTGCATTGTCGTGGGGATTTTACGGTCTGATACGTAAAAAATCACCCCTTAATTCGGCAGAAGGACTGGCGCTTGAGACAGCTCTTCTTTCCATTCCGGCAATAATTTACTTTTTATTCAAACAGGGCGCCGGAAGTTTTCTTGCAGAACCGGTTACCACTATTCTTCTGATATGCACCGGAATAATCAGCGGGCTTCCACTCCTTATTTTTATTGCGGGATCCAGAATGATTGACCTCTCGCTTGCGGGAATAATACAGTATGTCTATCCGACGCTGATATTTTTAATTGGTAAATTTATTTATAACGAGCCTCTGAATATTGCTAAGCTATCCGGATTTATACTTATCTGGATTGCATTGTTATTCTATACAGCGGGAAGCGGCAGCTTTTTGGGCAGGAAAGAGAAAGAACCGGGAATTGAACAAGCTTAATATGGAGATGAGATGGGAGAAACAATAACAACAATTACAAAACTTGTAAACAACAAGGTATTATTCGAATGCGGAACAAGAGGTCTTGATTCCGTTAAGATGGATTATCATCCTCCGTTGGGGGACGATATGGGATACACCGGACTTGAGATGCTTCTTATGAGCCTTTCAGGCTGCAGTGCCACGGCAATTGTTCCCGTCCTTAGGAAGATGAATTTAACCGTAAGCGGTTTCTCTGTTGAAGCATCCGGAAAACGAAAAGACACGCATCCGACAGTATTGGAAAACATTACGCTTAAATTCACACTGGTTTCTCCGGATGCATCTGCAGAAAATTTTAAGCGGGCGGTAAAGCTTGCCGAAGAAACATATTGCCCTGTCTGGGCTATGCTTAAAGGAAATACGGAAATAAATTCCCTGCTTAACCTGAACAGGGAATAATTAGATATACAATTTATATAGAATAAGATTCTTCAGAGGGTGAATCTCGAATTTCGAGAATCCGGCATTCTCTGCAAGTTCTTCTACGAACTCTCTTTTAAGGCGGTCTTCAAGGGGCGGACCGAATTCCTGTTCAACATAGTCCCATTCAAGAAGCGCAACAACTTCTCTTGACACTCTCTTTGCCTCTGCAAGAGCTTTTGAAAAGTCGTCAACTTCGTGGAATACGAGTCCAAGGAATACCAGATCAAACGATTTGTCCTCGTATGGAATTTCTTCGGCAGTCGAAAGTTTAAATTCCCCTTCGGGAAGGTGTTTTTTTGCAGCTTCAATCATTTCGGGATTAAAATCAATTCCCGCTGCCTTAATATTTTTTTTATAAAATTCTTCGGCAAATAAAGCGCTTCCGGTACCTACATCCAGCATGCTTTTTATATTTGTATTCTCCAGACAAAGTCCGGCAACCCTGGTTACTTCAAGTCTTGCAATTCTTTCTTCGGAGCGGAGCCTGTCGGGACCGCTGCTGTAAGTTCTATGGTTCATAATAATCTTTTTTATTAATTAGATAACAAAATAATAAAAGGGATTCAAAACAGAAAAGGCGCCATAAGGCGCCTTTTCATACGGGGTGTGGAGGGGGTTAGAGAAATTTATTTTCTTCCGCCGCGCATCATTTTCCCTTTTGGACCAGTTGCATCGCAAATTCCGGTTCCTGTTCCATTTCCTGTTCCGTTTCCGGCTCCGTTCTTCTTGCCGTATCCGGTTCCGTCCTGAGGCCTCATCGGATTGCCTGTTCCGTCTTTCTTTCCGTATCCTTTGCCGCTCCCCTGTTTTGCAGTTCCGACATTATCGCAAATTCCGTCGCCGTTGGCGTCTACCCAGTTGGTTTTAATCCCTTTTCCCTGTCCGCCTTTTATTGTCTGTGCATTTATGTCGGTTGAGAAAAGAAGCACTGCAAAGAGCACTGCCGCTGTTAGAAAGATTGTCTTTTTCATTTTGTTACTCCTTTAGTTGATTAGTAAATGTAATTTCGGTTTAAGTATGTAAAAAAGCGTGCCAGAGCTTAAAACCCTCATTAAAGGTTGTTTTCAAACCTTTATATGGCTTGAATTTTTCTTACCTGCCCTTAGAGTCGATTCTCTCGCCCAGCGAGTCGAAATGAATCCTTTCCGACACTCTATTCATCCAACAGATAAAAAAAATAAGGAGATACAAAATGTTAAAGACAAATTTACCTCACATTCTTTCGGAACAGGATCATGCAAAATTTTTATCCGAAAACGAAAATTTAATGGTATGCTGCGGCAGAATGGGACCAATGTGCATTCCGGTTTATGAAACTATGGAAGAACTTGCAGGTGATTATTCCCACGTAAAATTTGCAGATATGGAATTCGATTCCCCCGATGCAAAGGTTATTAGAAATCTTCCCGAATGCAGAGGATTCCAGGGGCTTCCATTTGTAGTATATTACAAAAACGGTAAAGTGGTTAAGGCTACTTCAAGCATTCAGAATAGAGAACAGATTACATCAATCCTTGACGAACAATTCGCCAAATAATAAGGCGGAGATAAAATGGAAAATCATTTTGATGTAATAATTATTGGAGGGGGAGCTGCCGGATTAACCGCCGGCATCTATCTTTCCAGAGCCAAAGCAAGCGTATTGATTCTTAACGAAGGGGCTGTCGGCGGCCAGATGGTACTTACACACGAAATTGCAAACTATCCGGGCGTTGAAAGCATTTCGGGATATGAGCTTGCAAGAAATATGAAAAGCCAGGCAATTAAATTCGGATGCAAAATAAAAAGCAATCTAAAAATTACCGCCATGGAGTTAAATGGCAATGTTAAAAAAATTGAAGTGAACGGCAAAGATACCTATACATCATACGGAGTAATAATTGCCACCGGAGGTAAACCGAGAAATATAGGAGCCCCGGGGGAAGATGATTTGAAAGGTAAAGGCATTTCCTACTGCGCTACCTGCGACGGCGATTTCTTTCAGGATAAGGAGATTATTGTTGTAGGCGGAGGCAATTCCGCTCTTGAAGAGGCCGTCTCCCTTACCAAATATGCATCCAAGGTTACAATAGTTCACCAGTTCGACCATTTTCAGGCTTTTGAACAATATGTGGAAGAAGCCAATAATAATCCCAAAATTGAAATGATAATGGAATCGAAAATTATCCGGTTTCACGGGAATGAAAAACTTGAAAAAGTGACTATAGAAAACATCCGTACCGGCCAAATAACCGATATGAATATTGACGGCGTGTTTATATTCATAGGGTATCTTCCAAATACAGAAAAAATTACCGGAATCGTTGAACTTAATAAGAACGGCGAAATTGTTGTAGATTCTGCAATGCGTACCAGCGTTGCGGGTGTTTGGGGCGCGGGAGATTCAATTGCAAAAAGATACCGCCAGGTTACAACTGCAGTTGCCGACGGTACAATTGCGGCTTTAAGCGCTGCAGAATATGTTAATGACATTAAAAAGCAATTAAAAGAAGAAGCGGTGAATTTAACCGCATAAAGGATACCCGGACAATGCTCAAAAATATGACAATAGCCAGAATTATAAGAATAATTATAGGGCTCTGGCTTATAGGCGCAGGCATTTATGCACAAAGCTTTATCTGGATTGCAGGTTTGTTTCCCCTCTATTCGGGAATTGCAAATAAATGCCCCTCTTTTTGGCCTGGCTCAAATTCTTCCTGCTCAATTGAAACCAAAGAAAATAAAAACAGCTGAAAGGGGATTTTCTCCCCTTTCTTTTTATCCTCCCCCTCCATTGCCGAATTCCTCTTATTAGATTATAATTGCCGTAACAAAAGGGATTTTGTATGAAACTTTCCCTCTTCTTTTTCGCACTGCTGCTTCTCTTCTCTATTGCAATGCAAAACCTTACTGCTCAAGAAAAATTATGCGTACAATGCGGCAAACCTGTGCAGGGAAAATATCTAATTGTTGAAGGAAAAATTTATCACCCCGAACACTTTCTATGCGACAAGTGCGGAAAGAAAATTAATGGCAGCTATACAAAAGAAGGGAACAGGTTCTTTCACCCCGAATGTTATACCGTGCAGGGAGACCTTATATGCGCAGAATGCGGAAAAGAGCTTGAGGGGGAATATTATATTAGCAACGGCAAAAAATACCATAAAGAATGCTACAATAATTCTGTTCTCCCCAAATGCGCCGTATGCCTTGAACCATTAAGCGGGACTTATACAATAGATGCCTATGGGAACAAATATCATTCCTCTCACAACAGGGAGATGAATAAATGTTCCTGCTGCGACAGGATTATTTCTAAAAACACAACCGGAGGGGGTAATGCTCTCGCCGACGGCAGATATATATGTAACATCTGCGGAGCTACTTCTGTTTATTCCCAGAGAGAAATTGAAAGGACATTCAACCTTACAGTACAAAGGCTCATTTCAATGGGACTGAATCTCGAGTTGAACCGCATTAAAATAAAAGGGGTGGATGTAAACGGGATGATGCGATATGCCGACAATTATTCGCCGGGAATGCAGGGGTACTGCAGCTCTGAAACCGAAAAAGAGTATGTTAATGATAAACTGAAACGGACTACTACCTCGCACACAATATATGTGCTTAACGGACTACCCTCTATTTTGCTTGAATCGGTAATTGCGCACGAACTGATGCATGCGTGGCTTTATGATACCACTCCCAACAGGCACTCTTCAAATATTACCGAGGGAAGCTGTAATTATATCTCATATCTTTATCTATTGGAGAACAAAGTAAGCCAGTCGGGCGATTTTATAAGGAAACTCGAAAACAATCCCGATCCAGTTTATGGAGGCGGCTTCCGCGATATTAAAAAGAGGTTTTCTGGGCGCCCCTTAAGAGAACTGCTTGAATATCTTAAGAAAGGATAAAAAAATGCCGCGTTTCCGCGGCACTAACCGTAAAGCATTCATCGAAAAAGGAATATCTAAAGGGTAATCTCTCCACCACCCGGAATTTGCTTTCCCTGAAATGAAGCCCACTAAAATCAAATTGCACAAAAAACTTATCGGAATAATATGCCAGTTGTTTTCATTTTTCAATGTTAATGCTAACATAAAATATGTTAGCGCTAACATTCTGTGATCTGCGCAGTTATAAATTAAGGGCAGAACGGATGGTCTAATCTCGTCCGGGTTTAATTAACCTGACTTTAAAGGTTTTGGTATTAATATTTATAAAGCAGAAGGCGGCTGCAAAAAAGTACTGCGCTATACTCCCAACCAGATACATTTTGTAACCGGGATCAATTTTTACAATCATATCGAACAGCTTGACTATATCAATACAGAAATAGACAAATAGAAGCAGTGTGAAAAGATTAATTTTCTGTCTGCCGAAAGCCTCGGAAGAGAGCCGATTTAACAGAAGGAGCATAATCAGGAAAGAAATACATAGCGGAATGGCAAAGAGCCAGATGTTTGCAAAATGAAGTCCGTTAACGGCTACGGCTATAACGATTGAAATAACTATGCCCGTATAATAAAACTCTTTTTTACGCAGAAATGCAGAAAGAAGCAAAAGATAGAGAGAGGGGAAATAATTATTTGTTTTACCTCCGAATATGAATACCAGCCCCAATGCAGCGGGAGTTGCAGCGGCCATTACAAGAAAAAAGGGGAAATATTCTGTTTTATACTGGCGGTATAAAGGAAAAAACCAGATTACCAAACCAAGAAGGGCAAATATCATTTCAGCATTCATAATAAAATAATAAATGTTTTACAATCACAATTAGAATTTTAAGCCGGTTCTTTCGTTTTTACTTTAAAGACTTTTGTATTAACATTAATAAAACAAAATGCGATTCCGAAAGGTATCTGAGTTGCAACCCCGAGCATATAAAATCTGTAGCCGGGAGTAACCATAACCGCATAATCGAACAGCTTTATAATGTCGATGGTTATGTAAACAAATAGAAGCGCCTTAAAAAGATTTATTTCCTGCCGTTCGGTAAGATCAGTTACTAATCTGCCGAGCACTATTATCATCATTACAATAGCAATAACCATTGGTATCCCCATCAGCCAGGTATCCCCCGCATTAATGAATTGAAAAACCAAAATTGAGATAAATGCCGTTAGCAGAACGAGATATTTCCTCCTGTGAACCATAAGGGAATAAAGAAGGAATAAATAAACTGCCGGGAAATAAGTATTTGATTTTACCCCCGTTAATTTGCCAAGCAGAGTTGCGGCTGTTCCGGCAGCAGCCATTAAAATAAAGAATAGGAAATATTTGGTTTTGTATTGTTTTATAGGAGGGAGCAGCCAGACAAATATAGAGAAAAAAATCGTGTATGTGATTAATGAATATCCTTCCATTTAAAATTTCCCGTAAATTAAACCGGCTGAATTGTTAAGCACCTGAATCCAGACAGACAAAATAGTAAATTCTCTTTTTTCCTTCAAAATAAGATTGAATTTCCATTGCCCGGCAGAATATACTGCCGGAGTGTTATTTTTTAAGGTAATTCTGAACAGCAAAAAGAACCAGCTGATTCGGAGATTTGAAATTGAACAATGCCATTATTTTAGATCGTTCAACGTCAACCGTTCGCTTGCTTACATTGATTTTCTCTGCAATCTCTTCGCTGGTTATTCCTTCTGCTATAAATCCCAGTATTGCGATCTGTCTTTGAGTCAGGTTTCCTTTTTTCTCTACTTCCGATTCTTTCGGCCTGCTTTCATACTTTGATGCGAGTTCACGAATGTCCTTTAAAGTCCTGTTCATAAAGTATTTGTTGCCGGCAGCTACGCTCCTTATAGCGTTTACAAGCTCCCCTTTATGAACAGATTTTGAAAGAAGCCCCGATGCGCCTATCCTGAAAGCGCGTACCAGATAATCATCCGTATTGTACATAGTAAGGAAAACAATTTTTGCCTCCGGATCTGCCGCCAAAATCTCCTTTGCGGCGGTCATTCCGTCCATCCCATCCATTTCTATATCGCTCAGCACGACAGATGGTTTAAATTCAAAATATTTTTTTACCAACGCGGCGCCATCCTCGGCCTCGGCAACAACACAGAGGTCGTCATATTTTTCCAGAATATCGCTAAGCCCCTGCCTAACTATCGAATGGTCTTCTGCAAGAAGCAATTTAATTGTTTTCATCCCTTGCCTTCCTCGATGGAATGTCTATTATAAGGACAGTTCCTGTCTCGCTGTTGGAATTAATTCTTAAAGTGCCATTAAATTTTTCAACCCGCTCTTTCATATTAAACAACCCGATTCCGAAATTTTTGTAATTTTTCGGATCGAAATATTTTTCCGGTATCCCTTGTCCGTTATCTATTATTACCAGTCCGCTTTTCTGTTCTGCAATTGTAAGTCCTACCGTAAACTCGGTTGCCGAGGAATGTTTTACTATGTTGCTTAATGCCTCCTGAGTAACACGGATTATACAAGAACCAATTTCGTCATCAAGAAGCGATTCATCCCCTGTATGTTGGAAAAAGCTCTTTATGCCCGAGCCCCGGCTTATCCCTTCCACTATGTTTTGGATGCTCAGAACAAGTCCGAGTTTTTTAATATCAGCAGGCCTTAAATCTTTAGACAGGTCTCTTACTTTTTCATATACATTATTAATGCCGTTAAGAATTTCGGCAGAATCGGGATTATCACCGGAAGCCTTTAGCTTAAGAGCCATCAGGCTGTGCCCTATATCGTCATGCAGTTCCAGCGAAACAGATTTTTTAACCTCCTCAATTGAGGCATCAAGCTTATCTGCCAGGTCCTTTAATTTGTTTTTATAATTCTCAAGGTCCCTTTCATATTCTTTCTGCCGGGTTATATCATAAAAGTAGATGTTGGTAAAATCATAGCCGGTCCCCGGTTTTACATTTATTGAATAAATATTCCCGTCAACAGAATCAATAAAACTCAATTCCGTTTTATAGTCTGTTTGCGGGAGCGACGGAAGAATATCTTTAATGTTTGTTGAAGTGTTATTAAGCGAAGTAAATACAAAACGCGCTGCTTCGTTTGTCTGAATTATTCTTCCGGAGTGATCAATTCTAATCTGCGGACTCGGATCGAGCTCCGAGAACAAAGCCATTAGCTCCGCCTTCTCCAGTTTGTGGTTCTGTTTTTCGAGAAGTCTCTTTTTTTGAAGCGGATAAAACACTTTGACGAACATGTAAGTAACCACAATTGTAATTACGGCAGAGAGGAGCAATCCGAACAAAAGCGGGTTGCTTAATGAAAAGAATGAATCGAAATAGCCGGGTGTAAAACGCAAACTAATCCGCGATTTAATTTATTGATATGGTGTAAATATAATATTAGGAGTTAAAATTAGCACGGCCTTTAAAATGAAATTGTTTTGCCGCACAAAAAAAAGAGGGGTGTTATACCCCTCATTCTTTATATATGAAGAAGAAAAACCTGATTACCGCCAAGGGAAGCTTCTTCATATCCCATCCTGCGCAGATATTTATTGTGCGCCTCGCTTCCCATATCGGTATAAACCTTTTTTATTCCGGCATCCTTAAGATATTTTCTGTAAACATATTTTCCCATTTTAAAATCCCTGTACCCCGGAATGGCGTAATCGAGCTTAATATAAATCGATTCTGCATCTATCTTTTCGGCACAGACAAGCCCGGCGGGAACGCAGTTTCTCAGGACATAAAAGATCTCCCAGTTTTCGTTCGGGGTAAATTCAAACGATGGGAAAAACCGGGATATCTCCTTCTGATGATATTTAAGAAAATAACTCAGATACTCGGTGTCGTGCTTTGAAAGCAGAATTCTGAACCTTTCCTTGGCCGAGAAAATATCATATATGTAATAAAGGTCAACAACAGCTATAAAACCGTTTAGAACTCCAACCGGTATTGCGCCTATTGTAAATCCGTACGTCGAAAAAACGGCTGCTCCGACAAAGTTAATAATTCTTAGTTTTACCACAGAGCTCATCATCAGCGATATTGCCACCAGAACAGACCCTACATAGCCAATAATTTCAATTAATTCCATATCAATCCTAATAAATTCAAAAATTTTGAGCCGTATATTAAAGTTTATCGGGGAAATCTACAAAAAGAATTATTTTGAATTTTTACTTGCGATTTTCATCTTTTTGGCGTTAGGCGCAGGGGGGCGTTTCAGGTATTTTTCAAGCATTTTAGGGGAAGCTGCATATGATACCTTCTTATAATTCCGCAATATTTCCTCCCCCCCTCCGGAGAAAATCTGTCCCCCCACAATAATCTCCTGCAGGGGAAATTCTTTTTTGATCTCTTCAATCAGCTCTATAAGCCTTCTTACATTTATGTAAAAATTAGAGGAAATGCCAATTAGATTGGCGCGGGTGCTTCTTACGATAGTCATAATGTCAGAATGAGGTACACAGGGGCCGATAAATGTAGAATCCCACCCATTCAGCTCAAAGAGGTCGGATACCATACGGGCGCCTATTGAATGATGCTCCTTGTCGATGCAGGTAATAAGGACTTTAAGTCCCTTCTTTTTTGATGCCGCGGCTTTTGGATAGAGAAGATCTATAATGTTAAGAGAAATATCGCTGGCAATTCTTTCTTCGGCAATAGATATACGCCCTTTGTCCCAAAGGTCTCCAATCCGGTACATTGAACGCTGAATAAGCCCCATATAAATATCTTCAAGCCGGGAGCTCTCATTAGAAATGCGGGAGACAATCTGAATGCACTTCTTCTTATCCCCTTTAAGAAGGGAATCGAAATATGCGATATAATCTGTCTCTTTTATCATATAATCCATTTAAGTTCTGTTACTAACACTCAAAAGGGCAAATAGATTCCCCCGGCAAGGAATATTATTCCTGCCTCTTTAAGGGGAAAAGTTAAAAAATTATTTAAGCCGGGCGGTTATCGGCAGTAATATCTTTAGGGGGAATCCGGCTTTCAAGTGAAATTTTTGCCTTATTAATAAGGGCGGCCCAGTTATTCATATGGGCGCTTACATTCTCAAAATAGAGGCGGGATAATTCGTAGTTCTGAAGATCGGGCTTGTGAACAATTGCTTCAATAATCTCAGAATAAACATTATCCAGAATTTTGATCTCCTCTCTGAAATTTGAATCCATTTTGACCTCTTTTTATTTCGTTTTCTATTGTAACACAGTTAAAGGTACAAAAATTCCAAAATATTGTTAAGATGTTGAATATTTTCCCCCTCCCCCCTACAAAGGTGCGGCAAATTTTATATCTTAAAGGGCTTAAAATTCGTTTTTTTCAATAAACCGGACAGCTATATGAAACACTTCCTGGTAGAAATTATCTATAAGGCACCTCTTGAAAGAATAAACGAAGTGAGGGACAGGCACCGCGCTTTTCTTGATACCGGTTATAAAAAAGGAATGATTCTTATGTCGGGGCCGCAAGTACCGAGAATTGGGGGCATTATAATCGGGCGAGCCGAATCAATGGAGGAATTTGCATCACTTCTTGCAGAGGATCCGTATCAGAAAGAGGGAGTTGCCGATTATAAATTTATGGAATTCACTCCGGTTCATTTTCAGGATATGATAAAGGAGTGGATTTGATTATGCAGCACGAACCCCAAATAAGCGTTGCAATTGTAAATGAAAGCAAAATTGATTTTGACCTCTTCGGCGAATACCGTATTGCCGGTATAAATAAAAAATGCAGCGGAAGCTATACTGCCGAAATAAAAGAAGGGAATGTTTTAATTTACCAGGAGGGGGAGCTTTTCTTTAAGTCGGGCTCTCTTCTTCTTGAACCGCACGATATTGATATTGCTTCATTCGTAATCCGTGAAGTTAAGATAGGAATCGGCTTTCACTGGGAAAGAAAGGAAAAGCAGCGTTTTCACGGCGCTCTCGAATTTATTATTGAAAATGAGAAAATCACCGCTGTAAATATTATTCCCATTGAGGCCTATCTCGAAAGCGTTATTTCTTCCGAAATGAACGCCAATAGTCCGTATGAATTTTTAAAGGCGCACGCGGTGATATCCCGAAGCTGGGTTCTGGCTCAAACCGAAAAGAAAAACATTCCGGATGAAATGAAATTCCCTTCTGTTGCCGAAAGCGGCACAGAATATATCCGCTGGTACGACCGGGAGGAACACGGTAATTATGACTTTTGCGCAGATGACCATTGCCAGCGCTATCAGGGGGTTACAAGAATTATAAACGACAAAGTGCTCGCAGCCGTTGAAGAGACACGCGGGCTTGTTCTAATGCACGGGGGAAAAATATGCGATACCCGGTTTTCAAAATGCTGCGGCGGTTTAAGCGAATCTTTCGAGAATGTCTGGGAACCGGTCTCTCATCCATATCTTACAAGAATTTACGATTATAAATACGAGCAGGATATATTCGACTTTGATTTTTCAAATGAAAATTCGGCCCGCAAATGGATTAAAAGCTATCCGCAGGCATTCTGCAATACCAGCAACAGGCAGCTCCTTTCAACTCTTCTCCCCGATTACGATATGGAGACAAAGAATTTCTTCAGATGGACTGTTGAATACACACAGGAAGAAATTGCCCGTTTAATCAACGGCAGAAGCGGTTTCGATTTCGGAGATATAATAGACCTTGTTCCGGTGGAACGTGGAGAATCAGGCCGGATTGTAAAGCTTAAAGTAATCGGCTCAAAAAAGACTATGATTATAGGAAAAGAGCTTCAGATAAGAAAAATACTTTCGGATACTCATTTATACAGTTCCGCGTTTATATGCGAGCGGCACAATATTGAAAACGGAATTCCGGGGGGTTTTATTTTATACGGCGCTGGATGGGGGCACGGAGCCGGTCTATGCCAGATTGGCGCTGCTGTAATGAGCAGTTCCGGCTACCGCTTTGATGAAATTCTTTCTCACTATTACAAGAACTCTGCCATACACAAAATTTATTAAGGCCGGGAAGGAGCCGTTGAGATAAATGACGTTTCTCAATCCCACAGCATTGTTTGCTCTCTTAGCGGCTGGAATTCCGGTTATAATTCATTTCCTTAATCTGCGCAAGCGGAATAAGATTCCATTCAGCTCAATTGAATTCATTCTGCGGATGCAGAAGACAAATATCCGGAGAATTAAAATCAAGAAATGGATTCTTCTTATTCTCCGCGTTCTTATTATTGCCTGCCTCGTTCTTGCATTTTCAAGGCCCGCCATCAAAACCAATTCCTTTTTTTCATCGGGCGCAGGTACTTCGGCAGTTATTATAATTGATAATTCATTCAGCATGTCCCCCGTTACCCAGACCGGTTCTTATTTTAACGTTGCCCGAAAGGCAGCTGAAAACCTAATTGGCACATTTAAAAACGGGGACGAGGTTAATATATTATTTACCTGCAGCGCCGGAGATAACGAAGGATTTACCGGTGATTTTATTAAAGCGAAGAATCAAATCAATAAAGAAGATATTACAGACCGGAGCATTCCGCTGATAACATCCCTGGAAAAAGCATCCGCTCTTCTTGCGGCTTCCCGCAATGTTAACAGGGAGATATATATATTTTCAGATTTCCAAAAGAGCAGAATGCTCACCGATAATTACACCGCCTCTCCATCATTTAAAAATTTAAATGAGAGAATTACAATTTTTTATATTTCACCGGCCGCAAAGAAAGAAAAGAATCTTGCAGTTACAGGGCTTAAATTGGAAAGTCCGCTTGCAGAGCCGGGAGGCAGTATATCATTCTCCGCCGAAGTATCAAACTATTCAAACCAGCCTGCCGGCGGAACGCCGGTTTCCCTTTTCATAAACGGAAGGCGCGCTGCGCAGCAGGGAATTAATATTGCCGCAGGAGAGACAAGAAAAATATTCTTTGAAACCATACTCGAAGAAACAGGACTTCTGGAAATATCGGCCGAACTGGAAGAGGATGATATTCTTAATGACAATAAGAGGTTTCTTTCCCTGTACCTCCCGGAAAAGATTACTATTGCCGCCTTTGCCGATAACCTTGAAGATCTTAAATACTTGCAGATTGCAGCCGAAAGCTTCGGCTCGGCCTCAATAGATATTTCTTTAAAAAGAATATCGGAACTCCCTTCAGTTTCTATGGACAAATATGATATTATTATTATTTGCGGAGCCGGAAACGGAACTTATAACAACAGGCTGACCTCCTACTATGATGAGGGGGGAAGTATAATCATATTTCCCGGAAGCAGCACCTCTCTGCCGGCATACAATCTGCTTTCGGCTGCCTTAAATATTCCTCAAGCTGAGAAACTGAGTGCAGGAAACAGCAAGGGGAGCTACAGAAGTATAGAATCGGCAGATTTCAATCACCCCCTTTTGAATTCCCTGTTCAATAAAAAAGAGAAAAAAATTGTCAATTCCCCCTCCTTCTATAATTACTTTACCATTAAGGAAGAAACGGGAAGAACAATATTCAAATTAAGCGGGGGTATACCCCTCCTTTCCGAATATAATTCGGGAAGAGGGAAAATATTGCGTTTTTCTTCGGCTCCGGTTCCTTCGGCATCCGATTTTCCCTTCAGCGCATTATTTGCCCCTCTGTTGAGAGGGTGCATCTCATATCTTGCAGTTAAACCGGAAGGGGCAGATAATCTTTATCCCGGGGACGGGATTCCGATTCCTGCACGGGGAAGCATAAAAGCGGTTTTGCCGGGGGGCGAACCGATATTTGCAAATCCTCCTAAGAGCGGCTCCGCGACCAAGCTGATCTTTGATAAAACAGCCGATGCCGGAGTATATAAATTTTACTCGGGAGAGAAATTAATTAACTTTTCTTCCTTAAATTTCAATTCACAAGAATCTGTTTTGGAAAAGGGGGACATAAGCGGTTTTAAATCCCTTCTGGCCTCCCTGAATGTCAAAAGCCCTGTTATTCAGATTAATCCGGAAAATGACATTGCCGGGGAAATTGAAAAGAGCCGTTTCGGAACAGAATTATGGGGGCTCTTTTTCTTAATTGCCCTTCTTCTTGCCGCGGCGGAGTTAATAACCGCATCTGTATTTAAGAATGAAACCGCTGAATTGGACAAATTGAATGGAACTGAAAGAAACTAAAGTAAACAAAGAAGAACGCGCTATTCTTGTTGCCCTTATTACCGACTCCGTGAGCCGGAATAAAGTTGAAGAGCACCTTGAAGAGCTTGAAATGCTTGCCGACACGGCGGGTGCTGTTACGGTATTTAAAGTAGTACAGGACCGATCGAGAATTGAACCTGCTTATTATATAGGGAAAGGAAAAGCAGAGGAAATTGCACAGCTTGTTGATCTTAACGATATTAACCTTGTAATATTCGATGACGACCTGAACCCTACCCAGGTGAGAAATCTTGAAAAAATAATCAATAAAAAAATTCTGGACCGCAGCGGATTAATCCTTGATATTTTTGCTTCGCACGCAAAGACAAAGGAATCTAAAACCCAGGTTGAGCTTGCACAGCTTCAGTATCTTCTCCCCAGACTTACAAGAGCGTGGACCCACCTTTCAAAACAGTACGGCGGTATTGGCACTAAGGGACCGGGCGAGACTCAGATTGAAACCGACAGGCGAATTATTCGAACCAGAATAAGCAAGCTGAAGGAAAAACTTAAGCAGATTGAACAGCAGCACCAGACTAAGAGCCATAGCCGGAAAAACTTTATAAACGCCACTCTTGTGGGTTATACCAACGCGGGCAAATCCACACTTATCAACCTTCTAACCGATGCCGATGTGCTGGCCGAAAACAAACTCTTTGCAACGCTCGATTCAACCACACGCCAGTATGATGTAGGCAAAAACCGTAAAATGCTCATTAGCGATACGGTTGGTTTTATCAGGAAACTCCCCGCGCATCTTGTGGCTTCATTTAAGACAACTCTTAATGTTGTAAGCGATGCCGACATAATTCTGCACGTAGTTGATATTTCAAACGACTACTTTGAAGAGCATATGCAGGTAGTTGAACAGACACTTAAAGAGCTTAAGTGCGAAAAGAAAATAATTCTTAACGTGTTTAATAAAGTTGACCTCCTTGCCGATAAAAGCCGGATTGAATATATTCTTGAAAAACATCCCGATTCGGTTATCGTTTCGGCTGCTAAAGGGATAAATATTTCGAAACTTAAGAATAAACTCCTCCATCTCTACGAGGAAAAATATACGGTAAACGAAGTTTCTCTTGATATAAATGAATCGAAGCTAATTGCTTCAATATACGAACTTGCCGAGGTCCTCTACGCCGATTATGAAGAGGACAGAGTTTTAATACGCTACAGGACGAGCAGTTCAAATAATCAAAAGCTAATTAAACAGTTAAACTTAAATAGGTGATTAAATGGCCAGGGCTAAATTGGTAATTGACGGCAACTCATTAACGCTTGATAAGATTGAATTTTTTATAAACGAAAATCCGGAAGTGCTTTTATCGAAAGAAGCAGAAAAGAAAGTCGATAAAGCGCGCGCGCTGGTAGATGAGTGGATTGAAAAAGACAAGGTAATCTACGGGGTTACAACCGGATTCGGAGAGTTTGCCAACGTAAAAATTTCGCACGACGAGCTCGGACAGCTTCAGGAAAACCTTATAATAAGCCATTCCTGCGGAGCGGGGGATAACCTTCCCCCCGTAATAGTTAAGCTGATGATGCTTTTAAGGGTTAATGCCCTTGCACTAGGCTTTTCTGGCATCCGCCGCTCTACTATGAATTTGTTAATCGATATGATGAACAGAAATATCATTCCGGTAATTCCGTCACAGGGCTCTGTCGGCTCAAGCGGCGACCTTGTACCCCTTGCCCACCTCGTTCTGGCAATGATAGGCAAAGGAACTGTTCAGATAATTAAAGATATAAACAGCCCTTCAGCAGGCTCTGAAAAAGCACTCGATTCATCCGCAGTGCTTAAGAAATACAAACTTGTTCCCGTTAAGCTTGCTGCCAAAGAAGGGCTTGCATTAATTAATGGCACGCAGATGATGACCGCATTCGGAGCCTATATTTGCGTTCACGCAAAAAAATTAATCTCTATGAGCGATATATCCGCCGCGTTAACTCACGAAGCGCTCAGGGCTACCGATAAGGCATATGATCCCAGACTCCACCAGCTCCGCCCTTTCCCGGGACAGATAGCCACCGCAAAAAATATGCTTGCTCTAATTAAAGGAAGCGAAATCAGAAAATCGCATTTAATAGGAGATCCAAGAGTTCAGGACTCCTATTCTCTCCGGTGCATTCCGCAGATTCACGGCGCATCAAGAGACGCAATAGATTATGTGTGCTCAAGAGTTGCAATTGAATTGAATTCCGTTAATGATAATCCTCTTATTTTCCCGGGACAGAAAGACCACAGGGAAGGGGGAAATTTCCACGGACAGCCGATGGCGCTCGCACTCGATTTTATGGCAATTGCATTATCCGAACTTGCTGATGTTGCCGAAAGAAGAACCGAACGCCTTGTAAACGGTTCTTTAAGCAGGCTTCCGAGATTCTTAACCGAAAACGGCGGTCTTAACTCGGGATTTATGATTGCGCAGTATACATCAGCCGCTTTAGTATCGGAAAACAAGGTGCTCTCTCATCCGGCTAG
>JAEXUB010000109.1 GCA_023453125.1 Bacteroidota bacterium
GTGCAGAACGAATATACTTTTTTAAGCAAACGAATAGTGGCGCTAACAAACCAGGCAATGAATAAGAAGATTATTGTACCGCCTATTGTACAGAAGAGGAGTAGGAAAGTTGTCCCTAGAAAATTCATTTCAAACTCTCCATTGCTTTTAAAACCTTTGGTACGTCAGCCGCCTTTACGAAGGTTAAATGAGAAACACCGACAATACGACGTATAAATGAGTTCATTGCTTCTGTGGATTTTTCCCTGGAGTGGAACATCCATACTGCCTCTATTTTTCTCATTTGTCCGGGAGTGGCAAAGCCTCCCTGCCGGTTCTCGTATTCTTCATACTTAAGCCTTCCGGTTTTGAATCCGAGGCGCTTAAAAATGTGGATTAAAGCTTCACATTGATCATAAGAAAGCTCTTTGCTGCTTGTTGCCTTTGAACCATTTGCCAAAACAAACCCGGAAAGTATCTGGCGATAATTCTCATCAGATATTCCGAGTTGGTTTTTGGCAACATGAATTAAACTTATTTGCCTCTTGGTATTATATTTCTCCCAAGCTGCCATTATCTGGTTCCTTCAAGTTTAATTTTATCATAGTCAATGTCGAGGAAGAACTTCTCAGCTTTAACTACTTTACATCCGATCGCCGTGATTTTCTCATCATCCAGCAATCCCTTTTCATAGTCCAGGAGAAGTTGTGATTTATTAAGCTCAGTCTGTACTTTCAGGTATTTCATTCCAAAAATATTCTGAACCTTTTCCAACACTCTGTCCCAGGTGAAGGTTTTTGCATTCTTGATTTTCAAAGAAGCCTTCCCGGTACGGAATCCGATTTTTCCAAATGTTAATTCGCGACTTCTATTTAGGTTAAAATCCTTCTTTTTCAAATTGCAGAATTCCTGAATCTGCTTTTCCAGTAGATCAGCCTTATCACGCAGGATTTTTATCTCCGGTTCAAAGTTCGTTTTTGTAGCCAGGATGAGTTTATTCATCTCATTTTCTTTTGAATCGGCAGTTAACCGGATTGCTGCTATTTGTGCGATAAAATCATTGACTTCTTCGTAATTGGTAAGAGTGTAAAGTTTCTTTTCTTTAGCCGCCATTTGTAACTCCATTGTTAAGGGTTGCTCCGTCGAAAAGGTCACCGCTGCTTATAGGCTGACCAGTAGCCCGGAGAATTACATCATTCATTGACTGAAGGAATTTCTCATCAGATTTATTCTGATTCTGCAAAGTTTTAATTTGCTCCTCAATCCTTTTTGACTCTTCAACCAAAGGCTGAAGGTGAGAGCGTTTTTCCTCGAGGGATTCAATTTGTTTTTTCCTCTCATAGTAGTCACGCTGATATGACCTCAAGAATGTGAGGCCGCTATTTAGCGTTTGCTCAAATTCGCTTTGTTGCATTTGTCGGTTCCTCCTTTATTCTAATGTGAGTTGAAATAAATTTTTATAATCAATTGACCATACAGTGTTCGGCCTCCCGGAAGGGCCTATTATCTCCTGCCCCGGATAAGATTTTACCAGGTACCAGGGAGCTTTAGTAAAGTAGTTACGCCGGGCCGATACTATATGAAGCGGCCATTTTTCCGGGTCAGAGAAATATTCCTTAACCTGGTGATCTGTAGCCTTGCCGCCAAGGATTATTAACGCATTCAAATACAGGAATGAATCTTCGGCAAATTTCTCTTTCAGCTTATTGTAAATATCGGCCTTGAGACCGGTCCCGCTCCAGAGCCAGTTTGGATGCTGTATGGTTGGTACATCTTGTGGCTGATTAAATAAGGGGAGGTCAGCTGTAATGCCGAAGCGTTGAATCCTTTCTATTTTATCTGCGTTAACTCTATACATAAATAACCTCTTAAACAGCTTCCTTTTCTTTCTCTTTTTTTGCTCTGGCTTCCAGGCGCCGGAATAACATTTTTGTATCGAGAAATTTGACTGCAAGCTTATTATACTCTGTTTGATTTGTAAGCTTATTTTTTTCAGCTTCCTGCTCTAAGCTATGAGCATAGGCCTCAAGCGCTGCAAGCTCAGATAGCTCAGGGAATTTTGAGCAGGCTTCGGCTAGTAAAATTTTGTCCTTTGCCATTGGATCTTCCTTTTTAATTATTTTTTGAAATTCGATGTCGTCAAAAGTTCTCTGCAGTATATCATCCCAGTTTACGGCAAAAAATGAAATGGTAGAGGAGGCTATTGAGAGCATAACATCCTCACCGTATTTTTTCTTTATTGCCGCCAGGTCACGTGCTATTGTATATGCGTTGGGCACTTTTACCTCGTTATTTGGTCTGATAATTGTTTGCTGGCTACTTTCCATTCCAGTTCTTTCTGCATAATTGAAAGTGCTCTTTCCTCCGCAACAAGAATTACATCAATAAAACTCATTGCAAAGGATGCATATTCTAAGAGCTGCTCAGGATGTTGCTCAAAATACTCAGTTGCCTCTGCGACGGCCTTTTCTCCAAAAGTGCCTAATGCTTTTTTGGCTACATTATTTGAATAATGATTTATGATTGCAGAGACCGGAATATCATATACCTGCCCATTGGAAAAGGTTACGGTTAAAATTTTATTCTGTATCATCTTTTGTCTCCCTAATTTTTCTTTCTCTCATTTTCACCTTGTTATCCAGGGTGAGAATGGTTATTAGAATTTTGTTTTTAATGACTATTCTGGCCTTAAACGCAGCGCTTTCCATGAGGATTCCGTCCTGGTTATCCGAAACGTAGCGGGCATCGTTTAATATCGTTTTAATGGCCTCTCTGGCGGCAATTAAACGTGCTTTTTTATCCATGATGGATTCCAGATTCGGATTAAATCTTTGAATATATCGCTGGCAAATATGGTCAGTGATAATTATGTCCGAATAGCCTTTAATTGTTGACATTACAAGCCTTAATTACTTTTACACTTTGTAATTGGCGCTTATACGGTATTCTTCCAATAAGGAAATGGCAGCCGTTCCACTTCGCAGTGAAACGGTTGCCGAATAATGGGTCTTTCTGCCCATTGCCAAGTTTCGATGAGGAAATTCGTATTAAATAGTATTTGTTCTTATTCAATCTCATGGCTATGTCATTAATGATGAAGCTGCGTCGTCAATTAATTCGTCGCATAATTCTAATTTGGAATCTTCGATTGATTTGCGAACAATTGATATTAGGTGCTGCAGATAACGGCCATTATGTTTAGAAAGTGAAAGGAATGTTTGAGTGAATTTAATGGCCTCTGGATAATTGATGAGAAGTATAGCCTTAACATCCTGGAACTCTAAGGTAGTAATCTCTTTTTGGAAGCCAACACGGGAGAATAGCTGTTGAAGTTCTTTCCTTTGTCCTCTTAACCTATCTAGAAGTTTTGATGTCCCGCAGATAAGCATTCCAATTTTGGTGAAATCTTGAATTCTTCTTATTATTTCAAGGCAAGGGACAGTTAGATTTTCGCCTTCGTCAATAATCAGTATTCTATTTGTGTCCTGTAATTTTGAAATTATTGACCTAAAGAGGACATCTCTGGGCTGATTGAACTCTAAATCTCTTCTGAAATATGTTGTTGGTATTTTTAACTCCTCAGCCAGGTCCTTTAGCAAACTTTTTTGAGTTACTAAAGGGGTTACTTCAATTAGTATTGCAGTTGGATTCCTTCTCTTGAATTCCTTGCAGGCAATAGTTTTACCACAGCCCGGTACACCAGTTACTACACCAATAGTTCTTGCAAGTTGAGAATAATGGGCAATCTTAAAAATATTTTCAGCTGCTGTTGTCATTGCGAATTTTAATACACCTTTGCTCCCATAAGAATCAGCATTGGATATTGCCGACTTTATGTAAGTATGGATTTTTGCAGCGATTTCTGGAAGCGTGGATTCAGTAGGATAAGTACCGTTTAAGAATTGGTTGATTGTAGTACTGCTATAGCCAATATTTTTCCCGACTGTAACCTGCGATATTTTGGGATTTTCTTTGAGGAAGTTTCTTAATAAATCACGGATTTCTTGAATTTGCTCATTGGTTAAATTTGACATAATTTACTATGCCTCCATTCTTATTTTGTTGAGGTTTGCCCCTGGTTCCGTAACTGCTTGGCCGCGTGGCGGTTCCAGGGCTTTTATTTATTTAAACTTTTTTCATTTTTGAATAATCGTATTCTATTATCATTGACGTTTGATATGTATGAAAATTTCTTATATTGACCATATTTGTATCTTTATTTAATAGGAGCAAAAGAGGTATTCTATTTCTTTTGAAATCCTCAAAGACTCTAGCAAATCCTATTTTAATCATATCAGCATTAGTTATTGCAATCATTTTACCTGGGATTAAAATTGGCAGCATATTCCATGACATGTTTTTAATTTTTAGATAATAACTAATTCTATTGCGTAACATATCTGGAGTAAAGGCACCTTTACCGTCGATTATTATATGGTTATCCTTTTGAATCCTGTCAATAAATTCCTTTTGGTCTTCAGAATCAAAATTATAAATTATTCCGACGGCGTTATTTCTGATTATTCTTTCAACTATTTTAGGCGGAATCTTCATATCACTCTCCGGAGACTTTAGATATTAAATCAATATTTTTAGCCGTTCCATTCTCAGGCATTTTCCAGGAATCTGTCAGACTTTTCCTCTTTCTTGCACTAGGCTGAGGACTAGCAATGCCTTCATTCAATTGAGAATCAGATTTGAGAGTAATAATATTATTCTCAAACTGTCTTTTTGCTGTTGGATATATCTCATCCTGAAGAAACTTCTTTGCATCTCCGACGACCAATTTTTTGAGTGAATTCTTTCTTTCTAATTGGTCATGAAGTAATTTTACATCTTCCTCTGAACCTAATATGCCGGCGGCTGGATGTACTTTATCTATGCGACGTGCTTCACAAAGGAATTCTCCAGATTTATCGTAGACGAAGATGGACTCATTCTCAAGTATGTCAAAACGGACAAGTACTTCATCCAGTTTCCTTCCGAAAAGAGTTTCATGCCAGAAAGATGTGTTAAACATCCTAATGCCGTTTCTGTAGATTGTTTTGATTTCTTGCGACATCATTAAATGCATTAGTTCTTTTTTATCAACACCAGGACCTTTGCCTTTTTCAAATAAATCGATGGGGCGCAGGCCTTTAAGATGTCCTTCTTGCTGCTTTCTTTCGGCATATACATCAAACCACCAGGCAATAGCTTGGTGTGCTTTGAAAATATCGATTGAAGACCCACTCATAAATTTATTGTAAAGGTTATTATGAAGTTTTTCACCACGGTTCATTCTTGGTGGCTTTAACTCAATTGATGTCCCAGTGTAAGTTGGAATTAAGCGCTCGAGTTCCGAAAAGGTACTGAAAAATCTCTCAATTGTTTTCGATTGTGCATGGTAGGGGATTGCAGTAATAACTTTTGCGCCAATTCTTTCGAACAATCCTTTGATGCCTGAAGAATCAAAATCCATTCCATTAAAGAACTTAGAAGAAAAGGCTCTACCATTATCCAGATAAATTACTTTAGGAAACTTGCCTAAACGTAAAATGGATCTTCGCAATGCAATCGAAATTGCAAATGTATTCTCAGTCGGAGAGATTTCCCATCCCAGTGGCATATTGCTTTTCATATCCAAGAATAGCACTAACATCATACGCTTTGGCTTGCCAGTAAAAGGATTTATTATGTCAAAATTTAGAACATGACCATCAGCTACAATTATATCTCCCACCTCGATTAGGGAAAAATCTCTTTCCAGATAGGGGAGTACCTTGTCATCCAATGCTTTCTCGCCTTCCCTATAGAAGACATAATCTGCATAATGCTCTTTTTTCCAAGATTCCAGAAACCTTCTGTACGTCGCCTCCGATCTAATATGAGGCAATCTCTTTGCTTCAAAAATGTCTAAGGCATACCTTATTACTTCACTGATTAGAGGCTTATTTGGACTTAAGAATAATCTGATTAATATGGATGATTGCTCCGGTGTAACACCAGAGCTCTTTCTTGACTTGTATTGAGGAGCCAGCACCCGATAATCTCTTTTATTGGAAAGGTAGATCTGTTTCCATCTCTCGACTGTTTTAAAATTCAAAGGCCCAGTAATATTGTGTAAATCCGGGAATGCAGCATTGTTATATGCGTTAATAAATTTAGTCTTTGCTTCTAATGTTTTATAAGGAGAATTTTGAGTCAAAGCCAGATATTTACTTATAACATCAGCTCTTGCTAGTGCTATTTTGTTTTGTTTATCAGAAAGCTCATTCTCAAATTCTAATTCTTCTTTGTTGACCTTCAAAACATCAGAGCAAGTATTTACTTCGGAATTTCTTACAATGTTCTGCAATTGAATAGGTATTCCCGGATCGGAAATACTTACAAAACCCTCTCCTTTAATTTTTACATAAGAAGTATACTTCCCCCGTTTTGCACGAGCTCGTATTCTTTCGTAGGCTTTATTAAAATTCAAAGGGTCTTCTAATCGGGCCAATTTTTGTAAGGAAATCAAGTTTTGAAGATTTTCCATTTCCATAATTACACCAGTTCATGTTCTAATAAGTAAGAAACTAAGCCTGCTTTATTCTTGGCCCCACATTTCTTTCTCATATTCTCAATTTGATTATTCACCGTGGATGGTGATGTACCCAATTTCTCTGCCACCTCCTTATTCGTTATCCCGGTCACAATGAGCTGACCAATCTGAATTTCTCTTTCTGTAAAGACAGAAAAGAACAGTGATGTTTCCTCATTCCTGCGGATGTCTTCGGTTAATGGTCTTGGGATTAAAGCGATTCTTTCATCAATCTTTTGTGCGATCTTGTTTCCAAGGTCTTCCACGGAATTAAATAGATTCTTTTCTTCCAGTTCCTTGTTCCGCTTTGTCAGACTAAATATCCAGTTAACAAATGCGACCGCTAAAGTAACAGATAAAACAATTACGACATTTGAAGCTAATTCCATAATGCCTCCATTATTTTGTAAAAAATGTATGAGAATAAAAATTTCGAACCGATGCTTAAAATCGAAAAAACTATAAAAGCCTCGGTAGGTGCGAACCGGCTAATACCAGCAAATGTAAATCCAGCTATAGAATATATAAGAAGAGAATAAAGAATTAATCTGTCATTTTTAGTAGGTAATCTGAGGTAGGAACAATAGATAAAAAGGATGCTTGCTAGGAAATATTGGAAAACAAAGGCATAATATGGCATCCCATTCTCGATAATTATAATTGCATAAAGCAGACAGGTTAATGCTAATAGAAGTGAAACAATAATTACTTTTTTAATACTCACAATTTGGAATTGTAAGCCGAAAGTAAATAGTAGAAAAGCCTCTGTAGGTATAAAAAACTTCAGTAAATAGAGGTTCTGGCTCTTTGAATAAGCCAGAACTGATATAATGATTTGTGCAGCCGTAATAAATACTATAAAAATTGAAAAAATAAAAATTGAAACTGACTGTAGTGAATTTCTGCTCTTAAATAAATATATAGCACACATAATAAAGGGTATCAATGTGTAAGCAGCATCCAATTTGGTCAAGAACTCAGATAACTTAAACATATGTACCTCAACCGCAGTAAGGAGGACAAAGCTGGGAGTACTCTAAAATGTCTGTACCATTTGAGATGGTTAAAATATCTCCACGTAGTTGAACTAATATTATAATCTTTGTTGTTGCAGTGGATAGTTTCCTGGTCTCGGTAATCGAGATGAATTTTTCAATTATTGATTTAGAGAATAAATGAACTTGAACACGTGAGCCTAGATCAACTGAGACTGAAGTAATAGCCTTTCGCCCGTCTCCTAAAACGTGCAGTTGTCTGTTAATAATGTTGAATGAAACTGAGGTCTTTGACTGTGCGATATAACCCTTCAATTGCTCGAGTGGAATGGAAATCTCTTCGGTCACCTTTCCGAAAAGCTGCTCAGCATTCTGGATAGGGATTATTTTCCCGATTTCTTGAGCCGGCGTTAAGGAGGAATAGGTAATTAACAATACTAATACTATAATAAACCGTTTCATCTTTGTAGCTCCTTTTTTTTGTTTAATGGTTATTTACTTTATGTAATTTAAATCTTAATTTATTTCTGAAATTGGTTCGATTTCTAAAGCTAAAATCAAGACATTGTTACCTGTTTTTTGTAATGCTGTAAGTAATTACTCCCCCATAGAGGGATACTATGGCATTACGTACTGACCATTGAGCCTTTTGATTCTTTCTTTGGCCGTTTATTAGCAAACTTGTATAAGATTGCGAAAGATTGGCCACTCGGGCTATTTTTGAGATATTTAATAGTTTAGGATTAACTAAGATGTCGCAGATCAATATTTTAGGCTCAATAGGCATTTTTACTCTGTAATATTTTTATTACAAGTCAATATAACGTATACGCTATATATTGTCAAGTTTAAAAAATATATCGTATAAGTAATATTGCCTAAAAATATGTAGGTATTATATCAATATAAAGGATATTCGGTCTTATAAATGGATTTTGCAGATAAATTTAGAATATGGGTGCTTGAAAAATATGGTTCCATTTCCAAGGGCGCAGAAGCCCTGGAAATGCGCCAAAGTGAATTATCTAGGTATTTAACAAGAGGAATTAATCCTGGGATAAAACTATTAACCAAGCTCAATAAACATAAGGCTCCCATTATTTGGTTCTTGGGATTTAGTGATGATAAAGTCAATCAGAATGACGAGAAAGATAATGTCATTATTATGCTGGAAAATGAAATAGGAATGATGCGTAAACAAATCGAAGAACTGCAAAAGGAATTAATAAAATACCAGGTGAAACTTTCTAAGGTAAAAGAAACTTTGAAAGATACATTTTTGGAATAAGTGAACCCCCGAAAATATCAATCTGAACTAATTATTATTTATTGAGAAAAACATTTCTCCTTAATTTTTAATATTTTACAATGAACAATTAGTTAATCATTCTTACTCATAGCTGGAGGTAAAATGTTTTTAGGATTCGGATTGGCTGATACACCCGGAGGTAAAGGATTACTAGTTACTGATATTGAACCGGAGGGCCCAGCCGAAAAAGCTGGTTTTCTGTTAAATGATTTAATTATTATGGTTAATAGTAGCAGAGTAAATAACATCGTAGAATTCGACTACATTAAAGAAACACTATCCCAAAAGAATAATGTCTATTTCAAAATTAGAAGAGGGGAGGAGACTCTAGTCCTAGAAGTTGTTCCCCAATTAGCTGAAAATGAATTAGTCCCGATTAGAAAGGAAAGCCTGCATTGGGGAAATACATTGGGTTCAGTTTTTGTAGCCCTATCAATAATAGTTATAATTGCGGCCATAGTTGTTTTTATGGTCGGACGAGAGCACTCGTCTGAAATATATTTCCCGGTTCTATCACTATTTGCCTATATAATATCAGGATTGGTTTTGATGGGGATAGGAGCCGTCTTACAACTGCTAGCTAGAATTGAAGCCAAATTGAGAAAATATAATTGATGCGTTCTCCGAGGATTAAAATACTTTATATTTGGAAATTTTAGACCCAAAAGCGGAATAATTAATTATTCCGCTTTTCTCTTTCAGCATATTCTCTTTGTGCGATCTTAACAATATCGATTTCCCCTTCAGCAATTAGCTTTAATAAGAGCAATGAAGTAGTGTTAAAAAATTGTTTTTGCTTTAATAAATTTGCTGTCGATGGGTGTCCGAAATGTTGAACAAAATCAAGAAGATCAATCTGCGTTGAGCTTTCTAAAATCTTATCTGGGAAATTCAAGCCTTCCCGTTCATTAATATCCTTTGCTGTCTGAAGTAAATTGTCCAACATTATTCAACTCCGTGTATTTTTTTTGCCTGAGCAAATCCGACCCACCTTCCCGATTTATCCAGGCCTCTGTTTGCCAACTGGTTTTTTGCTAAATATAAGAGGTCAAGTTTGCCGGTTACAGCCTGGGAAAGTAAATGAGTCTCAATTCCGCA
>JAEXUB010000137.1 GCA_023453125.1 Bacteroidota bacterium
GTCCAAACGGGTCCGAAGAGCCAGTTAGGGGGAGCGAATGAGGGCCTGATAAGCGTTGCATACCAGCCGGGTACAGCTTTTGAGGTAAACATTCCGGCTACTGCTCCTACGGCAAGAGGAATAGCAACTGCGATTATAAGTTTAATTGTATTTGACAGTTTCATTCGAATCTCTCCTGTTATTTTCAATGCAAGTCTTACAAGCCGACTCTTTATTGCAAGTTAAAATAATTTTTTAAGAAATGTGTGCGGAAATTGAAAATATTTTCGAGTTTCCTTCTTACAAAAATTAAATGGGCAAGATTGCCTAATAAGCCGAATGGAAGGGAATAATGTACAACATCCCTTATTTCCATTCCATTTGCGGTTTCCTTAAAAAAGTGTTTGTGATGCCAGAATTTATATGGGCCGAATCTTTGTTCATCGACAAAATATTCCCCTTCTGCTGCGTGTGTAATTTCGGTTACCCATCCGGCTTTTATCCCGGGAAAGAGTTTTATCCGGTATTCAATTATCTGGCCCGCAAACATTTTACTATCTGCCCCGCTTAGTATCTCGAAATCCATATCAGGGGGGGTAATCTTTTGCAGATTAGCCGGATTGGAAAAGAAATTCCAGCAAGTTTCCTTATCAATCGGTAATAACAGGTGCCTTTCAATGGTATATATTTTCATTTCGCTCTATAGTTATTTAAAGATAAAACGGAATGAATGGGGAGGGAGTTCCAGTAACAGCAAAAGCTCGGTTGTATATTACAGCAGGTAAAAAATAGGCTGTGCGGGGAGCCGGTCCCCGCGCAGTGAAGAGAAATTATTTAATCATTGTAAGAAGCAACTTGCAGTTTTCCACGGCTTTCAATCCGTGCGGGTGGTCTGCCGGCATTACTATCATTTCGCCTGTTTTTAGAGTGTACGGGATACCGTCAATTCTGATTTCCATTTCCCCCTCTACAATATATACAACCGCCTCAAAAGGGGAGGTGTGTTCGGTTAAAGATTCCCCCTTGCCGAATGCAAATAGGGTTATATTGCCGTTGGCTTTCTTAATTATCTGCCTGCTTACTATAGAGTTTTCCTGATATGCTATATCTTCAGAAAGTAATCCGTATTTAATATTTTCTGCCATCTTATGCCTTTCATCAATTTATTTTGGAATTGAGCCATTTTGCTCATTTTTAAAATATAACAGGGGATAAAGGGGAAAAGTTCAATATCAGAATAAAAAATCCGATAATATTAAGGATTGACAGAAAGAAAAAAATTAAAGGTTCAGGGTAAAATATATCACAGCGCCTTTATCAACTTCACCTTCTGCCCAGACTTTTCCCTTGTGGCGCTGAATAATTCTCTGGACGGTCGCAAGCCCCACTCCCGAGCCGGAAAATTCTTCCGGGGTGTGGAGCCTCTGGAAGGGGGTAAATAATTTAGAACTGTATTCCATATTAAAACCTGCACCGTTATCCTTAACGAAGAATACATTTTCCCCCTCAATAACCTTGCGGCCGAATTCAATGAGCGCGCCGTTCCGGTGCGATGCAAATTTCCAAGCATTATCCATTAGGTTCTGAAGCGCCAGTTTTAGAAGTGTAGAGTCTCCCTTTACAATTATTTCCGGTTCAATTATGCATTCAGCCCTGCTTTCAGGATAGATTTCATTCATTGTTGAAGAAAGTGAACGTGCAATTTCAGATAGATTCACCTTCTCAATTTTCATTGAAGAACGGGTAAGCCTGGCAAGATTTAATAACTCGTCAATTAGCAGTGCCATCTTTTGAGAGCCGCTTAGAATTTTGGAAATATAATCTTTTCCTGTGCCGTCCAGAAGTGCCGCATAATCTTCAAGCAGAATTCGGCTGTATCCGTTTATGCTTCTAAGAGGAACTCTTAAGTCGTGCGATACTGAATAGCTGAATGCCTCCAATTCCTTGTTGGCTGCTTCAAGCTGTGCGGTTCTTAGAGTAACCCTCTGTTCAAGTTCTTCGTTAAGCTTTTTAATTTCCTCCTCGGCTTTAATCCTTTCTGCAATTTCAAGCTGGGCCTTCTGGTAGAGCTGTGAATTATGAATGCTTATGCCAATCTGAGCAGAGGCAGTCTCAAGAATCTTCTGGTGCGATTCGCTATAAGCGTTCGGGCGGGGAGATTCCACATTTATTACGCCGATTACCTCATCCTCAACTATTATGGGAACGCAAAGTTCGGAATGTATTCCTCTCCTTACAGGATAATACCGCGGATCATTATCCGTTTCGTTTATCCTGACAGTCTGTCTGTTCTTAATTGACCAGCCTACAATCCCCTTGTCAATGCTGATGCGCTGGCTTACCAGAAATTCTTTATCTTCCTGAATGAAGGTTTTTCCTTTTCCCTGCATGCTCACTGCATAAGGGTATAATGTGTTTCCATCTTCCATTAAGAGTAAAACGGCACCGTTCTCGAAACCGAATATTTCTTCAAGAACATTTATAATCTGCTGCGATAACTCTTCAGGAGGAACAAGCTGCTGTAGAAGCCTCATAGCGCCGTATAAAGCATTTGTCTCCTTGGTAAGCTGTTCTGATTTGCTCTGTGCAATAAAACGCTGGGTAACGTCGTAAGAGAGTACAAGCCTTGCATCCCGGTCTTCGTAATGTATCAAGTGCGATGTGATTTCAACAAATATGATTTCCCCGTTTTTCTTTTTATGCCTCCATATGCCGGCACGGTTCAAAATATCTGTAGTGTGCGATACGTCGAACATCAGGATTGTTTCGTCTTCGGTTGGACGGATATCCTTCAAGGTCATTGACAGGAATTCATCCTTTGAATAGCCGTAGCTATTAATAGCCGCATGGTTTACTTCCAGGAAAGAAAGAGTTTCAAGGTCATAAATCCACATTGGAATGGGATTATTCTCGAATAGATGGCGGTATTTTTTTTCGCTGGCAGCTATTACCTCGTCTGCAGCCTTATTTTTTGTAATATCAATAATATTTGCGGCACGGTAAATCAGTTCTCCTTTTTCATCCTTGAATGCAGTAACGGTAATCAGCACAGGGAACCGGGAGCCGTCCTTTCTAATGTGCACAGACTCGTATGAGTTAACTCCTATGGAATTAACAAGCTCAATATTTTTACCCAGATCCTTTACGCTTTCAGGAGCAGAAAAATCAGCAATATCCCTATTTATTATTTCATCTTCGGAATACCCGTACATTTCAGAACAGGCAGGATTAGCCGCAATTACCTTGTTTTTTACCGCGTCGGTAATTACTACCCCCCAGGCTGAATGTTTAAAGATTTCTTCCCAGACCTGAAGTTTCTCAGCCTGTTTTTTTCTCTCGGTTATATCGGAAAAGAATATTGATAAACCTTCGGGGGAAGGATAGATCCTGTTCTCGAACCATTTATCGAAAGGAGGATAATATTCCTCCATTTGAATAAACCTTTGTTCTTCCATAGCCTTATAATAATTCTTATAAAAGGGCTGGTCTATCCCCTCGGGGAATTCGGTCCAGATATGAACTCCCTTCATTTTCTCCGGATCCCGGCCGAATATTTCCCCCGCCTTTTTATTCATATATGTATAACGCCAGTTTTTATCGAGCGATACAAAGCCGTCGTTCATGCTTTCAAGAGTATTTACCATCTGTTTGTTTAATTCGGCCATACTCTTTTGGGAATTTACTTCGTCGGTTATGTCGTCAACGCTTGACCATATATACTTTTCCCCCTCTTTCTCCAGCAGCATCCCCTGCAGCCTTACAGGCACCAGATGCCCTGCCTTGTGGATATACTCTTTTTCGTAGGGGCCGTATCTGCCGGTAGAATTTAATAATCTCAGCTGTTCCTTTTCCTGCTCAGCATATTTGTCGGGCGTTATATCCCAGTATGTCAATTCCAGACATTCTTCAATAGTCCTGCCCATTATTGCTGCGTAGGCAGGATTGATATCTACCAATTTTCCTTTCATATCAGTTAAAGCCAGACCAATCGGAGATTCGCTGAAGAGCCGCCGGTTGTATTCTTCGCTCTCTTTTCTCTTATTCTCAGCGGATTCCAGTTTTTTTAATGCGTTCAAAATAAGATTGTAGAGTAAAAGGGAGGTAACCAGAACAAAAAACCATCCTTTAATTATTTCCACGGTTGAGAAAAACTGCGGCGGGAAACCCATGCTTTTAACCAGCATGTCAGAAAAGAAAATCCAAAGCGCACTTACGAAAAAGTAAGCGAATGTAATCCTTCGCGCATATTTGAATGAGGCCGATGAATTTTTTTTCAAAATATTACTCATTTTTTCCCTCAAGGCAGTTTTAGTAAAAAACAAAACCGTAAAAGAAGAGGTGTTCCATTAAATGCTGCTGAACAGGGGAACCTTTGGTTCCCCTATACCTTAAGATATAAAATTATATTCTTGCTCTCAAATATTGTTTTGGCCACTCAACCTTTGACTTCAATTTGCCGGCGGCTTTCAAAGGCCAATACGGATTCCGCAGAAGTTCTTTTCCCAGCAGTACGGCATCCGCTGCACCCGAGGCAATAATATTCTCCGCCTGTTCAGGCAATGTAATCATTCCAACAGCACCGGTTAGAATACCAGTTTCCTCCTTTATTTTTTCTGAAAACTGAACCTGATAGCCCGGGCCTACTGGAATTACGGCGCCATATACATTTCCCCCTGTTGAACAATCAATAAAATCCACTCCGCATTCCTTAAGTTTTTTAACCAACTCAACCGACTGATCCGGGTCCCATCCGTGTTTTGTCCAGTCAGTTGCTGATATCCTCACAAATAAAGGCATAGATGAGGGAATTTCTTTCCTTACGGCATCGGCAATTTCTACTGAAAGACGGCATCGATTCTCGAGGTTACCCCCATATTCATCTTCTCTTTTGTTTGAAAGAGGGGAGAGGAACTGATGAACAAGGTATCCGTGTGCCATATGAATTTCAATTACTTCAAATCCCGCTTTTACTGCGCGCTGTGCGGCTAAACGGAATTTTTCTATTATCTCTTTTATTTCAGAAGTGTTTAATTCTTTAGGAAGGGGAAATGAATCGTTAAAAGGAATTGGAGAAGGAGCTACGGGAATCCATCCTCCTTCGTTAACAGGGCAGGGGGCTCCCCCTTTCCATTCGGAATTAACCGATCCTTTTCTTCCGGCGTGTGCAATCTGAATTCCTGGTACGCTGTTATTGGCTTTTATTATTTCGGTAATCTTTTTCAGTCCTGCAATAAATTTATCATCCCAGATTCCTGCATCATCGGGGGAAATTCTCCCTTCAGGAGAAACGGCAGTCGCTTCCATAATAATTAGGCCGGCACCTCCAACTGCACGGGTTCCGTAATGAACCAGGTGCCACTCCGCGGTTTCTCCTCCGGTGCAGGAATACTGGCACATCGGAGCCATGAATATTCTGTTTTTAAATTCTGTTTCTCTGATTGTTAAAGAGGAGAAAAGTCTGCTCATATCTATTCCTGTATTTTTGTTGGTTTCTCTTGAATTACCCCAATAGAAGTGGAGGTTTACCTGATGCCCCCCAAAAAGAATCCGATAAGTTTATCCGCGTCAAGCAGCTCGATGCCGGCATTATGGTTAAATTCCGGATGCCACTGTATTCCCATATAGATTGCATTGCCCCCTGTGTGCATAAATGCCTCAACAATTCCGTCTTCGGTGGAAACTGCAAGAGGGATAAGATTTTTGCCAAGATCCTTTACTGCCTGGTGGTGGATTGAATTAACCATTCTGCAATCGGATCCTTTATACAAATCATTTAGTATACTATCGGGGGTGAAATCAATTGTGTGAAAATTCAGGTCGAATTTTTCCCTGTCTGAATGCACAATATGATTTTTAACCTGGGTGGGAATATCCTGATATAAAGTGCCGCCGAAATAGACATTAAGAATCTGGCACCCGCGGCATATTCCAAAAACCGGTTTCCCATTCTTAAAAGCGTAATCAATTATCCTAAGCTCATATTCATCCCTATATTTATCACCGAGCCATTCCCCGATTGGTTTTTCGCCGTAGCTTTCGGGAGCAACGTCTGCGCCGCCGTGCAGTATAATCCCGTCCAGCCGGTCAAGAAAAGGGAAGAGATATTCAGGGGGCAGGTCCGGAATAATAATAGGCAGACAGCCGGCAGAGGCGGCGTAGTTTACAGTTTCATTTTCTACAAAACTAAGGGTTTTGGGTTCGTATGTATTCCGCTCCTTATCGGGATAGAGGAATCCGCAGGTAATACCGATTTTAAGCATAATTTCCTTTTAAATTTCAAAGAATGATTTTATCTTCAGTGCGAATTTCTGAATGAAAGAATCCTTTCTGTTCAGATAGTCGTCCATTGCCTTAAGGTTTTGTCCCTGTCTTTCGGCAATAATCTCGCTGAAATTATTAACTAGTTCAGGTTTCCCTTTCAATATATTTTTTACCGCATCTTTCGTTATTTCAATTGTAACAGAATCAGTTTCTGCAATTACGGTAGCTGAGCGAGCTTCTCCCGTAAATAGAGACATTTCGCCGAAGAACTGCCCCGGGAATATATTAGCCGCCTTGATGGTTTCCCTGTCTCCTGCATTTATAGTCACTTTCAATATTCCCTCTGCCAGAACAAACATAGAGCTTCCGGAATCTCCCTGCCTTATAATGGTATCCCCCCCTTGGAAAAGATTCTTAACAGAAGATTTCAAAAGGTATTCCAGCTCTTCGGGAGTAAGTTTGTCGAACAAACCGGCATGAGCCAGAATATTATTCTCTTTACCTTCCTCTCTTCTTATGCCAGCGATTTTCAGGTGGTGATTAATTGTGGTCAAAATGGAATCTTTAAGGTATTGGGGAGTGTGCTCTTCCCACGGGATACAGGTGTATTTTACATTGTATACTGTTTCAGTTTCCGAAATGTTTTCAATCAGCACTTCCACGTGTCCGCTTCCCGGTTCGGAGACCGAAAGGAGTGCCTGCCTTGCAGCTGCGGCAAGAATTCTCTTTCCCCTCTCAATTTCTATTCCGCCATTTAATTTAACTGTAAGATTCAGCTTAACTTCTCTCTCAATACCGTGAAAGTTTTCAATTATGAACTCGGTAAGAATATTGTTCGGAACAATAAGGAGCGTATCCGATTCCGATTTAAGTCTTACGGATTTCGGGTCGAAGCTGATGATTTTGCCGGTTGCGACATCAGCGCCCCCTTTGTTCCTTAGGGTTATCCAGTCCCCTGTCTTAAATGGACGTGCAGAGGTTATAAAACCTGCTTTTGTCAGTTTTAAGAATTTGGGTCTCAGGTATATTGTAACCGCGGCAATAATTACAAACAGGAGAACCAGGTCAAAGCTAAGGCTGAGGCGAAATAGTTTTGAAAAAAGTATAAAGAGGGATACGAGGTAAATTAAAACAATACTTGTATCTTCTGCCAGACCAATCGATTTTGCGCTGAATGCATTTTTGAATTCGCTTTTCCAGAGAATTTTTTTTACAATGAGGCTTAGCAGATATGGGGCGCTTAACCAGAGAGCAATATGGAGACCGTAAAAATAAATCTTGTCCAGATCATATTCTTCGCCGGCATCCGGGGGAATATCGAATATGTTGAGAGCAAGTATGGTTAATGAAAAAAGGAATAAAATTACCGCGATTACTGTTACATACCGTTTGCCGGAAGACATTGTTAAACCTCCCAATTATCTGAATTAATATAATAAAAATAAAAATCAGCTATTATCGATAATCCGGATAGTGCAGATAATTTATTCCCTGCGGAATTGTCGGGGGTAAATACACAAGGTAAAGGCATATTGATATTATAATTGAAAATCCCCCCTTTTAAGGGGGAGTGGAGTGTTCCCGATTAGATTCGAAGAGTTTAAATAATCTAAATTGAATCCTTTTGAAAATTTAATCAAAAATATTCTTATTTTTTGCCATATCCGTTTCGGGACTGAATTATTCAACAGACCGGCTTAATAAAATTGAATTTATTAATTAAAGGAGCAACAAGATGAAAAGAAATTTCACAGCAGTAAGCTGCCTGCTTATGATATTGTTTGCATTTACTTATACAGGCGCACAGGAAAAATATAAACTCCCGCCAAAGGAAATTGTTGATATTGTTACTGCCCCCCCGACTCCAAGGGCAGCACTTAGTCCCGCAGGTAATTTTATAATGTTTACTGAGTATGAAGCAATGCCTTCAATTGCATATATGAGTCAGCCTCTGCTCAGAATTGCCGGAATGAGAATTACACCGTTTAACAATTCCAGTCAGGTAACTTCTTTTAATACAGCCTTTATATTGAAAAGAATAAAAGACTCAAAGGAAATTAAAATAAAGACTCCTGCCGGAGCCAGAATGGGAAACGCACAATGGTCCAATGATGAAAAATATATTCTCTTTTCAGTTTATACCGATAAAGGGGTAAAGCTTTATATGGCCGATGCTGCTACAGGCAATATCAAGTCCTTATATAACGGTTTACTGAATATGACAATGGGGGGAGGATACAGATGGCTGAAAGACAGCAGGACTGTAATAGCCTTTACCGTTCCCGAAAACAGGGGACCTGCACCTAAATCGGACGAAGCTCCTCAGGGGCCTAATGTGCAGGAAACAGCGGGGAAGGCTTCACCGGCTCCCACTTATCAGGATCTTCTGCAGAGCGCATACGATGAAAAATGTTTTGATTACTACACAACTTCACAGATTATAAAGATTAATGTATTAACGGGCGAAAAAAAGAAACTTGGAAAGCCTGCCATTTATCAGTCAATTAGTTTTTCTCCCAACGGCGAATATGCACTCGTTACAAAAATCAAAAGGCCTTATTCATACACAGTAACTGCAGGTTCATTCCCTAAGAGTGTCGAGATGTGGGATAAGAACGGCGAGAAGATTCAGAGTTTATTCGAAATTCCGCTCGGCGAAGGGATTCCGCTTAACGGCGTGCCGACTACGCCCCGTTCCATAACCTGGCGCGCTCTGGAACCGGCTACACTTGTATGGGTCGAAGCTCTTGACGGAGGGGACCCCGAAAAGCAGGTTCCTTTCAGGGATAAAATAATGACTCTTACGGCACCATTCAAGGAGAACGCAAAGGAAGTAATGAAGTTAAAGAACCGCTTTGCCGGAATTGAATGGCTTGAAGAGAAAGGGCTCGCATTTGTATCGGAATCGGACTGGAAGAGGAAATGGTCAACTACTTTCCTTGTGAACTTCGATAAGCCGGCTGATCCGAAAGTGATTTTTGACCTGAATACACAGGATGCTTATGCCAACCCGGGCTCATCGGTTAATAAGACTAACCAGGCGGGGGAAAATGTAGTTATATATGAAAACGGATTTATTTATCTCTCCGGTACCGGCTCTTCACCCGAAGGGGATATGCCTTTTCTGGACAAGATGAATCTTAATACTCTGCAGAAAGAAAGGCTTTTCCGGTGCAAACCGAATACATATGAATCTTTTGTTGATTTTGCCGGCGATGATAGGAATTCCATAGTAACCAGATATGAATCCTCTACCGAAGTGCCTAATTATTTTATGGTGGATCTTAAGAGCGGAGCCCGGAAAGCCTTAACGGAATTTAAAGATCCTGCTCCGCAGCTTACAAGCATCAAAAAAGAACTTATTAAATATAAAAGGGATGACGGAGTAGAACTCTCGGGCACTCTATATCTTCCCGTTAATTATAAAAAAGGGGAGAGGCTTCCGTTAGTCTTGTGGGCATATCCTATTGAATACGGGGACGCAAAGACGGCCGGACAGGTAAAAGGCTCGCAGCACCGTTTCACCTTCTATAGGGGATATTCACAGTTATTTTATGTTACTCAGGGATATGCGCTTCTGGATAATGCGCAGATGCCTATCGTCGGCGATCCGAAAACAATGAATGATACATTTATACAGCAGATTGTTGCAAGCGCAAAAGCGGCAATTGATAAACTTGACGGAATGGGTATTATTGATCCTAAGAGAGTAGGAGTTGGAGGGCACAGTTACGGCGCGTTTATGACCGCTAACCTGCTTGCCCATTCAGATCTTTTTGCCGCAGGAGTTGCAAGAAGCGGAGCATATAACAGAACATTGACTCCATTCGGTTTCCAGAGCGAAAGAAGATCGTTATGGGAAGCTCCTCAGGTTTATCTTAATGTCTCCCCATTTATGTATGCAGATAAACTTAAAGAACCTATTCTCCTTATTCACGGCGAAGCGGACAACAATACCGGTACATTCCCTATCCAGTCACAGCGCCTATACCAGGCCCTTAAAGGGAATGGGGGCAAAACACGCCTTGTTATGCTTCCTTTTGAAAGCCACGGCTATACCGCAAAAGAATCGGTTCTGCACGTACTTGCCGAAATGTTTGAATGGTTCGATAAATATGTGAAGAACAAAAAATAATTTCCTGTTGAATTTCTGTAAAAAGGAGGGCGTAAGGTCCTCCTTTTTACCTCTCTTTCCGTTTATCCCTTTATTATACCTTTTGCATAAATAAATAAAACCGGAACTTCCTTTCGCGCGTCAGAATGTTGAAAATTAAATAATCGGAGCTGTTATGAAAAAAATATTATTAATTACATTATTGTTTGCATTTGCAGCCGCAAAAGGATTTGCACAGGGAATCCCCGATTCTACCGCTATAAAGGAAACCGTTGCCAATTATATTGAAGGCTGGTATTCGGCCGATGCGGAAAGAATGGCAAAGGCTCTTCATCCCGAGCTTGCCAAAAGAGGTATTAGGCAGGGGAAAGAAGGGCAGAGTACGGTTATTATGAAAGCCGATTTTAATAATATGGTGGCCTGGACCAAAAGTAAACCGAATGAAATTGCGGCAAATCCCGCCGTAAAAAATACTCTATCCATAATTATAAGGGAAATAGGGAATAATATTGCCGATGTTAAATGCATCAGCCGCGATTTTATTGATTATCTTCATCTGGGAAGAATAAATGGGGAATGGAAAATTCTGAATGCTATTTGGGAACCCGCAAAGTAACCGCAAGTGCTTTGGATGCCTTGTCCTTTTATAATGAGTTGTTTTTGCACCGGCAATTACTTAATATAGTTTAGGACTGCGGGAAACTTATTACATTTGTTCTCTAATGGATGGCTTTTTTTGATTGCGGATATAAGCATCACAAAATAAATAAACTATTATTTTAGTCTAAGATTGACGGAGAAATAATATGAAAACAAAGCTATCCATCTGCTTGTTCCTGTTTGCTGCCATCATCATCTTTTCGTGTAAGGATAATGGTACCGAAAGCGAAAGCCAGACAGGAAAAATAATATTCGCCGGCGTTAAAACTCTCCCTTCGCAAAGTTCAGCAGCTTCAAGTATTCCAAACGACATTATGCTTTCAAAGAAATTTTCGAATATTTACAAAATGCATACTACCGATCTTCTCCTGACAGTTAGAGAAATATGGGTATCTAAGGGAACAATTACCCCCGGGGGCGCCGATAATCTTACATGGATAAAAATCGGAGAGAATACACAGCAGAAATTATTCTCGGATTATACTTTTACAGCGGAAAATCTTTCTGCTGGGGTTTACAACAGCGTCAAAATTATTTTCAAGAATGTTTTTTACAGAACCGCAGTATATCAGTCAGACCACAATTCCTCAGTCACTATGAAAGAAACAATGAGTTCATATCTCGGATCCTGTACAGACGATAACGCACTGGCAAATGTTAACTATTTCTGCTCCTCGGGATGTTACTACCTCATTAATAATAAATTCACACTTCAGAATCCGAATGAGAATATTCCCGGTTTCGAAATTAGAGCCGGAAAAACTACAAGGCTTTATTGGAAGATGGGGGATGAGCGGTCATTCGATCCATATTCATTTGTTTTCGATTGGATTGATGAGAATAATAACGGCGTATGGGACTGCGGAGTTGACCGGATGGATAATTTCACCTGTCTTATTACCCCTCCAATTGAATCTATGTGGAAAATTATACCGGTTTACGAATAAAAACAGGACTGCCCCGCGTAGTAAAAATTAGAGCCGGCAGTAATTTTACTGCCGGGCCTTAAACTAATCCTTTGAGTAATTAATGCGGGTTCTGTAAGTTGCTGCCATAAATGGTTGCGTTTTTGGCGCATTTTGTTATTTTGGACATATCTTTCTACGG
>JAEXUB010000148.1 GCA_023453125.1 Bacteroidota bacterium
GACGGCAATGTGGTCCCTGACGGCAATGGTTTCTACAACGGCAAAGAAGTTCAAACTTCATCGGGGTTTAAAAAGCATAAGGATGCGCGGTGCAATGCGCATCCTTAAATTATTGGGGACCGGTACCACGGAAAAACTACTTTTTAGCTCCGTAGGCACCGCAGGTGAAAACATAACCGTCAACTTTTTCTACATAGACAGCTTTATCTTCAACCTGTTTTGTAACCGGATGAGCCCATCTGTAGTTCTGCCATCCGGCACCTTTGTTCTTTGCGATCTCAATTCTATCTTTAATAATAAATTTACCGTCCGGGTCGGTGAGATCTAATCTAACTTTTCCAACCGCGGAACTATCACTTCCGTGAGCAAGGCATTTTCCTTCGAGGTCGTATACCATAATATAAAGATCCCCTTTGGTAAACATACCATTAGGATTGCTGAATTCTTTGAAGGATTTTTCGAGCCCCGCTTCTTTGTATAACGCGATAGCTTTTTTAACCCAGGCTTCGGCATCGGAGGGTGTTGACTTCTTTTCCTGAGCTGTTATGGTTGAGCTAACAAAAACCAACAAGAGCAAAATTGAAAGTAATCTTTTCATTTTATTACTCCCTGTGTTTTGTCACTTGTATTATAGGAAATTATTTTGCAAATAAAAACAGGTGTAAAGCGGGCAGTTACTTAAATTCCGCGGCGGTGCAATTGGATGGGTTTTAACTTACTAACTAAAATACTCTAAAAACCCCTGTTTTCAAGTGAATTAAGGGATATCACCTTATTCTCCTTGCGCGCCTGCTCAGCGGCAAAAGCAATTAAATGTCCGTGAATTGAATCGCTGAGTGAACTTTCAATATTTTCATTGCAGGAATAAGCCATTTCGCAGTAGAGTTTTTCAATCAGCCGCCGGTCCCTTTTAATTCTCATCTGAACGGAATCGAGGTTTTCGGTTACATTAAAGATTTCCGTTTTTCCTTCGTGGGGGATTAGAAGAATTTCAGCATTAAAATTACTGCGGTAAGTATCTCCCCCTTTAAGCACTCCTTTAGTGCCGTAAATTTCCAGATGCCTCCCCTGTTCAAATGCGCTCATTGTAAAAGTACAGGTAATGTTATCCTCAAAATTCATTAATAGGGACTGGTGGTCGAGCGCATCGTTATCGCAATTATACACGCATCTTCCCCAGGGACTTGAATTAAGCCAATCAATAATTTCATTTACCTGTGCAGATTCTGCTCTGTCGTATATCTGCGGAAGCCAGGGATATTTTTTATCGCCGGCATATCTTAATGCGCTGTAAATGCAATCTTTTTCAACAGGACAACCAAGCGTGCATCTTTCGGGGGCTCCGGCCGGAGCATTCTTTTTCTTAAAATGGCTTAAAGAACCTGAGCTTGCAACAGAAAGACATTTCTTTTCTATAAGCCATTGAATAATATCGGTATCGTGACAAGCCTTGGCGACAATTGTAGGAGTGCTTTCCCCTGCAGCAGCCCAATGCCCCCTTACAAAAGAGTGAGCCATCCTCCAGGGAGTAATTCCGAGAGTATAATTCATATTGATTATATCCCCCAGAAGTCCGGCGGAAATTATTTCCTTAACCTTTTTATAGAACGGCGAAAAGCGGAGAACATAACAGACCATAATTCGGCTCTTCTTTTGAGCTGCATATTTTTCAAGGTAAAAAATATCTTCAAGATTTGTTGCTACCGGTTTCTCCAGCAGAATATCATAACCGGCGTCAATTGCCTTAATGCAGTTATCAAAATGCATTCCGTCCTGGGTTGCAATAATCAGCAGGTCTGCAAGCTTTGGACGGCTTAGAAGATCATCGGCAGAACCGAACGAGATAAAACCGGGATTGCCCGAATTAATTCTTACTTTATCTACTCTTTCAGTCACCGGGTCTGCAGCCGCGGTTACCAAAAATTTATCTTTCATTTCCGATGCAAGGGCCGTGTACATCTGTCCCCTTGCCCCGCACCCAATGCAGGCAATTCTGAATATTTTTTCCTTTATCATACTCAAAAATAAGAATAAATGAAGAATATTAGAAGGAATGAACCTGATCCTTTATTCCAGCTCTTTAATCCTTCTTGAAATATCTTTAATAGCCACCCTGCTTTCCATAAGGTCGGGCAGATATTCAACGGAGCTCATAAATGTCCAGAGATAAGCTACAATGGAATAGAAATCTCCAATTGATACCTCTTCATCAATGGCAATAATCATAACGATTATAAAAATAATTAAAAGTACCAGCCTCATAATACTGAAATTTGCTGCATTCCAGAATCCGATTTTCCTCTTCGACTTTTCAATTGATTTAAAGAATCTGTTAAACTCCTCCTTATCCCCGGTGCTGAATATCTTATAGAGATTCTCGTAATCGTCGTGATACCCTCTCTGCAAAACAGCCACCTTGGTATTGTAGATTTTTCCCATATAGAAAATCGGCAGCGCCACAATAAGGCAGGCAAGAGAGATTTTATAATCGAATAGAGTAAGAGCGGCAATAGCCCCCGCAATTGAAATTATCTGTTCAATTCCTTCGGGTACCCTGTATTGAAAGAAGGAAATATACTCCTGCGAAAGCTGTGCCCTCCCGGCGGCAATAGAGACATCCAGCCCTTTAGAAGCAGACTGGTCAGACAATCGGCCGGCAATCTTAGCGAACATTCTCTGGAATACCTTAGGTTCAACTCCTCTTCTTAAAGCACCTGCGCCTGAATTTACAAAATAGACGCCAATCCATAAGAAGAGAGGAATATAGCGTGCTGAGTCGCTGAACACTGTTTGCAGATTATTGTTCTCAAGAAAGGCATCAATAAGATTCCCGAAGAAAGTGGGCTCCAGAATCCAGGCAATGTGCTCAATTATTATCAGTCCGAAGATAACCGAAAAACCTTTCTTATTTTGTTTTGTTACTTCAAGAAGGTCCATTGCCTTTGCCTGCCGTTAATTTATATTTTGACACTGCACAATAATTAAAAGTTAAATTAATATTCAGGCAAATAAAAAAGGCATTAAAAATGAGCAAATACCCATTTTTAATGCCCGGAATCCCAATTAGAAGATTTGTTATCTCTTTTTGAAGATATCCTTCAGTTTATCCTCAATAAAATTATTCTTTTCCTTATTCAGTTTATCAGTAAGCTCTTTTTTCTTAGCCTCAATGAAGGCTGTCTTATCGGTAAAGAGAGTCTCGTAGCCGTTAAGCTGCTTCTTAACATCTTCCAGTTTGGATGCGTAAATTTTCTCGAACTCCTTCTTTTTATCATCTATGAATGCGTAGAATTTTGTCCTTAAGTCATCCAGCAGTTTCTGGAATTCTTTGCCGATAACTTCTGTAAGCCTTTTAGAAAGTTTCTCGTCAAGGTCGGTAGCCAGAGCCACATCAAAACTGTTTCCGGCATTCCACATTCTGAGTTCAACATACATAGAGTTAATTCCCTTCAGTACGTCGTGCACAATAGACTCTGCAATGTTCTTTGGTTCTTTAGAGAACTGCACCAGAAAGTTCTTAAGGTCAAATCTGATCTTTGAATCGAAGTTATCCCCCGGCACCGAGATTTTAAGGGATGATGTAAGCACCCCGTTTGTAATGCCCGAAGGAAGGAAATCGGAATTGCCTATTTTAAATTCCCCTACCGGAACCCCCTCCAGCTTTGCGGTATATTCATCAAGAGGAGTATCCTTTCTCCTGTCGAATAATCCGGTAAGGCTTAATTTTCTCTGCTTATCCCCTGCTCCTTCAAGTTCAATTGTCATCGGGAGTCCGGTAACGCGCTGGTTATCCGAAATATTCTTAGCCTTCCCCTTAGCCCTTATCTCATCATTGGAGGGCTTGTCATCTGCACCGTAGGTAAGCAGAATGTTTTTAATCCACAGTTTCGGGTATCCTCTTTCGATTGGGAATTTAATATCCTGCCCCTCAAAGCGTTCCGGTTTCTCAATTTCAGGTTCAGGAGAATATTTTTTAATGTTTGCGCGGGCGGCATCAACCCAATAGAGATACTTCTTCGCTCTTTCATACATTTCGCTGCCTACGAGAAGCTGGGCCACACCGGGGAGTGATATGGATGGAATGCGAGCCGCATTCTTGAGTCTTTCATAATCGTACTTAATAAAATTATCAATTGAATCGATTGAAGCCGCGGCGGTATTCACCATATTAGATGCAGTCTTACCTGTTTTCTCGACTGCATTGGTAACCTCATTAACAGTCTTAAGGGCATTATCAACAGTAGTAACAGCGTTTAGTATGCTCTGCGCGTTATTAAGCTGATTGATATCAATCGCCTTAATGCCGGTTTCAACTTCCAGAATTCTGTTTTTCGTTTTCTCGTAGTCATTTTTAATTCCGTTCCACTGAACAACGGCATTATCAACCCGCTTCTTAAGGGTATCTATATTCCTGATTGTTTTAATGTCGAATCCTGCAATAAGGCTGTCGGGATTGAATCCGTGTTTCAGCTTATCCACATCAAAAATGGGATTGGCGCCGAGAGTTTTTTTGAGAGCGTCTTCCGCAAGCCGTGTAAAGTTGCGTTCCGCGCTGGCAAGAACAGATTTTTTCCTTCTGTCGGGGGGAAGAGCTCCGTCGCTTGTACGCTTTGTGCCTATAACCAGATTGTGCACTTCAATGGTCTCAATTATGTATTTGCTCCGGAGGAGCTGGTTGGCATCCATTTCGAATTTTACTTTTTTTGTCTCAAAGAGGTTTTCCCAGGTTGAATTTGGATTTGCCACCTGCATTGCATCCCATTGTATTCCTACCGGGAAGAAGCTCACTTTAAGATTATCAATTTCAACTTTGGCGCCAACAATTTCCTCACCGGTCTCTTCAATACTTTTCTCAATCCATCCGTCGAGGAAAAAATAGATTACAAGGAAGAATACCAATGCAGGTATAATAAGGAACAATAAGAATTTCTTTCTCATCTCAGGCCTCCCAGATCGCGTACTTTAACATACCATCTAACCATTGCGCTCTTATTAATTACCTGATAGACTTTCCATTTCTGAACCTTCGCACCGATATGCTTCCGGTATTCGATAACAAAGTATTTCATTCCGAAATAAACGGGTGTAAATAAAATGAGAGCCGAAACAAAACTCCCGAGCACTACCGTATTGTTGAACTTTGAAAGCGGGGCTACCGGGGCATTGTACATTGTTGTATATGTGCCGAAAAGGAAATCGAGCTTTGTAAGCAGTAGAAACCCGAACTGATGGAAAAGAGGATCGAACAGGAATGCAATCAGCCCGAATAATGTGAAGCCGAGAACGGCCGCTCCCATATTTACATTCAGGATAAGAATCAGTATCCAGACAATAATACCCTGAAGGTTGAACGATGGGGAGAGCCCAACAATTGAGCCGAGGGCAAATCCCAAAGCAACCTGCTTCGGCGATTCCCCTTCGCGGAATATCTTTAGAATGTCTCTAATTAATTTTAACCAGAACATAACCGGTCTACTCCAATCTTTTTCTTGATAAAAATATTAAATTCGGAAACCGCACTATTGTAACACCTATAATAATAAGAACGGCGGAAATAATCATTGTAAAGGTAATTACTTCCCCGAGCATTATTACTGCAAGCAGCGCCGCAAGTACCGGCTGGAGGTAAACATAAATTGCCACAAGGGAAGAGGGCGCGTGCTTTAATGCGAGGCTGTTAAGCAGATAAGGAAATAAAGTGCCGAATGTAAGCACCATAAAAAGGGGGAACAGGCTCGCCGCATCTGCCGAAGCAAAATCGAAACGGAGAAAATCCCCTATTGTTAAGGGAATAATTTCAATTGAAGCGAAAATGAAAACATAAGTAAGAATTGTAAATGGCCTGTATATTTTAAGCATCGGCTTTATCATTACAAGATATATTGAATATAAGAAAGAATTGAGAACCACCAGCAGATTGCCGGTAAGATATCCCCCCATCTGAAACTGGCTGAAATTTATGAGATTGCTTACTCCTAAGACCGCCACTACAATGCCTATCAGCTTTCCGTATGAAAATTTCTCCTGCCGCATAATAACCGCCACAAGAATTGTAAATACCGGCACGGAAGAAACAATAATTGTAGCATTAATTGCAGTGGATAATTCCAACCCTTTTAAATAGAAGAAGATATTTCCGGTTGCCCCGAAGAAAGCCAGCGCGGCAAAATAGAGAAGATGCTTCTTTTCCTTAATCTTCTCCCTCTGAAAGAAAAAAAAGACGGACGCAAAAATGAGTGCTACAGTTGAAATGCGCAAAAACGCCAATATGCCGGGACCGAAGGTCTTAAAGGCTATTTTTGAATAAATGGGGAGAGATGCAAAGCAAATCTGGACCAAAAAAAGAGGTAAATGTACTTTTATAAAAAATTTTTCCTGTTTCTCTTCAAGCATAGATTTTTTTATGCAAATATATGAAATTAGGGGGAATAAATTTGTTGCGCATCACACAGAGGGCATTAAGCTCCTTTTATCTGGAACCTTTTTCTCATTTATGTGTTATACGCTATAAGAAGAAATATTAAGGGTAAATTTCGAGGAAATTAATCCGATAATAACTTAACTCATAACAAAATAAAGAGGAACAAAATGAAATACACAAAACTTTTCCTTGCTGCAGCTTTCCTGTTTCTTGTAACTGTTTCTGTACAGGCTCAGGATAAGAAAGTTACAGGCAAAGATGTTTTCCAGAACGCAAAATGCGGAATGTGCCACGCAGTTGAAACTGAGAAACTTACAACAAAGGGAAAAGCTCCGGATCTTTCAAACGTCGGCGCTACACAGAAAGCTGAATGGATTGGCAAATACCTCAAAAAAGAAGAAAAGCTTAATGGCAAACCGCATGGAATGGCATTTAAAGGAACTGACGATGAATTGAAAGTTCTTTCAAATTGGCTTGCCTCTCTTAAAAAGAAATAAATTTTAACCTCACAAAAGCGGGGTTATTGCCCCGCTTTTTTATTTTAAATTCATCTCAGAAAGTTCATCCAAAATTCTTACCTTTGTAACCGGATTAACAATTATTTGGCATCAATATGAAAAAGCAGACTTTTACCGCTAAACTCGAAGCCGGAGAACGGGGAGGCGCAGGCATCTACATCCCGTTCGATGTAAAAGAAGTTTTCGGCAATGCACGTGCAAAGGTTAAAGTGACTATTGATAAACATACCTACCGCACTACAACTGCCTTTATGCACGGAGAATATCTTATCCCTGTTAGAAAAGAGATAAGGGATGCTATAGGTAAACAGCCGGGAGATATTGTTAAAATCGTGATGGAACCGGATACCGAAGAAAGAACTGTTACAGTCCCCGATGATTTTAAAAAGGCCCTTTCAAAAAACAAAAAAGCGGCGGAGATTTTTGATGACTTTGCATTTACCCACCGCAAAGAATATGTAAACTGGATTGAAAGCGCCAAGAAGCCGGAAACACGCACCAGAAGAATTGAAAAAGCAATTGAAATGATTTCCAACAAACAGAAGTATTCATAATTATTATGCCGTGGATTTATATACTGATAGCATCCGTATTCGAAGTATGCTGGGCCGTAGGGCTTAAGTACAGCGATGGATTTAAAAACCTGAAGGCAAGCATATTTACCGTCATTACTATGATTCTGAGCTATGTGTTCCTCGCAATGGGGGCTAAGAATCTTCCAATAGGCACCGCCTATGCGGTATGGACAGGAATAGGGGCCTTCGGAACAGCCGTTTACGGAATCCTCTTCTTTAACGAGCCGAAAGAACTGCTTAGGGTCTTCTTCCTTTTTGTTATCATAGTAGGCATTATAGGACTTAAATTAACATCAAAGTAGGTTATGAGAAAACTATCGCACGATGAAATTTCGCAGAACAGGTCTACACTAGATACAATCGAAACGGTAAAAAAACTTCCCGTTTATGTAATATTGAACAGCATACGGAGCAGTTATAATGTCGGGTCAATATTCAGAACTTCAGACGGAGCAATGATAGAGAAATTATATCTGTGCGGTTATACCCCTCATCCTCCCAAAAAGGAGGTCTTAAAAACTGCACTTGGCGCCCAGAACAGTGTGCCCTGGGAATATGTTAAAGACCCTATGGATGTTATCCTGGATTTAAAGTCAAAGGGATTTAAAATAGGGGCTCTTGAGCAGACCGAGAAGAGCACTCCTCATTATTCCTTTAATGCGGAGAATTTTCCGGCGGCTCTTATAATTGGAAATGAAATTAAGGGAGTATCGCAGGAACTGCTGGACTTATGCGATTTTTCTCTTGAAATTCCCCAGTACGGCATTAAACAGTCCCTTAATGTTGCGGTAGCATACGGTATTTCAATATTTGATCTTCGCAGACAATTTGATACGAAAGGTTAAACTACCCGGCATTGGTGAAAAAATTCTCTCCGTTATCCTTTTGATGAATGTAAAGCATATTGGCACGTACAAGCTTAATTAATGTACGCGAAGCCCTTCTATAGGAGAGATTGCCGAATTTGCTCAGATCCGATG
>JAEXUB010000237.1 GCA_023453125.1 Bacteroidota bacterium
AATGAAATGTTCTTTTTCTATTCGGACGGCGTGAATGAAGCTGAAAATGAGTTTAAGGAATTATTCGGATTATGCAAATTCCAGGAGATCCTAAAACTTAGAAACGGCAAGAGCGCCAAGGAACTGCTTGAAGAGATTCATATAGAATTAAAGAAATTCCGCGGCAAAGCCTTACAGAATGATGATATTACAATGACTCTGGTAAAAATAAGCTGAAGTGAATTAAAAAAAATTATCTGAGTCTGAAGGGGAAATTAATAACCGCAATCTGAACAGTCTGTTCTGCATTAGAAGGGAGCGGTTCAAAACGCCAAAGCCTCAGGGCATCAGTTGCAACCTGTTCTAGTCTCGAATCAACTTTCTGAAGAATTGTAATTCTGCCAACGCTTCCATCGGGTAAAATGGAGAACCTTAATTTAACATCAATTTCCTTTGCCACTCCGGCTGGATAGTCAGGAATACGGTAGCTGTAAATCTTTCTTATACCGCCTCCCCAGTTAATTCCAATGCCGTCTCCCATTCCATCCCCAATGCCGTTACCTATTCCGTTTCCAATTCCGCTTCCGGTTCCTCTGCCGTTGCCAATTCCTCTTCCTTCGGGATTATTGCCGGCAGGGGTAAGAGCCTTTGAGATGCCGCTTTCCTTTACCGCTTTGCCGGTAACTGTTTTACTGGCAATTTTATCTTCGGAATCGGCTGTATTATTTTTTATTTCCGGTACATTAGCCTGGGGGTCAGTCTGCTCTTCCTTCTTCTCTTCAAAGGCAGGTTTATTAGGCATAGCGGTCATTAGGTCAATATTCGAAGGCATAGGGCCATAGCCGCCTGAACCGCCTCCCGGTTCGCCGAATCCTATCTGAATCAGGTCTTCGGTCTCCGGCTGAAAGGCATATAATAATGCCACAATAACCGCAAAGATTATGTGAAGTGTAACCGAGAATAGGGAAGAGACCAGATTAATATTTTTATGTTTTACGCTCATCTGCCAAACTAATTTTTCTTTGATGTTCCAATTAAGAATTTGGTAATGCCTGCTTTTTTCAGTTCATCAAGCAGGAAAATGAAATTCCCGTGGTAAACTTCCTTATCGGCCTTTATTACAACGCTCTGCACCGGATTAGACTGAAGCCTTATCTGCACCTGCATAAGAAGCTCGGTCATATTCATTTCTTTGTTATCCATATAGATTTTATTGGCAGAATCCATAAAAATTTCAATATTTCTTTCGTTCAGGGTTTCGGCAGTTGAGGCTTCCGGGAGTTTAATTTTGAGTGCGCCGGTAACCAGAAAAGGGCTGGCGATCATAAATATGAGGAGAAGCACAAGAACCACGTCTGTGAATGGAGTTATATTTATTTCCGAGAATTCCTTCTCGTCCATCCTATAACGTCTCATTTATTCCCCCTTTTTGAGCATATAGATCAATTCTTTTATTTCTTTTTCGAGTGCGGGAACGCTGTGTTTAATTCTTTTCATATAGTAATTATAGAAAATAACAGAGGGCACAGCTACAACCAGACCGGCCGCTGTTGCGATAAGGGCTTCTGCTATTCCGTTCATTACGCCTACATAATTCGAAGCGTCGTTTACTGCAAGTCCCTGGAACGATTTAATGATTCCGAGTACGGTACCGAACAATCCGATGAAAGGGGATATATTGCCGAGTGTGCCGAGAATTCCAATGCCCCGCTCAAGTTTAATAATCTGGCGGTCCATTTCGGTAAATGCCAGATCGAGCAGCTCTTCTTTTGTATGCCTTACATTCTGGAAGATATAAATAAATATAGCTGAAATAGGGGAGTCTACGGTAAAGAACCAGCGTTTATAAGAGCTGTTTCTGCAGACGTGAAGGGCTTCCTTAAAGTCTTTTTCCTTAATAAGGTCCTTAACCATTTTAGCCATATCGCTTACATTCTTATCCTCAAGCGCAAAGAGTGTAACATACTTTTCAATAATTATTTTGAATGATAAGATTGAACAGAGGCAGAGGACAATAATCGTAATTCCGCCGTGCGAAAGGAGCTGAATCAAATTGAAGTCGAACATTGTATTCCCTTTGTTGAATTAAAAAACAGGTGACATTAACATTAGTACACCGAAAAACCGGTTTTGTTTCCAATTTTCCAAAATTTAATGGTTAAAGATAATTCTTTTTGAGCTATTATTTCTAAAGGCACGGCAACTTTTTTATGGTTTTTTAAGAGGGGGAGAAAGTAGGTATATTAAGTTTAAAATAAAAAAGCCCGGATAAACCGGGCTTTAACTGAAAAATCTATAAACTAGAATTCAATTTTCTTTTTGGCTCTTTCGGAATACTCAAGAACAAATACGCTTGCAACGAAAATAGATGAATATGTACCGGTAATAATACCGATGAAGAGGGCAAAAGCAAATCCTCTAAGAACTTCGCCGCCGAGGAATAATAATACAATAACCGATACCAGGGTTGTTGCACCGGTAATTATTGTACGGCTCATGGTCCTATTGATTGCCTTATTCATTACTTCGTTTAACGGCATGGTCTTATATATTTTAACATATTCACGAACCCTGTCAAACACAATAACTGTATCGTTAAGGGAGTAGCCAATCAGTGTAAGGAATGCGGCCACAACAGTAAGTGAAATTTCAAGGTTTAGCCCCGGTATTACACCGTTAAGCATTGCAAACAGGCCGAGAGTTATAAATATGTCATGGAACAATGCCGCAACCGCGCCGATAGCAAATGAGAATTTGAAGCGGAAGGCAAGATATAAAAGAATTGCCAATAATGACAATAAAACTGCGAATAAAGCGCCTGTCTTCAATTCCTGTCCAACTTTAGGGCCTACTCTTTCTTCGCGAAGGACAGAAAATTTATTATCGGCGAATTTTTCTCTTAAATTTGCCTGGATGTAATCGGAAATACCTACTCTAACACTCAAATTGGTTTTTGAAGAATCGTCAACAGATTTCATAGCCTGGAAACCGGCAGCACCCAAAACTGAAGCAACCTGTTCAACAACACTTGTAGAATCGAACGCGTAAACTATTGTTCCCGAGGTTTTTTCTACAACTCTTTTTGAAAGGTTAGGGTAAGCCTTATTAATTGACTCTTCAATTTCTCCCTGGATTTGAGGGAAAAGATTCTGAGGAAGTTCCTGTACTTCTGTTCTAATAAGAGCGCTATGGTCGTCGCCGAATGTCTTAACTTCAACCTCGCCAATGCCGATGTTGCTGGCCTGGTTACGAAGGTTAGTAATATCGACCGGTTTTTCAAAATCGAGAGTAACCTCAACACCGCCTTTAAAGTCAATGCTGAAATCAAATCCGCGTACGAAAATATTAATAAGACCGGCAATAATTAAAATGGAGGAGAGGGCATAGAAAAATCCTCTTTTCCCCATGAAATCTACGTGTAAATTATGAAAAACTCTCATTTATCAATTTCTCCTAATATTCTTTTTTTAACCTAACTTAATTACTTGACCTTTCGATATGAAATAGTCAAAAATAAGTCTTGCAAAAACTAATGCACTAAGCATACTTGCAATGATACCGATGATAAGGGTTAAAGCAAAACCCTGAACCGGTCCGCTGCCGAATTGATAAAGTATTATGCCGGTGATTAAGGTTGTTATGTTCGAGTCTAAGATAGCCGATAAGGACATTGTAAAACCGCTGTCGACTGCCGCTTTAACTGTCTTTCCGGTTTCCATTTCTTCTCTTATTCTTTCATAAATAAGCACATTGGCATCTACCGCCATACCCATTGTAAGAATTATACCTGCAATACCGGGAAGTGTAAGTACTCCCTGGAACGCGGCAAGAACTGCAAGAAGAAGCAGTATTGTAAAGAACAATCCTGCAAATGCAACAAAACCGGCGTTCCTGTAGTAAATCATCATAAATAGCGATACAAGTATAAAGCCGACAAGTGCGGAGGTTGTACCCTGACTGATACTGTCCTGTCCTAAAGAAGGACCGATTGTACGGTCTTCAATAATTTCAACAGGAGCGGGGAGCGCGCCTGCTTTAAGAACTATTTCAAGAAGTTTTGCTTCTTCCATATTCTTGGAACCGGAAATTCTTGACTGTCCGCTTGGGATTTTCTCCTGGATTGTAGGGGCGGTATAAACAACGCCGTCAAGAACAACAGCGCAGCGTTCGCCTACGTTTAATCCGGTAATTCTTTCCCATTCAGCGGCGCCTTCATCGTTCATTTCCATAGTAACAACAGGTCTGTTCTCTGTCTGGTCAATGTGCGCGTTGGCATTGGTAATAATTTCGCCTGTTAATTCGGGCTTAAGGTTCAGAACGTATAATCTGTAAAAATTGCCTTCGGCAACTTTTTCAGGGTTGGAATCGAATACAAATTCAGCGCCTGCATCTTCAACAAATTTCTTAACATCGGGGCGGGCGAGATAATTTTCAACTTTGGTCTTGTTCTCTTCGCTTACGTAAGTATCGGCATATTTCTGCTGCTGGTCTGCAATTCTTGCAACTGCAAAGAAAGGATGCTGTTTTGCGAACTGAGCCTGGTCCTGAGCAGTCTTCGTTGTATCGCCGGTCTTAACAGAATCGGCGCCTGCAACCATCTGATCAATTTTCTGCATAAGGGAGAATGCAAGCTGAGGTTTAACGAAGAGCTTGAATTCGAGAACGGCGCCTTTCTGAACGAGAGTTCTGGCTTCTTCCATATTGCTGATTCCCGGAAGTTCAAGAACAATTCGGCGCGAGCCCTGTTTCTGGATGTTCGGTTCCGAAACGCCGTACTGGTTAACGCGTTTGCTTATAATTTCAACTGCGCGTGTAATAGCGTCTGTTTCCTGCTGAATAAGTTTATCTTCAATTTCGCCGTCGCTTAAAAGTTCGCCGAAATCGAAGTAGTTAGCCATTCTTTTGCCGTTGGCTTTAATTTTCTGTGAAAGGACATTAACTATGTTGGCATCCCCCGATTTAGTTTCGTTATCTGCGTCTTTTAAAAGCTTAACAAACAACGAGTCGGGAGTTTTGGCAAGTTTTTCGAGAAGTTTTGCGGAATTTATTTCCATAACAAGGTACATGCCCCCCTGAAGGTCGAGCCCAAGTTTAATCCTTTTTGATCTGTTTGTGAGAATAGATGGATCAACCTTGTAAAGGCTGTCTTTAGCTGCACCTAATCTTCTGTTATACTCAGCCTGAGCAATAGAAGGATTGGTCTGCTTAATATTATCGCCGATTTTAACGAGTTCCTGAGAAATCTGTTTTTCGTTCTGCATATCGGCAAAAGTAGGGTATAGCAGATAAAAACCGAGCGCAAAGGCACCGATTATTAATACTGTTCTAAATGTAAACTCTTTCATTCTTTTTTCTTAAAGGTTTGTTGTCAAATAGTTTATCTTGTTTTTACAGGCTAATTTGAAGTAAGCCATTAAATAAAAATACAAGGAACAGAATAAACAAGCCGGTTTTACTACCGGCTTGTTTTAAAGATTTATTCTCTAACGACCCATGTCTTTACAACTGCTTCAACTTTATGATGCAGTTTAACCGATACGCTGTAGATGCCTAAAGATTTAATCGGTTCGGCGATATCGATTTTGCGTTTATCGAGATCGAAGCCTTTTTCCTTAAGTGCATCGCAGATCATCTGGGTAGTAACCGAGCCAAAGATTTTGTCTTCTTCGCCGACTTTAACGGGAATTGTGACAGAAACTTTTTCGAGTTCAGAAGCAAGGTTCTGAGCTTCTTCAAGTTCTTTAGCTTCTTTTTTAAGTACCTGTTTCTTTTCTTCTTCAAGGGCTGCCAGATTGCCTTTTGTAGCAACATAAGCTATTTGGCGTGGGAATAAGAAATTGCGGGCGTATCCGTCTTTAACATCAACGAGATCGCCGATTTTTCCGAGCTGTTCGAAGTCTTTTCTTAATATTACTTTCATCTCTGTCTCTCCTTACTTTATTGCTTCGGAAACATATGGCATAATAGCGATGTGTCTTGCTCTTTTAATCGCAACTACTAATTCGCGGTGCTGTTTGGCGCTGAGGCCTGTGATTCTGCGGGGAATGATTTTTCCCTGGTCTGTAACGAATTTGAATAATTTCTTAGCATCTTTGTAATCGATGTACTCGTCAATTACTCTTCTTACTTTTTTTGTTTTCATTGGTTATTTCCTTATTAAACTTCTTTTATTAAATCTGACTCTTCGTCAGTTAAAAATTTATCAAATGAATTATCTTCGTAGTTCGAATCATCGACAACCGATTCAATATCATCGTTTGGCGATTTGCTGAATTTGTTGAGGAACTGGATTCTTTTAGCTTTGATTTCAACAATAGTTCTGTTTTTGCCGTCTTCGGTCTTGAATGTTCTGCTCTGCATTTCGCCGTCGATTAATACTGCGCTTCCTTTTTTTAGGCGGTCGCGGCAGCTGTCGGCCAACTTATTCCATGCAACAATACCAACATAGCAAACATCTTCCTGCCACTGATTTGAACTGTCTTTATATCTTCTGTTAGCAGCTATATGAAAGTTAACAACCGGGGTTGTGTTTGAAGTCTGACGGAAAACAGGATCCTTTGTTAAATTACCTGCAACAATAACTGAGTTAAGCTCGGGCATTTTCAATTCAGCCATATCTTATACCTCCATCTAATCGATTTATTTGGATTCTTGACCTGCGCTCTTTTCAGAAGTTTCAGCAACTTCCTGAGCCGCATTTTCTTTAGCAATTCTATCAGCTTCTTTCTGTTTTGCAATACCTTCAAGAGCTTTTTTGTTTAATACAATTGTTAAATAGCGGATTATTGTTTCATCCAGTCTGAAAGATCTTTCAAGGACTGAAATCATAGCGGCAGGGGCTGAATAGCGAAGTATTAAGTAATAACCTGTCTTTGATTTTTGGATTGGGTAGGCGAGTCTTTTTCTGCCCCAACGGTCCAATTCAACTATTGTACCGCCGTTGTTTTTAATTGTGTCTTGAATTCGTGATATGTTGTTTTCAATCTGCTCATCTTCCAAAGCGGCATTGAAAATTACAACACTCTCGTAGTGTTTTGGTTCCATTTTACCTCCCTATGGACGTTTAAGGCCTCAGACACCGGTCTGAAGCAGGGTTTATTTAAAAATAACAAGGAAATATAGGGTTAATTAATAAACAAAGCAATTTTAAATTGGCTCTTTTTCGGGGGGTTTTTGGTCCTCTTTTTTGTCTCCCGGATTTCGGCTAAAATAGTCTGCCATCCCCTTATAACCCCCAAAAATGAAGTTTTCAATCAAATTAAGGGCATAATCGAATCCCGATTCGAGCAATTCCGTATCATCGGCTCCAAAGCGGTCAAGAACATAATCAGCCATTTCCCCCTTTCCGAAATCGTTCCCGATTCCAAAGCGGATCCGGGCAAACTGATCGCTTTCAAGGTGGTAAATTGCAGATTCAAGTCCGTTATGCCCTCCTGAAGAACCGGACCTCTTTATTTTGATTTTTCCGGTGGGAAGATTCAATTCATCGTGGACTATAAGGATATCTTCGGATGGAATTTGATTCTGGGTTAAAAAATCGAGAATTGCTAAACCGCTGTTGTTTACATATGTGGTAGGCTTTATCAAAAAAAAGGGGGCGGAATTGAATGTTCCGCCCGCCTGATAAAAGTCAAATTTCGAAGGTTTGAAGGATAAGTTTAATTTTTCGGCAAAACGGTCAAGAATCATAAAACCTACATTATGCCGGGTAAACTGATATTTTTTCCCCGGATTACCGATTCCGACAATAAGCCTCAAAAAACTAATTATTCCTCTTCTTCCTGTTTACCCTTGCTGATTACTTCCGGTTCAGCAGGAGCAGCACCCGGTTCAGCAGTTGCTTCAACATGTGCTCTCGGTATTACAACAGCCACAATCGAAACGTCGCCGTTATTCTTAATTGTAACATTTTCAAGTTTGAGATCCTTTACGTGTACTGAATCGCCAACTTTCAATGCTGTAATATCAACAACAATGTGGTCAGGAATATTTGCAGGCAGACATTCGATATCAAGTTTGTGAAGGTTGTGCTGTATAATACCGCCGTCTCTAACGCCGATTGCCTGTCCTGTAATCATAATCGGAACCTGAAGTTCAAGTTTCTGATCGGCTGAAAGTCCCTGCATATCAAAGTGGATCACTTTATCCGTAACCGGATCAAACTGAACGTCTTTTAATATAGCCTGGTATGCTTTTTCCCCTTCGATTTCCAATTTAGCTAAATGTGTTTCGGATGTGTAAACGAAAGGGCGTAAAGCGTTTTCGTGAACCGAAATAGCAATTGGGGTTGAGCCTTTCATATAGAAGATACCGGGAATACCCTTTTCTCTTCTAAGCTGATTAACCGCACCTTTGGTAGTTAACTCTCTTTTCTTTGCGGATAAAGTTATTTCTTGCATTTTATAATTACTCCAAATAATTATTTCATAAATCTTTATTGATCTCGAAGAGAGAACTGATTGATTCGTTGTTAAACGAGCGGATAATAGCCTGAGCCAACAGCTCAGAGGCGGTCCTGACTTCGATTTTTGATGTTTCTTTTGTCAATGGAATTGAATCGGATACATAAAGCTTTGTAATCTCAGAGTTCTCAATTCTTTCAATCGCATTACCCGATAAAAGGGGATGCGAAATAGCGCCGTAAATATTCTGAGCGCCTCTTTCTTTTAAAGATGCTACAACCGATACAAAGGTACCGCCGGTATCAATCATATCATCAACAAGAAGCACATCTTTCCCTTCAACGCTTCCAATAATATTCATTACTTCGGCAAAATTATGTTTAGGCCTTCTTTTATCAATTACCACCAGGTTTGCATCAAGTCTGGTAGCATAAGAACGTGCCAGTTTAATGCCTCCCATATCGGGGGAAACAACAACCAGATTTTCCATTCCTTTGAAAAGGCTTGTAAATATTGGCGATGCATAGAGGTGATCGAAAGGAATATCGAAGAAGCCCTGTATCTGCGCGGCGTGAAGATCCATAGTAATAACTCTATCCGCGCCTGCCTTTGTTATAAGATTAGCTACCAGTTTTGCAGTAATAGCTACTCTCGGCTGGTCCTTTCTATCCTGACGCGCATAACCGAAATAGGGAAGAACGGCAGTAACTTTTTTAGCCGAAGCTCTCTTTGCAGCATCAATCAAAATAAGAAGTTCCATCAGATTCTCTGCAGGAGGCTGGGTAGACTGGATAATAAAAATTTCCCGTCCCCTTATATTTTCAAGGTACTTAACCCAGATTTCTCCGTCGCTGAAACGCTTTACGTCCACTACTCCCAGAGGAAGTTTAAGATAATCGCTTATCCTTTTGGCTAATTCTGGATTGGAAGTGCCTGAGAATACTAATGGTACATTTTTAAACATGTCGATAGTAATGTTTTATAATAAACAGACAATAAATATAAACAAATCCAAAAATCAAGTCAACTTAATAGAAAAACCTAAATTTCGGCCTATTTTTTCTTTTTCTTGAAAAGGAAGATAAAAACGACAATTAAAACACCTAAAGCAGTGGCAAAAATCCACGTCGGTGTCTCTTTTAATTTGAAAGGGCGGAAAGTTGCTGAAAGAGTCTTACCTGTCCCGACCGAATCGAGGTTAAAATTCCAGGTAAGTTTATTATTGGATAATTCATCCGCATTATGCTCAAGTATATCGCCGGGGATATAATAAGTATAGGTTAGATTGCATTTGGAGCGGTCAATTCCGAACCCGGTCGCAAAAGGCTGAACCTTCTGGCTGAAAAATTTTAGATTGTCAGCACCATCCTTAAATGTAAAATTAACCCCGTTGAAAAACTTCATTTTATTCAGGGAATCGACCGATGTAAATTCAAACTCAATCTTGGCGTGTATTGTCGTATCTGCCGAATCTCTATAAATCTCACATTCAGTAATAGAAGTAAAAGAGGAAGTAAGTTCTTTAGTAAGCCCTTCTTTATTGAAAACTCCCATATTCTCAATCAATAATGAATCCTTCTCGGTTTTCCACTTAGTCCAGTAATGAATAAACATTTTTCCTGAGCCGTCAATTTTCAATGTGGTTGTTTGTTCATAATTGAGACAGCCCCCGAGCAGAAGGGGAAAGAGCAGGATACTAATGAGATTTTTTGCGGTTTTCATAATGTATGGTAAATTCCTTTTTATTCTAAATATTATACCTAAAAATAACTAATTTTTTACTTACTGTTACAATCTGTTTTTTTCTTTTATTATTTTTAAGATGAAATTTGGAGAAATTATGCCTACATATGAGTATAAATGCCTGATCTGTGATAAGAAGTATGAATATTTTCATAAAATGACAGAAGATCCGGTTTATAAATGCCCCGATTGCGGTATGGAAATGAAGAGAATGATCGGTTCGGGAGCGGGACCTATTTTTAAAGGCACAGGATTTTACCAGACCGATTATAAAAACAAAAGTTCTAATAGCACATCTGCTAAAAACAGTTCAGGCACTGCGAAGAAAGATTAATTATAGGATCATTCAGGTTTTTTAATTAATGGCCTACATAATTTCTTGTCCGGTACTAGATTAACCTTTTAACCATCCCATTCCTTTTACAACCTGCCATGCTTAACCCAACTGCTATTGGGTTTGGCTGTCTTGTATGAATGAGGGAGTAGTGCTGGAGAGAGAACCCATCCGTCAGTCACGCATTTAGACAATCAAAGATCTATGCTGCCCGCCTTCCCTTGAAAAGGGAAGGCTACTCACATTGCTAACCTACTTGAGAACGGCGGGAAAATATTTACTCCGGTACCAAAGAAAATTTGCTGGAGCATGAGTGCAGATTTACTTGTAC
>JAEXUB010000126.1 GCA_023453125.1 Bacteroidota bacterium
CAAATAATTGTAAGCAGCAAGAGGGGATTATCCCTTTTCAGTGCGGCGGAAGCCGGAATTGGGGAAATTAGAAATTATGATAATCTAAAGAATGTGTACCTTTCGGCAGCTGCGGGTGATACCGTACTATTTGCCTCCTTCTCAAAAAAGATTTACAAAACGGTAATTGACAGCTCCGGTCTGAAAACCATTGCGGAATATAATGTCGATTTTGTTCCGGGGAAAATGGCTGTAAGCGGAGATAGGATTTACCTCACCCGTCTGCGCGAGAGCCGTTTTGCAAGTACATTCGATAAATATAACCTTTCAAATATGACCCGTTTAGCATTATGGGGGGCTGGTATAAAGATATTTTCCGATTATCCAATTACCGGAGTTGGAAATATTGACCTTGCCGGTTTATACCGAAGCTACAAAAATGCTTATGATAAGGAAATTCAGGGGCATATGCACAATAATTTTGTTCATATACTGGTTACTCTCGGGGTAATCGGTTTTGCCGCCTTCATTTTCCTGCTGGTTAAAATATTCCTCCTGCTTAACAAAATAAGTAAAGAGAGTAAGGATGTTCCGTTTATCTCTTCCTATGTTTTGGGCACGCTTGGAGGAATGACTGCATTTGTTGTAGCGGGGCTTACGGAATGGAATTTCGGAGATCACGATATTATTACAATGGTCTGGTTTACTCTGGCATTATCAATTGGATTATTGAGGAAGTATAAGGAAGTGCAGAAGAATTAAACCCCTTTTGCTTTTCCCTTTGCTACCTGAAAAACGGTAAGAAAAATAATCTGTATATCCAGCCCGAATCCCCAATTCTCTATATACCAGATATCGTGTTCAATTCTTTCCCTCGTTTTAATCTTGTTTTCCTCTTCGTTAAGGGAGTCCCCTCTCAGTCCGTGTATCTGAGCCCAGCCTGTAATTCCCGGCTTAACGGTATGGCGCAGTTTAATTTCCTCTACAAATTCGGAATATTTCTTATCGAATTGAATTGCGTGAGGGCGGGGACCGACTACCGACATATCACCGAGCAATACATTAACAAACTGGGGGAATTCATCAAGGTTTGTCTTGCGCAGGAACTGCCCGAGTTTGGTAATATTAGATTCATTTTTTAGAGTGGGATTAAATGTGAGCTCTCTTTTATCATCAACAGTCATTGTGCGGAATTTAAGGCAGCGGAAAAGTTTATTCCTCCGTCCTATTCTATCCTGAATGAAAAATACCGGCCCTCTTGAGGTAGCCTTTTGAATTATGGCAATAATCGGGAAGAGCCAGCTGGCAACAAGCAAAAGGACAGTCAGAGAAAAGAGGATGTCAAATGACCTTTTGAGGAATTTCCAGTGGAATTGGTCTAAAAGTGTAGAGCGGAGAGTGATAATAGGAATATCGTCAAATGCGCTTAGTGTAAGGTTCTTTGTCATATAGCGGAAGAAATCGGGAAGTATGTGAACCCGGATTGCCGAGTTATTGCAGATTCTTATCAGATGATAATAGGTATCCATTTCATTTATTTCAAGGGCCATTACAACGTCGTCAATCCTGTTTTCCGAAATAATCTGCTGAAGATTTTCGAACTTGCCGAGATAGAGCTCCTCCGGAGCCAGGTTCTTCTCCTTATCAATAAAGCCGGCTATTGTGTAATCAAGATTTGAATAGGAACTGAATTGTTTATAGAAATTCAGAGCCAGGTCCCCGGTGCCTACTATCAATAACTTGTTTAAACTTTCGGCGTTTTTTTTGCCTGTCCTGAAATACCTTGTTACTATGTATGTTTTAACCGTAATGAGAGCCAGAAGAATAACCGAGTAATAAATGACAAAGATTCGGGTAAACAAAAGTTCCTTAGCCGCGAAGATGAAGATAATCTGTGTAAATGCCTGAATAAACACAATTTTTGCTATAGCCGTAAACCGGAGGAATGGGGAAAGGGTTATATTATCGTAAACGCCGTTTATTTTAGCTGAGAAGTACCATACAACCAGGAGCAGTAGCAGAAGCCCTATCAGAGAATAATTCCCGGTAAAGGATTGGAATGACTGTGCCATAGATGCCGAGATTATGAATGAGGCGATTATCAGGAAGATATCTGCCAGCAGTTGAATATTTATATGTTTTTTATTAACGGCAATCATAGTCTTATTTATTTATGAAGAGAGAATATTTATCTTCCACAAAGCTCTTAATCTTTTCTTCAAAAATGGCGCGTGAGAAATTGGAGGCAAATTTATTTATACCTTCATAGTCGAAAGAAACCTTTTCGAATCTTTTTACAGCCTCAATAATGTCTGCCGGGGACTGTCTACCGAAATGAATGCCGGTTTTGCCGTCGATAACGGTTTCAGCCGTGCCCCCCTTGTTAAGGGCAATAACGGGAGTTCCTGCAGAAAGGGCTTCAACGACGGTTATGCCGAAATCCTCTTCGGCGGCAAAAACGAATCCTTTTGCCTTTCTCATATAATGGTTCAGTTTTTCTGCCGGCAGGTAGCCGAGCAGTTCAATATTCTTAGCCGCCTTGGACTCCACAAGCTTCCTATTAGGGCCGTCTCCGGCCACCAGAAGCTTTTTATCGGGCATTGAGGCAAAGGCCTCAACAATCAGCTCAACCTTTTTATAAGGGACAAACCGGGAGGCGGTAAAGTAATACTCTTCTTTATTTGTCTCAAGGGGGTAGAGATGTGTATCTACCGGAGGATAAATTACAGAGGCATCCCTGTTATAAATCTTTTTAATTCTGCCTGCTATATAATTTGAGTTGGCAATAAAATGGTCAACACGGTTTGAAGAGATTACGTCCCACTGCCTGATCCTGTGGAGTATTCTCTTTGCAATAAACCCCTTAATACCTTTATCGAGCCCTGCATTGCGGAGATATTCGTGGTGCAGGTCCCAGGCATAGCGGATTGGAGTATGGCAATAGCAGATATGGAGCTGATTCTGTCCTGTGAGGGCTCCCTTAGCAACCGCGTGCGAACTAGAAAGGACTACATCATAGCCGGACAGGTCAAACTGCTCAATTGCCAGTGGAAAGAGGGAGAGGTAATTGCGGAATTTTTTCCGGGCAAAGGGGAGGTCCTGAATAAATGACGTATGAACCGGTTTATTTTTAAGTACCTTCCCTTGAATTTCGGCGTCGGGCCAGGAAACGAGGGAATAGATCTCAAAATCATCCCATATATTGAGAAACGACTCTATGCATCTTTCGGAGCCGGCATAGTCTGCAAACCATTCGTGTATTAAGGCTTTTTTCATTTACATTGCTAAAGGTTTTCTCCAAATTTAAGAAGAGTTTTGCCTATTTGACAGGGGATAAATGAATGGGGAGCAAATATTTTTATCCCAAAAAGAGTAAAAAATTGTATTATTGTAAAAGTTAAATTCCAAAAAATGGGAGCGCCGTACGTTTAACATATCAGCAATAATAATAGCTAAAGATGCAGGGGCTACCATCGGGAGCTGCCTTTCCTCCCTTAAAGAATGCGTTGAGGATATTTGGGTAATTGTGGATGATTCCTCTTCCGATAATACTCTTGAACTGGTCCGCCAAAGCGGCGTAAACTACGAAGTAAGAAAATGGGAAGGTTATGCAGCCGAAAAATCATACGCACTTTGCAAAGCGGCAAACGACTGGGTATTCTGGATTGATTCTGACGAAGTGCTTACCCCCGCTCTGCAGAAGGAAATAATAGAGTTTAAGAAAGGTACACCGCAATTTCCGGTTTACAAGGTTGCCAGAAGAGCATTCTTTCTGGGCAGGTGGATTAAACACGGAGGCTGGTATCCGGGAAGAGTGCCGAGGCTTTTTGATAAGACCAGAGTGAAATTTAATAATAATGCCGTTCACGAGGGACTTGATTTTGATGGGGAGTGCGGAAACCTTGAAAATGACCTTGAGCATTATACTGATTTGAATATAAAGCATTACTATGAAAAATTTAACGAGTACACTTCCTTAGCCGCAATAGACCTTACCAAAAAGGGGAAGAGGTTTGGTTTTCTTGATCTGCTGATACGCCCCCCTTTCATTTTTTTAAAGATGTACATTCTTAGGCTCGGATTTCTTGACGGAATACAGGGTTTTATTCTTGCAGTTTTCTCTTCGAACTATGTATTTACAAAATATGCTAAACTTTGGGAATTAAACAGGAAGGGATAATATGAAAATCGGGATTATCGCTAATATTACGAAAGAGAATATTTATCCTGCATTAAAGCATTTGCTGCAGCTTTTGGACCTCAACAAATGCGATTACCGCCTAAGCGACCTGTTGGTAAGTGTAAAAGGAGAATTCGGCCCAGACATTCCGGGAGACCTCTTCATACCTAATTCCTCATTGGGGCAATGCGATGTAGTAGTCTCATTCGGCGGTGACGGCACAATGTTAAATACCGCGTTCGACCTGCGCAAGACAAATACCCCCGTTGCCGGAATAAATTTCGGCAAGCTTGGCTTTTTGGCAGAGTATGAAATTGCCGGAATGGAAGAATTTGTCACCGACCTAAAGAACAGAAACTTTGTTATCGAAGAAAGAATGGCTCTGGAAGCCAGGTGCGATAAAGAATCGGAACAGGAACTCTATGCAATAAATGATATGGTGCTGGATAAGGGAAGATGGCCCAAGATGATTGAGCTAACGGTCCATTCGGACGATGAATATGTGGCTACATTTTCCGCAGACGGGCTGATAGTATCCACTCCAACCGGAACGACAGGGTATTCTTTATCCACAGGCGGGCCGATTGTAGTGCCGAACGCGGATGTAATTACCATTTCTCCCATTGCACCTCATACACTAACTATGCGCCCCCTCGTACTGCCGGCGGATAAGAAAATATCTGTTACATTAAAATCGCAGCATACAAGCGTGCAGGTTAACTGCGACGGGCAGAGGGTAAGCTATTATGAGCCCCCTGTAAAGATAGAAATTGCCAGGAGCAGTAATCCCTTCCAGTTAGTTCATACAAATAAGACAAGTTATTTTGAAATATTAAGAAATAAACTCCATTGGGGAATTGACCTAAGGAAAAATTCATTGTAGGGGATTATATGAAAACTTTAATTTTATTTTTTCTTATAACAGCGTTATCTGTCACTTTTGCTCAGGAAAAAGGGAAGATGTCGTTCGATGAAAGGGGGAAGAAGAATATGTATGTAGGAATCGGGGATAAATCGGTTTTTAAGGATACAAGCTTTGCCACCTGGTATAATGCAGAATATGATATGTATGAAGTGGATATTGAAACCCTGAAGGGGATAAAACCGGAATCACTTAAGGATCTGAAAATTACGATGGTGGTAGGAACCTGGTGCGGCGATACAAAGAGGGAAATACCGAGATTTTTTAAGATACTTGAAACACTTAACTTCGACGAGAAGAATCTTGAGATGATTTTCGTAGACAGGGAAAAGAAGAATCCGTTAGGGGATATATCGGCACTGGGGGCCAAAAATATTCCCACTATTATTTTTTATAAGTCAGGCAAGGAACTGGGGCGTATAATTGAAGCGCCGGTAGAAAGCCTGGAAAAGGACTTTTTAAAATTATTGAATTGATTTTCATTCAATCCAGTATTATTTATAAAATAATGGATTGAAGGAAGATTTTCTGCAAATGCGGCAGGAGTATTATATGAGAGCTTTTTGTAGCAGTTAATACATCTGATACCATTTCTAAAAAGGCTCTTATATTGCTTGGAAAATAGGAGCTCAGTTTGTCTAGACGTAAAATTTTATATGACCCCTCCCTAAAAGCAAGGGCGTCAGTGCTCCGCAATCATAGTACCATACCTGAGATAAAACTGTGGAAATTCCTTAAAGGGAGACAAATGTGCGGGTATGACTTTCATAGACAAAAACCAATTGATCGTTTTATAGTTGATTTTTTCTGCTGTGAACTCAACTTAGCTATTGAACTGGACGGGACTAGCCATATTGGCAGGGAGAAGTATGATGCTTTTAGACAACAGGCAATTGAGAAACTGGGTATTACCTTCTTGCGGTTTACCAATGATGAGGTTTTTAATAACATTCAGGATGTCCTTGGAGAAATAAAGGGGTGGATTGAGAAAAACGAGGAGAAAGAGAAAAGGTTAGAGAAAACGCAATTTACAGGCCGACACCCCCCGCCCCGATAAATCGGGGCACCCCTCTCGAGAGGGGACTTTATATAGAATGTACAATTAAACAGCATTGAGCAAATAAAAAAGGGAGCTTTTGGCTCCCTTTTTTATATTAATTATTGCTTGTTTCTAGCTCCGGAATTTCTACCGAAGTTATATCTTTGAAATGCTTCGGCTTCTTGGAATTACCGTTCTTCTTGTCAGATACCTCAATTGGAATCTTGTTCTCTTCTTTTTTTACGTCGTGATAGACGTAAACATCATTCTTGTAGTTTCTGAGAACAATCCTGTCCTCGTCGTGATGCAGCACATACTGAGGCAGAATAGGAATCTTACCGCCGCCGCCGGGTGCGTCTATTACGAGGTGGGGTATTGCCAGTCCCGAAATATTTCCTCTTAGTTTATAGATAATATCGAGGCCGGTCTGTATTGAGGTCTTAAAATGTCTCGTGCCTTTTGTCTCGTCAGCCATAAAGAGGTAATAAGGCTTTACCCTTATTTTAAGAAGTTTAAGGAGTAATTCCTTCATTACTTCGGGATCGTCATTAACTCCCTTCATTAATACTGCCTGGTTTCCAACGGGGCACCCGGCATCAGTAAGCATAGCGCACGCCTTGGTGCTTTCAGGAGTAATTTCCCACGGATGGTTAAAATGGGTATTAATATAGATCGGATGATATTTTTTAATCATCTCGACCAGTTTAGGGGTAATCCGGTGGGGGAGAACGCAAGGCATCTTTGTCCCGATACGGATAATTTCTACATGAGGAATGGCACGGAGTCTTTTGAGTATTTTTTCGAGCATTACATCGGTAAGCATTAAAGGATCGCCTCCCGACATAATTACGTCGCGGATTTCGGTATGCTTCTCGATATATTTGAAGGCCGACTCAAGTTCCTTCATCGAGATTTTGTCTGCGTTACCCACTTTTCTTTTACGAGTGCAGAACCGGCAATACATGCCGCACTGACTAGTGGTAAGAAAGAGAGCTCTGTCGGGGTAGCGATGAGTAATATTGGGAACGGGACTCATCTCATCCTCTTTTAATGGATCCTCCGGGCCGTCCAAATCATCTAGTTCATCCTTATCCGGAACGCACTGGCGCCAGATAGGATCTCCCTGGTGGCGGATTAAACTAAGATAATATGGATTGATTCTGGCCTGGAAAAAGCCATCGAGCTGTTTAGCAACACTTCTATCCAGGTTGAATTTCTCAACCAGCTGGTCAACAGTGTGAATGCTATCGCGAATCATTTGTTGCCAAAGTTCCATAATATATTGCCCTTTATGTTTTTATGTATTTGCCAAAAACTATTAAATTATCATTCATTGAGTAGAAATCCCTTATTTCCGATAGAATGGTATACCGGTTGCGCAAATAGAAATTCCGGGTCGGTGTGTAGTTCTCGCGCGATGAAGTCTCTGCAAGAACCCATCTGCCGTTTCTTTCTTTCGCGAAATTCTCGACATGCTCCAGAAGTTCCTTGCCGATTCCTTTTTTCTGGGCGGCCGGATCTACTACTATCCAGTACATATCGAAAACTCCATCTGTTAAAGCTCTTTTTCCGGTACAATGATAACCTAAAACTTTAGCATCTTCCTCATACACGAATACATTGTAGTATTCTATATCAGGCTTGGCAATAGCTTCGTCTATTAATTCAAGAGCCACGTCTTTCTCTTCATTGCTGAAAATGTCAATCGAGAAGACGATATTCTTGATCTGTTCTCTATCCTCAGGACGCAATTTTCTTATCATGGCTCTTTCTTTCCAGGGCAATTTCGGCCAGTTTGTATAGAAGTTTATCGTAATTTAACCCGAAGGCCGCCGCGCTGCGTACAAATCCGCTGTCGGGGGAGATATCGGGATTAGGATTAACTTCAATTACATAAGGCACATTCCGTTTACTAATTCGAATGTCCACTCTTGCATAATCGCGGCATTCGAGTACGTTATATGAATCTATTGCTAATTTTTCAATCTTTTTTCTTAGTGACCGTTCCAGGCGGGCAGGGCATTTTGGTGTTGTATGCTTATAATAAACACTGTTTGGAGACCACTTGGCTTCGTAAGTAATTATACGGGGGAGATTTTTGGGGAGTCCGTCAAACATTATTTCAGATATCGGCATGATTTTACCCCCGAGGATAGCCACATTTATCTCTCTGCCGTCAATATATTCCTCAATTATTACTGTCTGATGGAATTTTTTGAAGAGGTAGCTTATTCTTTCTTCCATAGACGCATAATCGCGGGCAACCGAGAACTCGGAAATGCCTATTGAGGCGTCTTCACTTGCCAGTTTCATAATAACAGGGAATTTAAGGCTGAAGTCTTCCTCTTTAGGCAGCTTCTCCTGGTAATTGGCTATATAATAGTCGGGAGTATTTATATTGTGCGATTCAAAAATCACTTTGGTTCTCGACTTAATAAGGCAGTTGCTGAGTGTATTGGGGGTATTCCCGGTATACTCAATGCCAAGAATGTCATAGAGTCCGGCTGCAAAGCTTTCATAGAAGGCATTTCCCTCTACCGATTCTACAAAATTATAGACCAAATCGGGGGAGTAGGCTTGAAGTTTACTCATTACCTGGGGTAAATTGCCGTTAAAGCCGAGAGTTGATACCTGTCTGAACTTTTTTTGAAGCGATTTCTTTATAATTTCAATATTCTTTAGGAATTCTGTTTCGGAGAGGTCTATATTGTCTTCTTCTGAATGGACTTCCTTGCCGAGATAATTAGTGTAATACTTTACCGGCTCATTATAGCAGATCAATATTTTTAAGTCAGATCTCATAATAGTCCGTATCTCTTGGCTGCTGCCTGAAGTACGAGGTTTAGCATTTCATCGTAAGAAACATTAGCCGAGCGCGCCGCTTTCGGGTAACAGGAATTGTCCTCTGGATCGGGGAGAATTCCCGGCAGCGGGTTAACTTCAATAATGTTCGGAACGTTATTGGCATCGAGCCTTACATCAATGCGGCTCCAGTCTTTGCAGTTTAATACTTTATATGTCTTCAGTACAGTTTTTCTGATTTCGTCTTCAAGTTTCCTGTCAATTTCGGCCGGACAGGTAAAAATCTTAAGAGGATTTTCCTTAGTATCATAAATCCATTTAGCTTCGAAGGAATAAATTTTTGCTGCTTCGGAAGGGAGCTGGTCAAAATTTATCTCAACAATGGGAAAAATCCTTGTCTCATCTCCGTTGCCGAGCACTGCGACGGTAAATTCTCTTCCGCTGAGGAATTCTTCGGCTATAAAGGGCTGATTGTACTCAGGAAAGAATTCTTCGAGGCGAAGTTTTAATTCTTGGCGGCTGGTGATGAAATTTTTATTGTAAATACCCTTACTCGAACCTTCGCCGACCGGCTTTATGAGAACGGGGAAGTCGAGATTAAAATTTTCAATGTCTGCAATGCTTTCCAAAACGCAAAACCGTGCATTAGGAATTTTATAGTAGGTAAGAATTTCTTTTGTCCTGGCTTTATTAAGACAGGTAGCAAGAGTAAGAGGGTCAGAGCCGGTGTAAGGGATGTTAAGCATATCGAGCATAGCGGGAATCTGTGCTTCGCGCCCGATTCCGAAGAAGCCTTCGGCTACATTAAATACTATATCGGGGCGCATAATACGGAATTTTTCAAATGCGTCTTCATTTGCCTCAATCATCGTTACATTGTGATACAGTTCAAGGGCGTTTTTAACCGCGTTGATTGTATCGATGGTATCCCATTCGGCAAAAATATCTTTGTGATTAGTGTTTTTTAAGTGTAGAGAGAGAGGTGTGCTTTCGGAAATTGAGTCAACTTCCGGTTTTACATTATAAGAAAGAGCAACATTCAACTTTTTATTTTTAAACAACAGAGTAATTACAAAATTCCTAAAAATTTTTTACGTAATATAACTATTATAAAATGATATGCAAGTTTTTAAATCACTTTTGAAATTTTTTTTTTGAAATGAAATTTCTGCCGAAGGAAAAATATTTTAAAATTATCCGATGAGAGAGAGACGAAGCGACTCGGAAAAGTTTTCAGATAAATATTTTTTAATAATCTGATTCTTAACTGACTTAAGATGAGCATCCTCTTCAATGATTCTAAAGGCTGCATCGCGTGCTTTGATGAGGAGTTCGGTATCGTTTACAAGGTCTGCAAACTTCAATTCCGGAATTCCGCTCTGCTTGATTCCGAAAATATCTCCAGGTCCTCTTAGTTTAAGATCAATCTCCGACAGATCGAACCCGCTTGTATAGTTTACCATTGCATTAAGACGTATATGAGCCTTATGATTATCAATTTGTTCCTGCGATAAGTACTCAAGATTGATCGGCGCCATAAATTTGTCTGCCATAAAATCATTTTTTGTGATTAATAGGCAGTATGCCTGCTTATCGCTGCGTCCAACTCTTCCTCTAAGCTGGTGAAGCTGCGACAATCCGAACCTGAACGCATCGTTGATTACAATTATGTTCGCGTCCGGTATGTCAATTCCAACTTCAACTACGGTTGTTGCCACGAGTATATCATATTCTTTTGCCGCGAACCGGTTCATTGCCTCTTCTTTATCGCGCCAGTTCATCTTTCCGTGAATCAATCCAAGTTTATATCCGCTGAAATGAGTCTCAAGGAGTTCGTTGTAGTGAGTTTCGGCCGCTTTAAGGTCCATCTTCTCCGATTCCTGCACCAGCGGATAGACTAAAATGGATTGATACCCCTCTTTTAACTTCTCTTTTATGAATTCGTAGACCTTTGGAAGCTTTTCTTCGCTTCTGAGGTAAGTTTTAACGGGCAGTCTGTTCTTTGGCATCTGATCTATTACGGAAACATCCAGGTCGCCGTATAAAGTCATTGTAAGAGTTCTCGGAATTGGAGTTGCAGTCATAATTAAAACATCGGGAGTAACTCCTTTGCGGATAATTTTCCCTCTCTGCAATACTCCAAACCGGTGCTGTTCATCTATTATTACCAGTCCGAGCTTTTCGAACACAACTTCTTCTTCAAAGAGGGCGTGTGTGCCTACAATAATCTTACTTTCTCCACTTTCAATCTCCGCGAGAACACTTTTCCTTACCGATTTTTTCTGTCCCCCTAAAAGCAAGGAAGTTTTTATGCCCAATTTTTCCAACAATTGAGAAATTTTTTTGTAATGCTGGTCGGCAAGTATTTCTGTCGGTACAAGGAGAGCGGACTGAAAACCATTTTGCGCTGCAATAATCATTGCAATGATGGCAACAATAGTCTTTCCGCTTCCCACATCCCCCTGAAGCAGGCGGTTCATCGGGCGCGGAGCCTCCATATCGGTTCTGATGTCGTGCAGAACCTTTAATTGCGCCTCAGTTAATTCAAAAGGGAGTGAAGAGAGAAAATCTTTAACCTCTTTGCCGTGAACTTTAAAGGAAATTCCTTTCTGAGAATGCTTCACTCTCGAATTTTTTGAGGCGACCAGGCATTCAATATAGAACAGCTCTTCAAATTTGAAACGCACAATTGCTTTTTCGAGCAGTTCCTTGGTCTCGGGGAAATGAAGGTTGAGAACGGCTTTTTTAATCGGCAGAAGGTTATGCGCACTTACAATTTCCTCCGGGAGTGTTTCTTCGAGAGAGTCAACGTAAGTTTCAACAGCATTATTAATTATTCTTCTTAGGCTAATATCCCCAAGGTTTGTCGATTTTAATTCCTTAGCTACTCTGTAGAAGGGGATAATCCTTCCGGTATTCATAAACTCGCGCGATTCATTCTCGGCCAGTTTGTCGAAATCGGGGTGTGCAAACTGAAGATGTCCGTAACGGGTTATTACCGGTTTCCCCGAAACGGCATAAGAATCTCCGTTATTGAAATGATTCTTAAAGAATTTTACTCCCTGGAACCATACGCATTCAAAAGTGCCGGCAGAATCTCTTAGTTTAACTTTAAGGATCTCTTTTCTGCCGTAACGGATGGTCTCCTTATCAAAAACCTGTCCAATTATTGTAACTTCGCCGTCAAAACCGTTTATAACAAGCTGATTAACCTTAATGGAGGAGAGAATTGTGGAGCGGTCAAGGAACTTGGCAGGGAAATAATAAAGGAGATCCCTTACAGTCCTTATTCCGATTTTGGCAAAGGATTCAGCCCTCTTAGGTCCGATTGATTTGAGATACTGTATTGATGTAAGTACCGGCTTCTGGGAATTCATTCCAATTTGAAAAAATGTTTACAGGAATATAATAAAAAAAGAGGGAAGTAATTAGTGGGTTTCCTGCTTCATATCGCGGGTCATAAGGTCGAATGTAGCCTTGATAGGATCCTTATCTTCAAAGAGAATCTGATACACTGCTTCGCATATCGGTGTTTCAACGCCGACTTTCTTGGAAAGATTATAAACCGAGCGGCAGGTTTCAACTCCTTCGGCAACCATTTCCATCGAAGCGAGAACTTCTTTAAGTTTTTTCCCCTGGCCTATCTGAACGCCGACGTAGCGGTTACGGCTGTGTGTACTCATACAGGTTACAATCATATCCCCCATTCCGGATAGCCCCGCAAAGGTCTCGGGTCTGGCTCCAAAATGAATTCCAAAGCGGGAGAGCTCGGCAATGCCGCGTGTCATAATGGCGGCCTTAGTATTATCCCCCAGGTTTGCTCCGTCAATAATTCCGGCGCCGATGGCAATTATATTCTTAATTGCTCCCCCAAGTTCGGCTCCCATAATATCGCTTGAGGAATAAACCCTGAAATAGGAGGTAATGAATGTGCCCTGAATTTCCTGGGCGGTATTAATATCTTTTGATGCGGCAACAACGGCAGTTGGAATTTTACGGCTTACTTCTTCCGCGTGGCTGGGGCCAGATATTACCCCGACCTGTGAGTCGGACAATCCCGGAATTTCCTCCAATATAATCTGCGATACAGTCAGGAACGTGTCCTTTTCAATTCCCTTTGCAACACTAACAAATGTGGTGTTTTTAAAGTCCAGGTGTTTAATATCCTTTAAGACGCTCCGGATGAACTGGGTAGGAACGGCTACAACAATCATATGCCGGTCTGTGCACGATTCAGTCAGTGAGTGTGTTATTTTAATTTCATTCGGGATAAACACATTCGGAAGATAAGTAGGGTTATATCTTGTTTCTTCAAGAATCCGGGCGTATTCCTCACGGTATTCCCACAAAATAACTTCGTGGCCGTTGGAATGAAGTATAATGGCCAGAGTAGTACCCCAGCCGCCGGCTCCAAGTACTGTAATGCGCATTTATACTTTTTCTTTTTTGCTTAATGAAATTCTTCTTTCGTTTCCTTTTAGAAGTCTTTCAATATTCGCTCTGTGGGTATAAACAACAAGTAATGAAACTGCAATTACAAAGGGGAGAATTGTGCTGTAGCCCGGTATATCGACACCGAAAATGTTTTCCCTGACAATAAGAATAATGGGAACCGAGATAGCCGCAATAATTGAACCTAAGGAGATATATTTGGAAATGTAAACTACGATGGCAAAAATACCAACTGCGACAAGCATGTCAACAGTAATGATTGTAACAAGGAATCCTAAAGCGGTTGCAATTCCTTTTCCCCCTTTAAATTCTGCAAAGACAGTCCAGATATGGCCGATAACGGCTGCAATACCGCAGAAGATCTGAACCAAGGTAAAATCATCGAACGGGGTAGGGTTGCTGAAAGGGAAGTTGTCAAGATACAGTCTGGCAATAAAAACAACTGCCACGGCACCTTTGAATGCGTCAAGAAGAATCGTAAGGATACCCCATTTCCAGCCGAGAACTCTGAAAACGTTTGTTCCTCCGGCGTTGCCGCTGCCGTGATTTCTTATATCTATACCTTTAACAAGTTTGCTTATGATAATGGAGTTGGGAATAGAACCTGCCAGATAGGATAACGCAATTACAACTAAAAGATTTAACATATATATTAATCGTATTTATTTGTCTGTAAAAAATATACAAATCGAACGAAATAAACAATTTTTCAAATTCAGCTTTTTGAAAAGCGGACAATAGAGTCGAAAATAGCCAGATCCTCTTCGGTGGTTATCTTGAAGTTAAAAGGGGAGCCTTCAACAATTTTTATATTAGCGCCGCTTCTTTTAACTAACATTGACTCATCCGTACCTAAAAAGCCTTCATTTTTAGCTGATTTCATCGATTCAAATAACAGTGAAAAAGGGAATATTTGAGGAGTCTGAGCATAAAATACCTTTTCCCTGTTAACATAAGATTCAACAGAAAGGTTCTCAACCGAATCAGTTGAAATAAGAGTGTCTTTTGCCCTTATTCCTACAACTACATTATCGAAGATTTTTGCCGAATTTATAGCCTCTTCAAGAACCTTTTGAGGAATTAAAGGACGGACGGCATCGTGAACAACTATGAGGTCATTATCATTACAGGAGAGGGATGACAGGGCATTAAAAACAGAATCCTGCCTTTCCTTTCCCCCCTTAACAATTCTAACCTCTTTTTTAATATTGCAACCTTTAATTATCTCTTCGATTAAAGTAAAATAGGTTTCGCCTGCGGCAATAACTATTTCATCAATCAGAGATGAATTATTGAATACATCCAAAGTATAGGCAAGAATTTCCCTTCCGTTTACTTTAATGTACTGCTTAGGCAGAGAGCCGCCGAAGCGTTTTCCTTCGCCGCCCGAAGGTATGATTGCAATAGTCTTCATAATTTATACAATCAGCATAGCATCGCCGTAGCTGAGGAACCTGTAATTCTCCTTCATGGCTTTTTTATATGCTTTCATTATATTGTCATAACCGCCGAATGCAGCGGCAAGCATCAATAATGTAGATTCCGGCTGATGGAAATTGGTAATAAGCCTCTTTGTAATTTTGAAATCGTACTGAGGAAAGATGAATTTGTCAGTCCAGCCGAAATTAGGTTTAACAAAGCCTTCGGCAGTAACGCTGCTTTCCAATGCCCTTGTTGTGCTGGTGCCTACAACAAATACATTCTTCTTCGATTCAAGAGCCTTGTTTATTATTTTAGCCGAATCATCAGGGATTTCGAAATATTCCGAATCCATTTTGTGCTTGGTTAAATCCTCAACTTCAACCGGTCTGAATGTACCGAGCCCTATGTGAAGAATAACGGTTGCAATCTTAATCTCTTTCTTCTGGATTTTTTTCAGAAGAGCAGGAGTAAAATGGAGAGCAGCGGTAGGCGCAGCTACCGAACCGTCAACCTTGGCAAACATTGTCTGATAGTCTTCCTTGTCGGTATCAACCGGTTCTCTTTTTAGATAAGGAGGAATTGGAGTCTGGCCGATTTTTTCAATAGCTTTGAAAATATCTCCGGCATCGTCATTAAAGCGTACGGTTCTGCCGCGCGATGTGGTATTGTCGATTACTTCGCACCAGAGTTTATCGTTAAAATAAATTCTGTTGCCTATTCTCACTTTACGTGCCGGGTCAACAATAACATCCCAGATATTTTCATCTTTATTTAATTCCCGTAAAACAAAAACTTCAATTTTTGCGTTAGTTCTTTCTTTTTTGCCGAATAAACGGGCCTGCATTACCTTAGTCTCGTTAACAACAAGAACGTCCCCTTTATTCATATAATCAATTACGTCAGAGAACTTCTTATGTTCAATATCGCCGGTATGGCGGTTGAGAACCATCAGTTTTGCGCTATCCCGCGGAGAAACCGGAAACTTGGCAATTGATGTCTTTGGCAGAGTATATTTAAACTCGGATAGTTTCATTGGTGCTCCTTTTTTTATGCGGAAACATAAAGCGGAAGAATCCGTGGATTCTTCCGCATAAAATAACCGCAATTATTTTTTCTTTTTAACTACTTTTTTCACAGCCTTCTTAACAGCTTTTTTAACAACTTTTTTAGCTGTATTCTTAGCTGCTTTTTTAGCCGGTTTTTTGGCGGCTTTCATTTCTTTTACAACAGCGTGAGCCGCGGCAAGACGTGCAATAGGCACACGGAAAGGAGAGCAGCTTACATAGTTCAAGCCGATCTTATGGCAGAATTCAACCGATTTCGGTTCGCCGCCATGTTCGCCGCAGATACCAATCTTAAGATCGGGTCTGGTTGAACGGCCTCCTTCAACTGCAATCTGCATTAATTTGCCGATAGCAGCCTGGTCAATTGACTGGAACGGATCTTCCGGGAGGATCTTCTTATCGAGATATTCGGGGAGGAATCCGCCGATATCGTCGCGTGAGAATCCAAAGCCCATCTGTGTAAGATCGTTTGTTCCGAATGAGAAGAACTGAGCTGTCTGGGCAATCTGATCTGCTGTAAGAGCAGCGCGCGGAATTTCAATCATTGTACCGGTTAAGTGAGCAATTTTCTTTAATCCGAATTTTGCGCATACTTCATCGTGTACTTTATTGATGATTGCATACTGATGCTGGATTTCGTTAACGTGGCAGGTTACAGGAATCATTATTTCAGGGAAAGGTTTCTTTCCTTCTGAAAGAAGTTCTGCTGTTGCTTCAAAAATAGCGCGTACCTGCATTTCGGTAATTTCCGGATAGGTAATGCCGAGGCGGACGCCGCGGTGTCCCATCATCGGATTGTTTTCGTGAAGAGCGTCTGCGCGTTCATTTAATTCTTCAAGAGAAATGCCTAAGCTTTCTGCGAGTTTTGCTCTTTCATCTGCTCTTGTAGGAACAAATTCATGAAGCGGCGGATCGAGTGTTCTGAATGTTACCGGGAATCCGTCCATTGCTTCGAGTGTGCCTTTGATGTCTTTCTTAACGTAAGGGAATAATTCATTAAGAGCTGCTACTCTTTCTTCGAGGCTCTTTGAATGGATCATTTTACGGAGAATGAACAATGGCTCTTCTGAATGCTTTCCGTAGAACATATGTTCTGTTCTGAAAAGACCGATACCTTCTGCTCCGAATGCTCTTGCTTTCATTGCATCTTCAGGAGTGTCTGCATTGGTTCTTACTTTTAATTTTCTTACCTGGTCGCAAATTGCCATAAAAGCCTGGAAATCAGGATTTTCTTCGGCAGCTTTCTTCATCGGGAGTTCGCCCTGGTAAGCTGTGCCTTTTGAACCGTTAAGGGTAATCCATTCCCCTTCATATATTTTTGCATCACCGGCAGTAAAATATTTTTCTTCCATATTTATTTTGATTGCGCCGGCGCCTACGATACAGCATTTACCCCATCCGCGCGCTACAAGAGCTGCGTGAGAGGTCATACCGCCGCGTGCAGTTAAAATAGCCTGTGCTGCGCGCATTCCTTCGATATCTTCAGGATTTGTTTCTTCACGGACGAGAATTACTCTCTTTCCTTCTTTTGCCCATGCAACTGCATCGGCTGATGTGAATACTACCTGTCCTGATGCGCCGCCGGGGCCTGCAGGAAGACCTTTTGTGAAGATCTTTGTATTTGCTTCGGCAGCAGGATCGATAATCGGGTGAAGAAGTTCATCAAGCTGAGCAGGCTGAACGCGGCTTACTGCTTCTTCTTTTGTGATTAATTTTTCTCTGTACATTTCAAGAGCCATTTTAACTGCGGCAGGACCGTTTCTCTTTCCAACACGGCACTGGAGCATATACAATCTGCCTTCCTGGATTGTGAATTCAACGTCGAGCATATCGTGGTAATGTTTTTCGAGGAGGCGCTGAATGCCGTGAAGTTTCTTGTATGTATCGGGCATAGCTGTTTCAAGAGAAGGAAGGTGTTCAGTATGCTCTGTTTTTCCTACTTCGTTGATTGGATTCGGAGTTCTGATACCGGCAACTACGTCTTCTCCCTGTGCGTTTGTAAGCCATTCGCCATAGAAGTAATTTTCACCTGTAGCAGGGTTACGTGTAAAAGCAACGCCTGTAGCTGATGTTTCGCCCATATTGCCGAAAACCATCGACTGAACATTAACTGCGGTACCCCATTCATCAGGAATGTTTTCGAATCTTCTGTAGGAGATAGCGCGTTTACCGTTCCAGCTCTGGAATACAGCGGAAACAGCGCCCCATAACTGTTCCATAGCGCCTTCAGGGAAAGGTTTGCCGAGGACTTCGAATACTTTAGCCTTATAGATTTCAATAAGTTCTTTAAGATCGTCTGCGGTTAAATCGGTATCCATATGAACGCCGCGTGCTTCTTTCATCTTTTCAAGTTCTTTTTCGAGCTGAGCGCGTACGCCTCTGCCTTCTGCAGGTTCAATGCCGGCAGCTTTTTCCATAACTACGTCGGAGTACATCTGAATTAAGCGGCGGTGTGAATCGTAAACGAATCTCGGATTGCCGGTTTTGGCAATTAAAGCTTCGCGTGTTTCATTGTTCAAACCTACGTTAAGGATGGTTTCCATCATACCGGGCATAGAAGCGCGGGCTCCGGAGCGTACAGAAACGAGAAGGGGATTCTTAAGATCGCCGAATTTTGCTCCCATTTCCTTTTCAACTTTTGCAAGGGCGGCTTTTACCTGTCCTTCGACTTCTTTAGGAAGTTTGCCTTTGTTTTTGTAATAAGCTGTACAAACTTCGGTTGTAATAGTAAAACCTGCAGGAACAGGTAGTCCGATGTTTACCATTTCAGCCAGGTTAGCACCTTTACCGCCGAGCAGCTCTTTCATATCAGCTTTGCCTTCAGCACGCTTTCCACCGAAATAGTAGACATATTTTGTTGCTTTAGCCATTTAATCTGCCTCCATTTTTCTTTTATTATTGGGTTATTTATAAATTTTAAACAAATTCTCTTTGAATGATTCCTCTTCCTCTATTTTCAAACCAATTTTAAGGAAGTAAATATCAATATCATCCAATTCCTTTGAAAACTTCGAAAATTTAACTGCATCCTTCTGTGTTGTAAGAACTGAATGCGCGTTTGAATCGTAAAACTGCTTTCTTATTGCCTGGATCTCCCTTTCGGTATAATCCTTATGGTCTGTAAAAATCATTTTATTGGTAAAGTCTATGTTATTCTGTTCAAGGACTCCGAAGAACGAATAAGGGCGCGCTATGCCGCATACAATAAGGCTCTTTTGTCCCACAAAATCATTAACAGGAAAATATTGATGTGTCTTAACATCAAAGAAACCTTCGGCATTGTAAAATCCGTTAAATACTTTTTTCCCTTCAAAATAGGGGAGGAGTTTAACGGGAACCGGTTTCTTATCGGAAAATTTCCTGTTGATAATAATCATATCCGCTCTTTCAAGAGAAGAAAAAGGTTCGCGCATCATTCCGAGCGGAAGCATTTTCTGTTCCATTGAATTGAATTTTAAAAGAAAACGCTGATCGATTATTACAATATTCAGATCCCTGTGAATCCATCTATGCTGAAACGCGTCATCGAGCACAATTGTATCCAGCTGAGCATCCTTAAGAAAATTCCGCGCGCCTTTAACTCTCCGCTCGCATACCGAAGTGGGGACACCGGTTTCGGTTGAAACATAATACATTTCGTCGCCGCATTCGTCAACCGAACATTTTATCTCCTTTCCGTCGGAAACAAAAAGATAACCTTTTGATTTTCTTCTGTAGCCGCGGCTTAGAATGCCCGGTTTTTTCCCCCTCTCTTTGAGGAGACCGGTAATATAAATTACTGCGGGAGTCTTGCCTGAGCCTCCTACGGTAATATTGCCGATTGAAATAACCGCAGCCGCGCATTTCCTAACCGGGAACCATCCCTTATTAAAAAGCCAGTTCCTCGTCTGAATTATATATAAATAGACGGGGACAAAGGGGGCCGATATAAATCTAATCAGTTTAAGCAAAGGGCTTCAGCCTTTTCTGTTAATTCATTTAAAAGTTTTTCAAATTCAATTATCTTTTCCGATGTCTCTTCGTAAGTCATTCCGCTTTCAATTAATACCGGATCGGAATAAACAGCAATAGCCTTAGAGAAGGGGAGAGGAATTTCAAACGAATCCCAGCTTCTAAGGGTCACCCTGTTTTTGTATCCGATGCCGACTGCAAAGAGCTTTATGCCGCATTTTTTTGCAAGTACAACAGCCCCCGCTTTCATTTTGCGGGCCGGCCCTTTTGAGCCGTCGGGGGTAATTGCAATCGATGCGCCTTCACGGACCTGGTTAATCATTATTTCGAGTGCTTCTTTGCCTCCGATATGACTTGAACCGCGTGCTACCTTAAATCCCCATTTGGATAGAAGTGAGGCAAGCAGGTCTCCGTCTTTGCTGAGGCTTACAAGAGCAGAAAAATTTTTGTTTTTCTGTAAATACCATCCTAAAAACATTTTACCGTGCCAGAAAGCAACAACGCATTTTTCATTTTCGGAAATATTATCGAAATGCACCGGATTAATTCTTTCCACACGCAATGTTTTTATCAATAAATTTATCAAAGAACCGGCGGCGTTTCTGCCGAGAAATCTTAAAAAATTCTGTTTTATGCTTTTATATCCCATTTACGTATTCTAAAACTATTTTAGCGGCTCTTTCGGAAGCTCTGGACTCGCCTAAAATTGTCTTTAATCTGGCAAGCCTGGCCTTAATTCCGGAATATCTGCTTTCATCTTTAACAATTTCAGTTACACGGGAAATAATATTCTCTTCGGTTAAATCATTTTGAATGAGTTCGTCAACCACATTTTCTTCAAGAAGAATGTTTGAAATTGCAAGGTTCTTAATATCAACCACCATTTTGCCAAGAAAAAATGTAATGCTGCTGGTTGAGTAAACGACTATGTAAGGGAGATTTATTATACCTGCTTCAAGCGTAGAAGTACCCGATTTAATAATGCCGAATTTGGAATGCTTCATCAGGTCGTAGGTATTTCCCTTTACAATCTTATATCCCTCTCCGTCATAGGCGTTTTTGAGCAGGCTCTCATCAATGTTCTCTGAGCAGGCAACAACGACCTGCATATTTAATTTTGAAGCCGCTTTAACGGCAGCCTTAACCGAAACGGGGAAGATTTTTTTAATTTCATGTTTTCTGCTTCCGGGCATCAGGAGAAGAATTTCCCTGCTCTTATCAAGGCTGAATTTATCGAACAGCTCATCCCTTGTAAGGAAGCTGTATTCATTTATCCTTTCAATAAGAGGGTGCCCGACGAATGTGGCGTCAACCCCGTTCTTTTTGAAAAAATTCTCTTCAAAAGGAAAGAGTACAAGCATCCTGTCTACCTGTTCTTTTATTTTTTTTACTCTTCCTTTGCCCCAGGCCCAAACCTGCGGTGATATATAATAAATAACCTTGAGCCCCATTTCCTTTGCTTTGCGTGCAAAGCGAAGGTTAAATCCGGGATAATCTATAAGAATGAGAGTCTTAATGTTTTCTTCTTTGATTTTCTTAATAAGACTCCTTTCAACCATCATAATAAAGGGAAGGTGCCTTATAACCTCAATAAAGCCGAGGAAAGCCATCCGTTTGGCATTCATTTGGGCATTCAGCCCCTCGGCAATCATTTTATCTCCCCCCATTCCAAAGAATTGAATAGAAGGGTCAGAAGCGCGGATAGCCGATATCAGTCCGGCTCCGTGCAGATCTCCCGAAGCTTCCCCCGCAATAATCATAATTTTCTTGTTCAATTCTTTATCTATCAATTCTCATCCCTGTTGGAATATTTCCCGCCTTTTAAGTTCAGGCTGGAGCTTACGTTTAATTCTTTTTTTATTTCTGAATTCTTCAATTCTATCCTTAACATCGGCAAAGGAGCGGAAAGGGAAGAAGTTAATGCCGTTTTTTTCGCAGAATTTAAGGAGAGAGTTCTTGGCAAAAACAAAATCGCAGTATTGGGCCGGGCATGTATCAGAAAGTCCGTCCCCTATATAAAATGAATATTCGTCGTCCCCGCAGGAATCGAGAATATGATTTCTCTTGCAGTTAGCGCAGGTTTTGCATTCCTCATCCATATAAGGGAAACGGGGAATAAGCTGATTGGATTCATCCAGTTCAAGGCTGTTGGAATAAACCTTTACAGAATTAATGCCGTTTTTATTAAGAATATAATTAATATAATAATCCAGGCCGTCGCTAAGTATGGTAATTTGAAATCCGTGCATTGAGCAGAAATCGACGAAAGATTTAAAATCATCGTCAATCTCAATTGTATCGAGGAAAGCTTCGAATTTTTCCTTGTCAAGGTTGGGGATAGTCTTGCAGAGGAGAGTCCAGGTATCAATAGAGGTAATTTCCCCGTTAATCCAGAGTCTTATAATTTCTCTTGCAGTATCGGGATTGCCGAACTCGAGAAACATATGCTCGCCGACATCTTTCTTAGTAATGGTTCCGTCAAAATCGACGAATATTTTGAAGATTTTATCTGTCATTTAACAGGTATTTCCTCATTGAATTGGACGGAAACAAGTTTAGAAATTCCTTCCTCCTGCATTGTTACGCCGTACATATTTTCCGCGGCTTCCATAGTGCGCTTATTATGGGTTACAATAATAAACTGTGTATTATTGCTGAATTCCTTAAGGAGCTTAGTAAATCGGTCTACGTTCGCGTCATCAAGCGGGGCATCCACTTCGTCAAGAATACAGAAGGGGCTCGGCTTAACAAGATAGATTGCAAACAGAAGGGCGGTAGCGGTAAGGGTTTTTTCCCCTCCCGATAGTAGCTCAATGGATGTAGGGCGTTTTCCTTTCGGTTTGGCGACAATTTCAATCTTAGCTTCAAGTGGATCGGCATTTTCTTCAATCACAAGGTCCGCCTCATCGCCGGGATTAAACAATGTCTGGAATATTTTGATAAAATTCTGTCTTATCTGTTCGAATGTCTCGGAAAAGAGTCTTTGCGCCGTTTCGTTTATTTCATTAATAGTTTTGATTAGCTCTTTTTCCGATTCAACAAGATCGTCCCTCTGCTTAAAAAGGAAGTCGAGTCTTTCCTTTTCCTGTTCATATTCGGAGAATGCGAGAAGGTTTATCGGTCCCAGATTCTTAAGCTTTTCTTTCAGCTGAAATACTTCCTGCGACTGTTCCTTGAAGTTATAAGTGTCAAGATCTTCATACTGCGCGTATTCAAGCTCAAGAGCATAATTCTCTTTAATATGCTCAACCAGATTTTCAAGGCGCAGATTTATTTCATTTATCTTAAGGTCAATTGTATGGATGCTGTCAGAGATTGTCTGGCGGTCATTTCTCAAAGTCTTAAGCTGGCTTTCGAATTTTGAAGCAGACTGCTTAAATGTTTCGAGGCGCTGGTCAATTTCCCTTTCAACTTTTCTTAACTCTGTAAGTTCGCTGTTTATGTCTTCAAGGGAATTGTTATAGTCAATAAGCTGTTCGGCCATGGAATTGGATTCTTCAATTGCAGAAGCAATATCCTTTTCCTTTTTCTGGACAGAATTTTCGAGAGATACTTTTGAAGATTCCCCTCTTGAGAGTTCATTCTCGGCATTCTGAAGCTGTCCGCGGAGCCTTTCAAGTTCAATTTTCTTCTGGTTGAATTCGCTGTTGGTGCGGTTGAATTCCTCTTCGAAAATCTTTAATTCGGCTTCGTAATTCTTTAATATTTCTTCCGATCTCTGTTTTTCTTCTGCCTGCTTTTCTATTTCTTCCTTAAGCTGATTAATTTCATTATCCAGTTCGTTTGCTTTAACGGCGAGTTTCTGAACTTCGTTCTGGGCATTATCTATTTCTTCCCCCGCCTTTCTCTTTTCAAACTCAAACTGGGAAATCTGTTTTTCGAGATTGGTAATGTCGTTTAATAAAATCTTTCCCTGTTCCGAGATGTTTTTAAGGTCTATCTGGGAAATTCTTTCCTCTATCCGGGCAATCTCTTTTCGTGTCCCTTCCAGAATAACCTCAACACGCGGATATTCATTCTTAAGGTTTTCAATGAGCTGTTTTCTTCCGAAGAGAGTTTCATCAAGTTTGGGGGAGGAGCCTGCTTCAATAATGCCTGAGCTTTGTACAAAATCCCCGTTTAATGTTGCAAAATTGAAATCGGGATATTCTGGTTTAATGCCAATGCCGATTCGAGATCCTCCGTAACGGCAGTCCTTGCAAGTACTTTATCGAAATAGGG
>JAEXUB010000150.1 GCA_023453125.1 Bacteroidota bacterium
AAAGCGGCGGCGTGTATTACAATATCCACCCCTTCCATAGCGCGTTTAAGACGTTCGGCATCTCTTACATCCCCTATAAAGTAGCGCATAAGAACGCCCTCTTTTCTGTATGCAGGATTTTCCTGCATTTCGAACTGCTTCAGCTCGTCCCTGCTGTAAATAATTATTTTCTTGGGGGTGTATTTATTTAGCACCGTAGAAACAAATTTTTTACCGAAAGAACCGGTTCCCCCGGTTATTAAAATCGTTTTGCCGTTAAGCATCTTTATTCCGTATTATTATTAGCAAAGTTAGGGAATTAATTAGACTTTGAAAATTGAATTAAACAGCTCTCCCCTATCATATTTCCCCTTAATGTCATTCTTTTTATAGAAGGCTTCCAGATAGACAGAGTACTTTTTATAAAGTTCTTCCACCCCTTTCATTCTATAATTTTCAAAGACCCAAAGGTGTTTGTTAAATTTATAGAGCTTTTTGTAGAGGGGACGTATATAAAACGCGCCGCCGATTAGGGTAAACAAATGATATAGGAAATAGATATAATTAAATTTATATGCCGGAGCCGATGTCTCCCCTTTTTCAATTGTCTTCATCAGGTAGTATCCGGCTCGTATATGGTTCAGCCCATCCCCGAAGCCGATAATGTTTTTAATCAGTTCCCTGCGGCTCTCTTCTTTATCAGGCTCCCCGAACTGCTTTAAGCTTCCCGAGGCGGAGTATTCATTTAGCAGTGACTGGAATTCATCATAATCTTTTGCAATAGCCGAACCTTTATAATTGGGATCCCTTTTGAAGTCGGTTTCCGGATTTATATAAATTGTCTGTTTCCCCATCAGCCAGGCTTCCATCGAAGTAGTCGATTCGAAGCAGGTCCACAAATCGGATACACCGATAAGGTCCAGGAGTGCCTCCTCTTCACCGAGATAGAGCACATTTTCGTAATGGGCGAGTTCGCTCATTTCGTTGACCACTTCTGTTGTGCGTTCGGGAGAATTTTCCTGCGGGTGCTTCTTAAGTACAAAGAGGGTATCCTTATTATTCTCAACAGCCTGTTTTAGAATATCCCTTACAAGGCATCTCTGTTTCTCAATCCATTTCAGTTTTTTCGGGTCTCCCCCAAGGAAGAAGAGAAGCTCTTCAACTCCCCTCTTATGCTGAAGCTTTCCGAATGCCCACCCCGCATATCCTATAATTCTTTTATAGCCGGGTTTATTATATTTATTCAGGAACTGCTCTCTAACGATCGGGTTATAGATTGAATAGCGGTCGAATCCCGTTCCCCCTGTCAATACAATCTTATCTTTAGCCTGCGCCTCTTTTTCCAGTAGAAATTGTTTGGTTCTTTCGGACCAGCAGCATACATACTCCTGCTGGAATTGTTTATCCCTGTTGAATCCCCAGTAATTAAATGAGCCGTCGGTTCTGAAATTTCCTTCCGAAATTAAGGCGAAGAGGGGGATGTTCTGTTCGGACGCATATTTGGCAATTTTATAGTAAAGGTTTGAGCCGATAGTATTCGGGGAGAAAACGACATCCGGTTTCTCGCAGTAGATTCTGTGAATATCAAAGCTTACCGAATGAATAAATTCGGCATTCATAAAATTTTCTGCAAAATAGCGGACGGGGAGAATCATTTCCACGTCGCGCCCGCTGTTGGTATCGGTAAAGCAGAGTATTTTGATTTTTCTGTTCAATTGCATAATTAATTTTTTGCGGCGCTGATAGTGTCAAGAAATCCCGCCAGTTTTCCGGTGAGTTTCAAATTGGAATAGCGGGAAATATCGGTATTGTTATATTCCAGATCTCCTTTTTTGAATTTTTCATATAATGACAGCACGGCAGCCTTAGTCTTTTCATAATCCCTGAAATCGCAGGTAAGGCCGGCATTAACGCCGTGAACAATTTTAGAGGCGTCGCTGGTCTCGGGGCCAATTACCATTATCGGCCTTCTGCTTGCGAGGTACTCAAATAATTTTCCCGGAAGCCTTCCGTTTACATTCGGCATATCATTCAGGATCAAAAGGAGAACCTGCGATGAGCACATCTTAACCAGAGTTTCCGCGCGCGGAATATGGTCAAGCTTAACGAGGTTTTCCTTTAATCCGAGCTTTTCAATTTCATCAACAATTGCGTGCCCTATAAATCCTACGAGTTCAATCTCGAGGTCATTCCGGAACTGAGTATTCTCTTTGGCAATCTCCGATAGAACCCGCCACAGTGTAGAGGCATTCCTGTCGGGGCCCAGGCTCCCGAAATGGCTAAGTGTAAATTTTTCCGATAATGTATGGGGCACGCTTTCAAAGTCCTCTTCATCAAAACCCCAGACAATCACATCCACATCTTTAGCGCCAATTGATTCAAGGTCGGTTTTCCAGGAATCGCTGCATATAGTCACCTTATCGGCATGCTTAAAAATTCTCTGTTCCATTTTCTCGTGTATGCGTCTTGAAATTGGATTGAGCATAAGCTGCGGGAAATAATCCACCTGAGTCCAGGGGTCCTGAAAATCTGCGTGCCAAGGAATATTAAGATTTTTCTTTACTCCGTATGCAATCATATGAGTTGAATGGGGAGGCCCGTTGGTAAACATTGCGTCAACGGGATTCTTCTTAAGATATTTTGTAAGGAACTGTACGGAAGGATTAATCCAGAAGCGGCGCGCGTCGGGGATAAACAGGTTCCCCCGTATCCAGATACCAAGCTTTGTTGCAAACCCCGCTTTTTCCTCTTCAAGAAAGACATTATGAATCCGTTCTTCCTTCTTCTTTCCGGTTATCATTTTAAAAATTGAATAAGGCTCCCAGATTTTTGTCTTTACAGTCTTAATCCCTTCAGGGACATCCTTAAAATTTCCGTAATCGAGCACGGGATATTCTGGATTATCGGGAGCGCAGATAACCGGTTCCCATCCGTAGTTTCTCAAATACTTGGCAAATTTAAGGCATCTGTGAACTCCGATGCCTCCGCTCGGGGGCCAATAATAGGTTATAATTAAAACACGTTTATTCATTTTATCATTAAATCTTCATCATCTGAAGACCCGTTCTGTTTCTTAAATATTCCCTTCACAAATCCTGTTAATTTTTCCCTGTTTAATATAATATCAAGCTCTGCCTTCTCATAAAAATTAAATAAATAGAGAATAAAAGGAAATGATATAATTAACACCAGTTTTATTCCCCATTCCGCAAGAGCCCCCAGATCGGGGATAATATAAACCGCCGAAGAGAGTATGGAGGCGGTTATTACCATAAGAGCAAGTTTTCCCCTCTCAAAGGGAATCCTGTAATACTGATTTGATTTGTAGAGAGTTAAAAAATAAAAAAGCATATATGAAAGAAGTGTGCTTACGGCTGCCGCAATAATTCCATACACAGGAATAAAAATAAAATTAAGAACAATATTGAATGCGGCGGAAATTAATGTTGTTATGCCGATAAACTTCGTATTCTTTGTAAGAAGCATTCCAAGCTGGGCATTAAGGCGCATTCCGCTGAATACGTACCCTAGCAGAATAACAGGAACAACAATCCACGCCCTTTCAAAATCGCTCCCCTGCCCGAATATTTTGACTATCTCTTTGCTGAAGAGTGAAAGCGCCGCAAATCCCCACGCAAAGAAGAATGTGGAATAGGTCATAATTTTGCTGAAATAGCGGGTATCGTCCTTCTGTTTATAAACCTTATAGGTTGAAGGAAGAAGAGTTAAAGTAAAGGGCAGAATAAGGAACATATTCAGAATTCCCGCGGCACGGTATCCGAGCGCATAAATTCCAAGCTCCCCCGAACCGATTAAATATTTTATTATGTAGCGGTCACTCAGATTGAGCAGGTTAAACCCAATTGTGCTCAGTACAAGAGCGGCTCCAATCTTTACAGATGTTTTAAGCGCCGGGAGATTAAGCTTAAATTCTATGCTGCGGAACAATACCGGAGAGAGGATAAAGAAGATCAGCACCTCGGCTATAAGAGAGGAATAAAATACACCTTCCCATTTCCGGTCTGTAAAAAGAATAAAGAGCACAATAAGCCCGGTTCTTACAAACAGTTTAATTGAATATATTACGGTATACTTAACAGCCAGTTCATCCGCGCGCAGCCTGCCGAGAATAAAATTATTTATAACCCTTACGGCAATTATGTATGTGGCAATCCTTATAACTCCCGCTATCCCTTCCCGCAATCCTCCGGGAAACAGATTAAACGAAAGGAGTGCCTCAACTGCTAGAATAAATAAGACTCCTGCGGAAAGCAAAAATAATATAAGTGTAAAGAATGAGGATTTTTTTTCGTACGGGTACTCTTTCGGATTGTTGAAGAATACCACAACAGTCGCGAAACCGAATATCAGTACATCGGCAAGAATATTTATCGTATTGTCCAGAATATCCCAGTCGCCGAACTGCTCTTTTGAGAAGTAGAAAGTCATTAGGGGAATAAGAATAACCCCAACGGCTTTTTCGGCAATGCTGTTTATAGAATAAACAGCGGAATTACGGACCAGATTTTTTAGCCTGTTAATCATTCCTTAACAGCTGTTCCCTCTTTCTTTCTTCCTCTTACCGCGAGAAGAACTATTCCCCCGATAAGAAGGAGGTTAAGAATCATAGAAATATACTTTCCTGCCGTAAAGCTTGCAGGGAGATATGTAAACTCTACTTTATGTTTGCCGGCCGGGACAACAATCCCCATAAAAGCGTGATTTGCCTTATAAATTTTTGTTTCGGCGCCGTCAATGTATGCCTTCCAGCCGACGGGGATATAATTTGTGCTGAAGAAGAGGAAATTATTTCCTGTGGCATTTACATCCAGTTCAAGTTTTGCGTCCCCGTATTTAACAATTTTAGCCGAGGCATCCGCTCCCGGTTTATCTGTTTTCAACGAAGCATCTTCAACAAAAGCCTTATTCTTCGGGTCGAATTCCATTTTAACCATTGCGTCAAGAATTTCAACTCCGCTCTTCGCGGCAACGCTGTCAACCAGAAAAGCTCTCGGCAGCGCACCTTCATTTCTGTAAACATAGGTCTGCCCCTCGTTTTTAACAAGAGTCAAGCCCGGCTGTTCAACGGGGGTATTGATAATTATATATTTAGTTCCGGTCATTCTCCAGAATACTGGATTCTGGGGCCCGACTACAGACATAATATCTTCATAGGCTCTCGGCTTTACCGCGGAGTAGCCGTATACATCTTCAAGAAGGAAATTGACATTAAAGTTGTAGCTTTGATAAACTGAGCCGAGGGAGCGGTCCTGCTTGAAATTTGCAATTCTGAAGGGCTCTGTATCTTTCTGCTCTTTTATAATCCTTACATAATCGGGCTCTTTAAAGAGGGACTTGAATTCATCTGCGCTTGTAAAAGTTGTGCCCCTGCTGCTTACACGGAACAGGTCTATCATAACAAGGAGTGTTAATCCCGCTACCATTAACGACTTGCTGAGTTTGCTTGTGAGGAAAAGATAAATTACCCAGAACATAGCCGCGGTTAGGAACATTCCGATATTGATATCCGTGAGGAACATTGAAGCAATGTAATCCGAAAGGGCATTAAAATAATTTCTGGAATTTTCCTGGATGTAGGGGGACTCTGCAATTCGCTGAATGATTCCATTCTTAAGGGCCGAGCCGAATATGAATGAAAGGAACAATAATCCGGTAAATGCAAAAGCGAGAATTCTTACAATATCGGCAATCTTAAGGCTTCCCTCTTTCTTCATTTCAATTATCCTAAGAACCGCTAATCCGGCCAGAATAGGGAACAGGACCTGCAGAACGTGCAGAATCATTGAAGGAACGCGGAAATTGTTGAACATCGGGAAATTGTAATACATAAAATCGAATACCAGAGGAAAATTCTTTCCGAATGAAATGAGAATAAATAAGACTATAATTATTGCGCTGTATTTTATGAAAGGATCCTTCCACATTACAAAGAGGGCAAAGAGACCTAAAATAAAAATCAGTATTCCCATATACATAGCGGTATCAACAAAAGGCATCTGTCCGAAATAAGTTGAAACCTCCTGCCCGTCAAGCTGGCTTATAGGGCCGTTATATGTAGATTTTCCAAATCCGTAGTAAGAAGGGACAAGAAACGTCATTACTTCCCCCGGCGAGAAGGACCAGCCGGTGTTATACTCGTATGAATCGGCCTGGGACTGCTGCTGCTGTCCGGCGGCGGCTTCAACAGCGCTCTTTGTTCCGCGTGTTGAATAGGGCTTATATTCGTAAAGCTGGGCGTAGGTATCGAATGACATAAACAATGCTATAAGAGATGCCGCCCCCATAACGCCAAGCGATTTAGCCGTCTGCTTTGTTAAAAATTTATCTTTTTTAACCGCGGCGTAGATAAAATAGAATATATAGTATACAAGAGTCATCAGTACAAGATAGAACACAATCTGCACGTGAGCGCCAAGAACAAGCAGGTGCATGCCGAGTGTTAGAATAAAGAAATCCAATAAAGTAATTTTCTTCTGGAACTTGAG
>JAEXUB010000182.1 GCA_023453125.1 Bacteroidota bacterium
AAAAAGGGGAACTTGAGTTCCCCTTTTTTTTAATCTTTTATCTCCCTGCCGCCGAGTTCCTTTATGACGGCGTTAATTAAAGGGTCGTCATCGGTTGCGGCTGCAGCCTGTCCCGCAGAATTGTCGGCCCCGGGAGACGTTGCCTGAACATTTTCGAATGATTCCTGCTGTTCTCCGCCGGAAAAATTAAAGTCAATCTTCTTTCCGAATACTTCCTGTGTCTTCTTGTCAAGGTAAACTTTGTATTCCGATATTATCTGAGTGTCATCCGGATTCTCAAGTTTGATATGCAGTTTATTTCCGGAAAAATGGAGAGGATTAGAATTTGTAAGGATTGAGCTTAAGAAAAACTTTTCCGACTTAACCTGATCGACAAAACTCTTCCATTCAGTAATTACATTCTGGAAATCTGCATCGGTCGGGGCGACAGCCGGAGGCACAAAACTCTTAATCTTAGGAATCTTAACATCCTCTTTGCCGACTGGACTAAGATTGCCCGTTCCGAATACAGGTTTAGCCGGTTCGCGGAGCTGGGGCGTCTCATAAGAAGGCTGAGGAGGCGCGCTTGAATAATTTTCCTTTTGAATTGTTCCGCTTTCAACCTGAGAAATAAGTTTTGAAATGGTCTCGGTTCTTTCAAGGCCGATAAGATTGCATAGGGCAATCTCGATTTTAATCTTCTGGTTTGGAGCAGATTTCAATTCATATGCTGTTTTATTAAGGAAAGCAAGCACTCTTAATATATCCCCTTCGGAGAAGCGGTCTTTATATGTAAGATATCTTTCTTTATAGACTTCAGCAGCTTCAACAAGAGAGGTATCCTTTCGGATAATAACAGTCATTATATTCCTGAAATGCTCATTAAGCCCGTTTAGGAAATCTACAAAATTCCACCCGTTGTCGTATACCCTCTGCGTGATTTCGAAAGCCGAAGCGAACTTCTTGCTTAACATCGATTCGGTAAGCTCAAAGTAGACCTCTTCGTCAATAAGATTGAGCATTGAGGCTAATTCGCCGGCTTCCACATTGTTGCCGCAGAAAGCCACAACCTGGTCAAAAAGGCTCTGTGCGTCGCGCAGGGCTCCGTCGGCTTTCTTGGCAATAAGCGTAAGGGATTTATCGTCTATTGTAATTTTTTCGGCAGATGCAATTTCGTTAAGAAGATCCTTAATTGTCTGCAGTTCAATTCTTCTGAAATCAAACCGCTGGCACCTGGAAATAATTGTTAGCGGCACCTTATGAATATCAGTAGTAGCAAAAATAAAGAGGGTGTGTTCCGGCGGTTCTTCAAGAGTCTTAAGAAGCGCATTAAAAGACTCCGTTGTAAGCATGTGAACTTCATCTATGATATAGATTTTGTAATCCCCTTTGGTGGGGGCATACTTAACCGATTCGCGGAGAGTTCTTATCTCTTCAATTCTTCTGTTTGATGCGCCGTCTATTTCAATTATGTCGAGTGACTGTGAATTCTGGAATGCCCTGCACATATCGCATTCGTTACAGGGTTCTCCTTCTTTCGGATTGAGGCAGTTGAGGCTTTTTGCCAGAATTCGCGCAGTGGTGGTTTTGCCAACCCCTCTCGGCCCCGCAAATATATATGCGTGCGCAATCCTCTTGTTTATTATCGCGTTCTTTAATGTCTTGGTAATGTGTTCCTGTCCTACTACATCTTCAAATGTCTGCGGACGCCATTTTCTTGCTGTTACTATGAATGCCATTTTATCCTGTAAAAATTTTCACCCGTTTTAACGGGGAATGCTATATAATAATATTTTTTAATAATTCTAAATCAATTTTGCCCGCAATTACCGAGGCAATTTTTTCAATATAATACTTATCGGTTTCGTTGAACGATGAATAATCAGTACTGTCCAAATCAATTACTCCGAAAGCAATCCCGTTTTTAACAATAGGCACAACAATTTCGGAACGGCTGTCTGAGTCGCACGCAATATGCCCTTCGAATTTGTCAACATCATCCACAATTATAGTCTCTTTTCTTACCAGTGAAGTACCGCAGACCCCTTTTCCCGCCGGAATAATGGTACACGCCAGTTTCCCCTGGAAGGGGCCGAGATATAATCTGTTCTCCTTAAGCAGATAAAAGCCGGCCCAGCTTACTTTGCCGAATGCCTCTTTTATAACTGCCGTAATGTTTGAAAGAACTGATATAACCGGCTCTCCGGGAGTGATAAGTGAATCGATTACCGGTAAAATTGACTCATATATTTCTTTATCGCTTAAATCCTTATTGAATACAGCTTTTTGAATCATTATCTCTTTGCTTTCTTCTTTTTTGTCAGTTCAAAGACGTAAGGCATTGCATCATTTATTGTCTTAACCGGAATGATGGTCATCCCTTCTTTTATTTCTGTCTTAATTTCTGCCAGGTCTTTTTCATTTTCCTTCGGAATAAGAACTATTTTAATTCCGTTTCTCTTTGCTGCCAGAAGCTTTTCATTCAGACCGCCTATTGCAAGCACATTCCCCCTGAGAGTAATTTCTCCTGTCATTGCAACGTCATTCCGAGCCGGTTTGCCGGTGAATGCGGAATACATAGCCATTGCCAGTGTAATTCCCGCCGATGGCCCGTCTTTCGGAATTGCCCCTTCTGGAAGATGGATATGAATCTCTTTTCCCTTATGGAAATTCTGAGGAAGTTTTAATGCCTTGCAATTTGAACGGAGGTAGCTCAACGCTGCCTGCGCCGATTCTTTCATTACATCCCCTATCTGTCCGGTTAATGTAAGCTTTTCCGAACCCCCCATTACAGTAGCATCTACATTTAGAATTTCTCCGCCGACACTTGTCCAGGCAAGTCCTATTACGCTTCCAACCTTTGCGTCTTTGTTGGTCTTCTGTGCGCGGAATTTAGGAACACCGAGAAATTTTTCAACTGCATCGGAATCGATGTTAAATGAGATTTTTTCTTTTCCCGAAGAATTCTTTTTGGACTGCCTTATAACAATTTCCTTTGCGGTCTTGCGCAGAATAGAGGAGATTTCCCTTTCGAGATTTCTTACCCCCGCTTCGCGGGTATATTCGGTAATAATCTTTCTTAAAGATTCATCAGGAAGAGATACTTTATATTTATCGAGCCCGTGCAGCTTGAGCTGTTTAGGGATAATATGCCTTTTGGCAATTTCAATCTTTTCATATTCAAGATAGCCGGGGAGTTCAATTATCTCCATTCTGTCCTGAAGCGGAAGGGGAATGTTGTACCTTACATTTGCAGTTGTAACGAACATTACATGCGAAAGGTCATAATCGACATCCATATAATGATCGTTGAATGTATGGTTCTGTTCCGGATCGAGCACTTCGAGCATAGCCGATGAAGGATCTCCCCTGAAATCCATACTCATTTTGTCAATTTCATCAAGAAGCATAAGAGGATTTACAGTCTCGGCTCTTTTCATTGACTGTATAATCTTGCCCGGCATAGAGCCTATATAAGTGCGGCGGTGCCCCCGTATTTCGGCTTCGTCCCTTACGCCGCCAAGGCTAATGCGTACAAATTTTCTGTTAAGGGCTCTTGCAATAGATTTTCCGAGTGATGTTTTACCAACCCCGGGAGGGCCTACAAAACAGAGAATTGAGCCTTTCATATTCTTTACAAGATTAAGCACCGCAATATGCTCAACAATTCTTTCCTTCGGCTTTTCGAGTCCGAAATGATCTTCATCAAGAATCTTTCTTACATTCTGTATATCAAGATTATCCTTTGTGCGCTTTGTCCAGGGGACCTCAATGAGCCAGTCGAGGTAATTCCTTATAACCGTCGACTCTGGAGAGCTTGAAGGGGTTTTCTTGAGTTTTGCGAATTCCTCCATGGCTTTTTCCAATACCGCCTTAGGCATTTTAGCCTTATCAATTCTCTCTTTCAGCTTAGAGAATTCAGGAGTCGTTTCTTCCTCATCCCCCAGTTCATCCTGCAGAATTCTAATCTGTTCCTGGATGATGAACTTTCTCTGTGTCTTTGCAATATTTTCCTGAACCTTCGATTCAATTTCTTTTTCAACTTTCAGTATATCTATTTCGCTGTTAAGAATTCTTATAATCTCGTATGCCTGCTCGCTTAATGTAAGCTTCTGAAGTATAGCCTGCTTGGTCTGTATAGACTGATTAATGTTAGCGGCAATGTAGAAGATTTTTCTATCCGCCTCTTCAATATTCTCATATGCGGTTAGGGCCTCAGAAGGAATAGACCTGTTGATTTTTACATAATCCTTAAAGAGGTTGCTCATCTGTCTTAGAAGGGCATTTAATTCTCTCTGGTCCTCTTTTGAAGGGAGGATAGTTTCAATTTCGGCTTCGAAGAAACTTGGATTTTCAATAAAGCGTACTATACGTCCCTGAATAATTCCGTCAACAAGAATTTTAAGCAGTCCGTTTGGGAGTTTTAATATCTGTATAATCTTGGCAATTGTACCGTCAATAAAAATATCATCGGGCAATGGCTCTTCAACATTCGATTTTTTCTGTGCAGCCAGGAAGATATATTTTGAAGACTCTAGGGAAAAATTGGCCGCTTTAATAGACTGTTCTCTTCCAACTAGAACTGGGAAAATCATATATGGAAAAATAACTGTATCCCGGAGGGGGAGCACCGGAAGGACTTTCGGAATATCCTCAACTACAGAATAATCAATTGAGTAATTACCTGTCGTATCGCTCATTTATCTCACATTCTCCTAAAATTTCAAGTGTGAATATATTAAAATTAAAAAGGGCATCCAAAAAGGGTATCTCCTTTCCCTTGTTGCCCCTTTTAACTAATTTTGTAGACAATATAATCATTATTTGAGACAAAAATGGTAGAAAAAGTAATCCACATTGCCAGGGAAGCAGGGGAGATAATAAGGGAAGGATTCGGGCAGAATTTCTCGGTGGAATTTAAGACAAATGCCTCTAATCTGGTTACCGAAATTGATAAAAAATCGGAAAATACAATTATAAATTATATCCATAAGAATTTTCCCAGCCATACGATTCTGGCCGAAGAAAGCGGAAAGCATTTCTACGGAGGAGAATATCTGTGGGTTATAGATCCGTTGGACGGTACCACAAATTTTGCGCACGGACTCCCGATATTCTCGGTTTCTATAGGGGTGGTTAGAAATAACGAAACAGTTGCCGGCGTGGTTTACGATGTGATGAATGATAAGGTATATTCAGCCGAAAAAGGCTCGGGAGCTTTCAGGGATAATACGAGGCTTTCCGTAAGCAGAAACAGCGAACTCGATAAAAGCCTGCTTGTAACGGGATTTCCTTACGATATAAAGGAGAATCCCAATAATGCCAT
>JAEXUB010000190.1 GCA_023453125.1 Bacteroidota bacterium
ATCACATTGTCCCGCACGGAACGGAATGCATCGTCGGCTCCGGCCGGTTCCGCGCCTATAACTTTTGTGCCGGGGGAGAAATATTTTGCCGAAAGGGAAGTGCCGCTTAAGAGTCCGCCTCCCCCTACCGGGGCAATTATGAAATCGAGTCCCGCTATATCCTCAAAGACTTCCTTTGCGGCGGTAGCCTGTCCCGCTATTATTGAGTAATTGTTAAAAGGGTGGACAAAAACGGCGCCGGTATCGGCCACAACTTTATTTAATTCTTCTTCTCTCGATTTAAGAGTGGGTTCAGAAAATACAATCTTGGCACCGTATCCTTCTACAGCTATTTTTTTAATGCCCGGGGCAGTGCGGGGCATTACAATATAAGCCTTAGCTCCTTTCATTTTGGCTGCAAGCGCAAGGGCGGCTGCGTGGTTGCCCGATGAATGAGTGGCAACTCCCCGTTTCAGTTCCTCTTCCGTAAGAGAGAGAACCGCGCTTGTGGCTCCGCGGAATTTAAATGCGCCTACTTTCTGAAGGTTCTCGCACTTGAAATAGATTTCGCATCCTGCTATTGAATTGATTGAAACCGATGACAGGACCGGAGTGCGGTGAATCAGATCTTTTATCTTTTCGTGAACCTGCTGAATGTCTTCTTTACAAGGAGTCTTGCAGAGCATTTTTATTCCTCAACTATAATATTTATCTGATTTAATTTATAATTATCATTGTTATCGGTCAAGTTATTTGGGCGGGGAAATATTTATTGTATTACTATTCTGCGGGCAACTTATCAATCATATTAGCTGTATCCGGTTTACTGTTTTGTGTTTAGAATTAATGCAAATACATTCATAGTCAGTCATTAAATAATGCCGCTGTGCTGTAAAGCAGAGAACAATTTTTGTGAACTTTTCTATTTAGGCTTATTACCTTCAAATCCATATTCAATATCATCAGACGGAGAGGGAGGGGTGTCCTAAAAGCGGGTGCATAACAGCCAATGCGAGTTAAAATTGCACTATTCTTCCTCCTTTTTGCATTTAAAATGAAGCCGAAAAGCCCTATTTTTACCCTATTCTATTTTGATGGCTGCCGGCAATGGATTTACGTGAAATTATAAATAATATTTTTAATACAGAGCATCCAATTTTTATTTCGCTCCTTATAGGGGCTGTTGTCTTATTGCTCAGTTATATCTTCATTAAGTATGCCCTGCTGCCTATGAAGCGCCGCCATAAAATGGAGCTGGAGTTAAAACAGGCCAAACTGATGGCCCTCTTTGCCGAATCAGATCCCAATCCATTATTAAGCCTTAATCCTAATGGTATTATTCTAAATCACAACAAAGAAGCCTTAGGCTTATTCGGTAAAACGGAAATTATAGGGGATGAGGTTGGTACAATTATTAATGACGGTTCCCTCAATATTAAAGGCATTGTAGAAAACGGGGGAGAATACAGGTGTGTAAGACAGCTTAATGAAAAGTATTATTCTATTATTGTTAAAGGGATTAGTGAACTTAATACAGCCCTGGTTTATATGCACGATATTACTTTCAGGCATAAGTATGAAGAAAATATGAGATTATTTTATGATAAACTGCAGGATAACGTGGAAATAGAGAGAAAGAGAATATCATATGAACTGCACGACGGAATTGGACAGAATATAACACTGGCTAAATTATACCTGATTAATAAAAAATCAGAAAAGGATATTGCAGAAGTTCTGGATGGCACTATAAAGGAGCTTAAGAATATAGCCCGTAATTTGAGGCCCCGCATTCTGGAAGAGGAGGGTATTAAAAGCGCTCTCCGGTTACTTTGCGATAACATTATAAGGGAGACGGGAATTAATGGCTTATGCAGTATGGATAGCTTTAACAGAAGGCTAGACGAAAAAAAAGAACTGCTTGTATATAGAATTGCGCAGGAATCCCTTAACAATATTGCCAAGCATTCAAAAGCTAAAGAGTTTACTGTTTCACTCGAGAGCCGGGATGATTTTATTGCACTTTCAGTTTCCGATAACGGCGTCGGCATAGAAAACCTGGACCTGATAAAGAAAAACGGATACGGCTCCGGGCTGGGACTCTTTAATATGAAGGAAAGAACTGAACTTTTGGGGGGGCGTTTTGAAATTAATTCGCTTCCCGGAAAAGGGACAACCGTTTATTTTGAACTTCCGGTTGAGACTATATGAATAAAATAAAAGTAATTATTGCAGACGACCACCAGCTTATAAGAAGTGCCATTAAAGGATTGCTTTCTCCCGAAAGGTTTGAATTTGCCGGAGAAGCTGCCGACGGAAATGAGCTGGTTAAGCTTTATTTTAACACCAGTCCCGATGTTATGCTGGTGGATATAAATATGCCCCATAAATCGGGGTTGGCCGCGGTTAAGGAAATTCTTTTGCTTGAGCCCGATGCAACAGCGCTGTTCCTCTCTATTAACTCGGAAGAACAGGATATTTATATGGCTTATAGCGCCGGGGGGAGGGGACTTATTAGTAAAGCTGTTACTGAAGAGGAACTCGCAAATTCGATTATTAAGGTGTTTGAAGGCAAACTCTGCTTTGGCATAGACTGGAACAGAGAGAAACTAAAAGAACTTTCTGTTAAACACGGTTCCTCTCCATACGGCAGTTATAACGACATTAAGAAACTTCTGACAGAAAGGGAACTCGAGATTTTTTATGATTACGGCTACGGACTTGACAGCCAGGCTATTGCAGTTAAACTATTTGTGTCAAATAAGACTATTCAGACACACAGGGGAAATATTATGGAGAAACTTAATATTAAAAAGGCTGACGAGTTAAAAAGAATTGCTGCTGAATTTATTAGAAAGGGCTTAATTTAAAAATAGGATTTTTTCCTATATACAAAATTTGTTTTCATTTATATATTCCTCTCCGATTTTCAAATATTTATTGCAAGGGAGGATATATGAAATTAAACACTGTTGTTTTGTGTCTTTTTTTTCTTATTTTATTTTTTGCGGGAGTTTCAGCCGCGCAGACTTACGGGGAGATTTTCACCGTAAATCAGGCAAATGAACTGTTCGGGCCTGTAATTTCTTCAGTTGAAGTGAATTGTGATGAATTAAAGAATATGATGAGCCTAACTAAAGATGTGCT
>JAEXUB010000223.1 GCA_023453125.1 Bacteroidota bacterium
TGTCCGCATTAATTCCCGCCTCCGGTAGAGAAAGACTATTTAATCTTCAGCAGTTCATCAATTTCCTTGCTGAGTTCTGCAACTACATCAGATTTCGCGGAATAGCCCACGTGCTTGAACTGTATCCTCCCTTCCCTGTCAATAAGGAATTTAGTCGGTATTCCGGTTACCTGGTAATTTTCCTGCACCTTAGTCCCCTCGCCCAGCAAAACATTGAATGAGAATCCCTTTTCCTTCATATACTTATCAATAACGGTTTTGTTCTCATTAACGTCGATTCCGTAGAAGACCACATCCCTGTTATCCTTATACTTTTCATATAACTTAATAAGGTGCGGAATCTCAGAGACGCACGGACCGCACCAGGTGGCCCAGAAGTCGACCATAACAACTTTTCCCTTTAATGAAGCCAGGCTTATCATATTTCCGTTCATATCGGGGAGTTCAAAAGCGGGAGCCGGTTTGGCCGTTTTCATTCTCTCTTCCCTTACAAGTTCTTCGCCGGTTTTTGCAGATTTCAAATCGGAAACAAGTTCGTTAAGCTTCTTTTCGCATTCGGGATTATATTTTATTGCCAATGCTTTTACGAGCCATTTTACAGCTTCCTCTTTTCTCCCTGAATCCATAAGCGTGTAGCCGAGATATTCGTGAGTGTAATTAACTCCTTCCGGTTCATAGATAGGGATTGTTTCCAACAAATACTTTTCGGCATTGGAATAATCCTTCATTTCATAGTACAATTTTCCAATAGCTGCAGCCATTGAACCATATTTAAATCTATTCGCTGATTGCACATAGAATTTATCCGAGCTTTTTCCGCTTCCGAATGCAAGCACATTTTCTACAGTAGGACCAGAGGCAATTTCGTATGCTTTGTTGTAGAATTTTAGGCCAAGCTCTTTGTTCTTAAGAGTGTCGGCAAAATAGCGCCCCAAATCTGCTAGAACTCTTACGTTGTCATCTTTATAAGCCAGTTCGGAAAATTCCATAATTTTCTCTTTATCCTTCATCTTGTTCATATAAACAAAAACCATAGTTTCAAGGGCCCTCATTCTATTGTATCTGTCAGTGCCCCCTATTTCTTTGCGCAGAATCTTCTCTGAATAATCAATCGCCAGTTCAGGAGCTTCCGTCTGATAGGTTCTAAGGACAGTAGAGATAATACTCTGTAGTTCCCATTTATCCTTTACAAGCCTGAGAGCCTTATCAAAATATTGTTTCTTTGCATCAAGCGATTTTTCCTCCCGCGCAAAATCCATAATACTTCGAATGCTGTAATCTGAGGCGGAATCGATTCTAATTACCATATTGCGTATTTTATCGGCCTCCTCATTTTTCCCGTTTCTTGAAAGCATACTCGAAAGAGCCCACGCCGTTGAAAGCCGCTCCGGTTCTATCTCCAGTATCTTCCTGTAAAGACGTATTATTTCGGCATTATCCTGCTTAACTCCGGCTAAACTAGCCAATCCGTTGTATCCAAATACGAAATCAGGTTCAATTGCAATTGCCTTATCAAACCAGATTTTAGCGGCTGCCAGTCCGACAGAATCCCTCTTTTTCAAATATTCGCAAAGCCCCATAGCATAATGAAGAACCGGACTCTTGGGATACTCCCCCAGAAGCCCCGAGTAGATTAACCTGAGACTGTCCACCTTGGTCTGAAGTTCATATAGATGATCCTTGAAAGCCGAGGCTGCCTTGTCGAACGACTTTAATGCTTCTTTCTTTTCACCGATTGAATATAGCTGAATTCCCTTCTTATGATGTTCTATCCCCGCTTTAAAAAGAGAATCTGTTTCGGAATCCTGCGCAAAAAGCCCTCTTCCGGAAAATAAAATGAGTGTAAAAACAATAAATGAAATGACGATGCTTCTTTTCTTCCCTGCTGCAGCTCCCATAGTGCCCCCTGTTTATGATTGAGTTAAGTAAATAATCATCATAATCCGGCATACCTCAGCGTGCCGTTAAAGCTAAAACAAATTTTGCGTTTTGGGGGCGGCAAAAATTTGATTAAATATTTATTACACAATAATTATTTCAGATAATCTAAGCAAGGTAAAAAACCGGTAGCAAATCCCCCCGAATAAAACCGGGGGGATTATAAATCTATTTACTTTTTCTCTCTTCCTTCAAGACGGTCTTTTACCGTTTCCTTTGCATCCCTTATCATATCCTTAACGTTGTCAAGTTCGGCAGATTCCTTAAGGGATTTCCAGTCGAATTTTTCGTCAAGCGGTGTAAGCGCCTTCTGAGGGTCGAAAATTCTTTTATCAACATTAACCGCGCTGTAAGGGGTAAAATCAGGCTTATCGGTAAAGAAATCGGAAAAGTCAGTTGCACAGGCATCATATTGATTCAAATAGGGAACCCCCAGAATGTTCCAGAATGTTTTGAAGATACTCCCAAAGCTGTAATGCACGCTGCTTACATAATTTCTCTTTGCATAAGGGGAAATAACCATAAGAATACTCCTGTGCGCATCAATATGGTCAACGCCGTTCTGGGCATCATCTTCAGTTATTACAATCATCATATTTTTCCAGTAAGGGGTACGGGAGAGAAACTCAACAATCCTCCCTACGGCAAGGTCATTATCTGCCATATAGCTTTCCCTGAAGGGATAACCGGCCTGCGGACGCTCCCCCGCGCCGTGATCATTCGGTACAATAACGGTAAGCACCTGAGGCATCTTCTTCCCCTTTCCCATCCACTTTTCGGTAAATTCCTTCTTGAACATATCAATGCGGAACTGGTCGGGAATGGAGGTATTATAAGTAGGATAAATTCTTGATGACCGTCCGTAAATGGGCTGAGGAACCGGGAAGTTGACGTAATGCCTTATACCGCCGTATTTGTAGCTGTCGTCATATGAAGCAGGCTCGAACATAACACTGAAGCCGAAATTGAAGAAATCCACCTTGTTCCTTTCAAAATGGTCCCACATAGAACCGGATTCGTTGTAATCCTCAGGATAAATTGCCCCTGCGGCGCCGGTCATTCCGAATACCCCTTTTGCCTTTGAGTCTTCCTTGAATTCCCTGTTCCCTCCGTAGTTAGCCGGAGTGGTACTCTCAACCCATTCATTTGGATAGGTATTAACCAGCCAGCGGTGCCCGTCTGCAGATACATCCGAGTCCACATAGAAATTATCCGAAATCCCGAATTCCCGTGCAAGTTTCAAATGATTCGGCATAACAACCGCATTATCAACTTTTTTCGATTTGTCCTTATTTGTAAAAGAGACATTTGCGCCGAAACGGGCAAGAGAAGGATCTCCGTTTACTTTTTTAAGCTGCCCGAATACTTCATCGAATGTGCGGTTCTCTTTGGAAATAAATACTATATGCTTAATGGGACTCTTCTTTTCCCCCGGATACAATGGAACAGGATTCTTTTTCCTTTCGGCAAAAGTTTTTGAGTCGCTCTTTTCAATCTTAAAATTATTGGCAATCACTTTATTGCTTAATAGTTCAAGCTCAACATCCGATGGAATAGGAGTAATCTGTACTGTGCCTTTCATCAGGGAGCCGATGTAGCTTCCTTCGGGGCCTCTTTCAAATTCCTCTCCCCCGTTCGGCCCGCTTCCGTATCCCTTGGCATTTGTTATAATTAAATTCTTCCCGTCCGAAGTAACCTTAAGTTTGGCGGGGAACCAGGCTGTCGGAATATGCCCAATAACTTTCATCGAAGCGAGGTCGATTACTGCAACCGCGTTAATCCCCGATTCTGCAGCATAAAGCCTTTTATTATCGGGAGATAATGCGAGTCCGAATGGAATTACTCCCCTGAAATTCTTTATTCTTTCATCCGGTTTCAGATAAATTGTATTTACTACCTTATTTTCTTTTATATCTATAACAGAAATATTGTCATTGGTGCCGTTGCTTACGAACACATATTTATCCGTTGCAGCCAATGAATTCGGGCTCGAGCCTCCAACCGCGGGTATCCCTTCAATCAGTTCTCCTACAAGAGAGCCGGTTTTTATCTTCGCTTCAATTTTAGGGGAAAGAATATTCTCTATATTAATCGCAAAGACAGAGAAAGCCTCGGGGGAATTCGCCTCTCCAAGTCCCGGCACTTCAAGCTCCCCTATTTTCTTTCCTGTTTCCGATTCCTTTGAAAGGTATCCGAAAGGAGGAAAATCCAATCCCTTTTCCTTTACGTTTTTATCTGTTATTCCTTTAATCCTTTTATACTCATACATTCCTACATTGGCTACATAAACTTTCTTTTCATCAGGGGAAAGGGTAATTCCGAAGGGGTACCTCCCGACCGGAACATTCTTTACTACTTTTTTCCCTGCAGTATCAATTATAATCATCCTGAAATTTATCTGGTCAACGGCAAAGAGATATTTCCCGTCTGCAGTAAGAATCATATCCCCTATATATCCGTGAGAATAATCCTCTTCTACTTTGGAGGCGCAGTCGATTGAATCAATTCTGGCGCCGTCAGAAAGACGGAAAACATATATCTTGTTCTGCTGCCCTCCCGAGACATAGACATTCTTATTATCGGGGGAAATTGCAAGCCCCATAAATACCGAAGCGAGAACCCCTTCATCCGTATTGGCTCCGGGAGGCACCTGCTGAACTTCAGGATTTCCGCTCAGGAGTCCCCTGATAATAGTTATTGACAAAGGAGATGTGCCGGAATTTGCCGTGACGGCAATGTTATTATCCCTGCTTACAGCGAGTCCGTAAGGATGAGGCGCTGTTAAAATATTTTTTCCCGCCGGTTCAACATATCTGCCATTGGGAATAACCGTCTTTCCATCCTTATTTATTTTAGTAAATTCACTTCCTGCAGGAGAAGTTACAATCCAGTAATTTTTCTGAGCGGGCAGAATTACAGGCAGAGCCAGAAGAAGGAGGAGGCAAAACTTTATTCTTTTCATCTTAATTCCTTTTATTCAATTACAATTTCATCTGCAAATATAAAGGATTTATTCCCCGCAGCGTGGTGCCATTTAGGAAGATCCCCCTGCGATACGGCAACAACTTTCAAATACCTTGCGGAAGTATTCGTAAATGAGGATGCAAAGTTAGCAATTACGGCTCCATCCGCCTTAGGATCTGTAACATTGGGAATCTCCTTAAGAAGAGCATAATTTATTCCGTCATCGGAAGAATAAACCATTACCTTAGCGGGCATTAGAATCCAGGAATAGCTGTTCTGCAGACAACTCATATTAATGGCGTTAAACGGAGTCTTCTCTTTAAGATCCAGAATAACGGTTACATCCTGTCCCTGGAATCCCTGCCATCTTCCGTCTGCAAAGCTTTCAGAACCGGTAAGGCCGTCAACGAGGGCATTGATGCCTCCCCCTGAATAAGCGGCATTATACCTGCTGTATTCCGCATCGATCTTTTGAAGTTTTCCAATTCCCTTATGGTAAAGGAAATACTTTTCAGCCGCGGGATATTTCTCCCCCTTCTCAATTACGCGGGCTTTAATCATTGTCGGACGCACAAGTTCAACCGGACGGGTGTACTTGAATGAGCGGATTGAAGGTTCTTCCCCGTTCAGCGTATAATAAATATCCTTTCCTTCAAACAATGTGGAAATTTCTACCGTCTGCTTTCCGTTTTTCTCTTCGGGAATGCCTATAAAAACCGTTTTGTCAAAATTAAGTATTTGCTCTCCGAGCCTGTCATATTTTGCAAGCACTCTATCTAGCCACCATCCCCGGTTTTCCAAATTCCAAAGCCTTACATATTCCTTTTTCAGCTTATGCAGGTCTTCGCTCAGATATAAAAGTGCAGTCTTAATTTTATCTTCTGTATTATTCAGCTTTCTTGCCTGCTGTTCCGCAGCCATTGCGCGCACAAGGTTTTTCTTTGCAGTAAAGAGGACCCTTTCAGCGGCAAATATGGCGTGATCTAAAAGGAAAGCATTCTTAGATGCCTCTTTTTTTACATTCTTCAGTTCATCAATCAATTTTAATGCGGAGGCCTCGGCCTCTCTGTTTGATGAAACTGCGGCTTCATTTACATTATCCGGGAATAAGTCCAGCATACTGCTCCAAACGGCTTCGTCCCTAACAATATTCTTAACCGGAATCTTTCTTATTTCATCAAACCCGAGAAGAGTATTTACAGTCGAAAGGTTTTTCATTCCGAAGAACTGCACATCGAATGCTGTGTTGAATTTTTTCAGCTTTTCATCCCTTTCCTTAACCGCCTCTCCCCCGCTTAGTGGAGATGCCGGATGCCAGGAGCATTCAGCCCCCCATATCAGTCCGTGCCAGTTGTAATTGAACAGGTTCTCTCCGTCATCATCCCAGGCTGTATTCATTACTCCCATTGCGCCCAGTTTGTAACCGTCCCTAATGTAATTACTGATGTTAATAGCCGCGTTAGTCATATTGGGCCACACTTCGCTCCAGCAGCTTACTCCGGGAGCCACCATAAAATTAAAACCTGAATTCTTAAAAGGGAGTATTGCATCGTCAAAGCTTTCTGCTGCGTGATATCCCCAGGAAAGAATTGTCATATCTTTCGGAAGGCGGTCAATTATGTTTTTGTTGTTTACCGCTATGTCTCCCCACATCATTATCTTCTTGTCAAATTTCTTCAGTATCTTATCAATGCGGTTGATATGATAGGCATATACACCGTCCTGACCAATGCTGTCAACCATTTTTTTTGCGCCTCCGGTGCCGAGCCCGTAGGTCTCATCGCAGTTGATGTTAAAGAAGGAGTTTGAATAAGCCGGTGCAATTTCGCTATACATATTCTCGAGAAAACGGTAGGTTTCTTCAATCGCAGGATTGAGTACATCGGCATTTTCCCCCATATACCTGTAAAAAGGTATGCTGAGAATCTTATTCATATGACCGAATGACTGCGCGTTGCCTACTATTTCAATATGATAATCTTTGGCATATTCGGTCAGTTCGGCAATTTCCTCTGCGGTAATTCCATCCTGCGGAGAAATATCGGGATATCTCTTCAAACGGAATGTATGCTCGGTGTAAAGAGTAAAATAATTCAGCTTGTACTCTGATAAGGTTCTTATAACATATTTAAGATAATCCATTGTCGGGATAGGTCCCCTGCTTATGTCATCCATCCAGCCTCTGTATTTAAGGGCAGGCCAGTCGGTTATTGTCATACAGGGAATTTCTCTTGAGTTGCCCAGTCCCCTGATAATCTGCTTTAATGTCTGCACCCCGTAAAAAACCCCTTGCGAAGTTTTGCCCGCGATTATTATCTGTTTTGGGGTAACTTTAAGGAGATATCCTTCATCCCCCAGAGATTCGGGAATAACAACACCGGCATTCTTAAGGTCTGAATCAAATGTTTTATTTTTACCGGCGGTTCCAAGAATTATGCCCCCCCAATTATCAATAGGAGCTTTTTTATATTTCATTTCTCCGGTAAGAAGTTCAGCAACCTGCAGAGCGGCAAATTTGTCCTCTTTGTTCTCCTTATCCCTCAAACCGATTGATATCATCCCCGGAAAAATAAATTTCCCCTCGGCATATTCAATTTTCTGCGGCTCCGGAATAAGATATAATTTCCCCTCCTGCCCTTTCATTATGAACGGTATAAGCAGAAATAAGAAAACGATTACACAAAACTTTTTCATTTTACCCCCATATATTGGAAATGCAAACATTTGATTGAGTTTAAAATAGCTAATATGAATAAAGGTACAAAATTATTTTCCGTACTTATATTTTACCAATCCAAGTTTGTAACTGGCAATCCAAATATTTTTTTCGCTATCCTTTGCAAAACCTTTGCAGGTTATGTTAGAAACATTCGGTACTGAATTAATATAGATGATTCCCGTTTTTCCGTCAGGTTTGATATAAGCAAATCCATAGTCGGGGGCAATCCATAATGTTCCATCCGGCTCGAGGTAGTAACCATTAATTGATCTTCCGTAATTTGTATTTACCCTGCTCCACACACCGCCGCTGAATTTAAAAATCTCTTCTGCTGAGAGTGCGTAGACAATGTTATTATCCCCGGTGCAAATTGCGTTAAGATAGTTGGATGAGAGTCCGGAATTTGAAGAGCTGTATTCGGTCCACATATTATTCTTAAAACGGAATGCGCCGGAGTTATTAACCGTAATCCAAATTGAATTATCGGTAGAACAGCCGACTGAAGTAACCTCATTATTGGGTATAGGGGAATTTGAGGAGGTATAGATTTCCCATTCTCCCGAGGATAATTTCAACAGCGCCTTACCGGAAGAAATCCAGATATTCTGATTCTGATCTTCGCATATACCGGTAATCTGGTTTGCCGGTAATGGAGAATTCCGGTTATTAAAAACCGTCCATTCTTTTCCGGCTGAAATTCTGGCCAATCCGCCGGTTGTGCTAACCCATATGTTTCCCCGGCTATCCTCAAAAATCAAACTGACCGAACTGGTGGGCAGAGGTGAATTATTGCCGGTAAAGTTTTCAAAACGCCTGTTTTCGTAGACAAAAAGCCCTTCAAAAAAGGTACCGTACCAGATTCTTCCCTTTTTATCCGCAAGAACCGAACTGCCGTAAGTGGTTTTTGTTTCCCTTGTATAATCTACAAAGACAGAAGTATCGGCAAGTGTAATAACCGCGGCACTTGTTTCAGACGCTCTTACAGTTGTTTCAAGACTGTCCATACGGCAGTTCTTTACCTGGAAAGAGATTTTATATTTACCCGGCCAGAGATTGTATAAATAAGAAGGTGTTTTATAACCGGTTTTATTACCGTTAAGGAAAATATTTGCCCCCGTAGGAGTTGAAGTACAATATATCCTCCCCATATTCCTTGAATCGGAAAAAAAGCTATAATATTTGGATACTTTTTCTCCGTTATCCCCGTGAACTCCAATTAATCCGTCCAAAAATAGATCAAGTCTAAGGTTAAGAGCATGGTAGCCGGCCTCAACATATTTAATTTTACAGGGAGTAGTATATCCGGTGGCTTTATCGCCGAAATAGACCTTTGCCCCCTGCGGATTGGAATTAACCTCAAGCTGAAAGTATTCATAAGACGGTTCTTCGCTTTCCGTAAATGAAACTTCCCTTTCGCACCCGTAAAAAGCCAGCAGGATGCATATAATTGCCCCCAAAGCAATATTCTTTTTCATTATTTCCCCTAAAATGATTCAGTTATTAAACCAACGTCCCGCTTTAACCTTTATCATTCCCTCCCCTCCGAATACCCAGAGGTTTTGTTTTGAATCGATGAAAACCTGTTTGCCGGTAAAGAAAAGAAGTTTGTCCTGCCACAGCCAATCGGAAAACTTTCTTATTCCGCCAATAAGGATTGTATTTGATAAAAATTCCCTGGCAAAAGAAATATTGTTTATCCGTGCAATAACCGGATAGGGAGAATTTAAAGTGTACCAGGTTCTGTTGCCGCTGTCAATATATAAATCTTTTTCATCCACGTGGGCTGTATAGCTGCCCGAAATGGAAATCCACGCATTAACATTTTTTTCAAAATAACACAACAGATGTGCAGCAGTTGCCGCAGGACCGTTTGGCCTGTTGTAAAATATTGCCAGCATTTTACCGTCGGCAGATAGATTAAGCCCAAGGCAGAAATTATAGGGCATATTGTAATTGGGAAATTCCTGAAAGCTCCAGCTTGTTCCGTCGTATATCCCTATTCTCCCTGTTCTGAAAGCAGCCCACAGTTTCCCTTCGGCATCATAGCACATAGAAGTAACTTCATTTTCGGGCATTCCCTGCTGAGCCTGCGTTATTGTTGAAAACTGTCCGTTGGAATATTTTATAATTCCGAACCTGTCGTTGGCGGCAAGTACAATATTATTCCTGCAGAATACAATGTTTGAGATGAATCCGGAAGGGGTAGAAATCCATTCATTTCCGTCATATCTTGAAAGCGCGCTCGAAAATGCTACCCAGACATTCCTGTCGGCATCCGATTTAACTCTTGAAATAAAGTCCGATTTAACGAACGGAGCTGAGCCTGCCCTGTAATTTGTAAATTTTTTACCGTCATATTTTACAAGCCCCATATTTCCAGTACCGATCCAGATATTCCCCTGTTTATCTTCCGCAATTCCTGTTATTACATTTGAGGGAATTGCCGAGTTTAATGTCGTGTACTTTATTATATCAAGGGTATCATCAAGAATAACACTCACATTGCTTGTCATACGGCTTTCGAGCGCAACCTTTACGCTGTCTTTGCGGTATTCAGGATAATCAAAGACAACATTATACTCCTGAGGAATTAGCTTATTTAGAATTGCCGGGGTCACTTTACCGGTATTTGTACCGTTCAGGTAAACTGCAGCCCCCTGCGGAGTTGAATTGCAAACAATTGTTCCAAGCATTCTTTCGCTTGCATAATAATCAATTACCATTGGTACAGGAGCCGTATTTGAGGGAACTGCCGTAAATGTAGTATCCCAGAATAGATGTTTCTTAAGAGTTATAGTCTGCGCCCCGGCGGTAAGCCATTTGAGAGTATCGGGAGTAATAAAGCCTGTATTTTTTCCGTCTATGTAAATCGAGGCGCCTGCGGGCCTGCTCTCAATAATGAGCCTGCCCGTTTCCGTTCCGCTGGAATCCTGCTTCGGCTCAACAAAAATTTCCTTTTCGCACGAGGCCGCAATAAAGAGTATAAGCAGAATACAAGCAGCCGCCGGATATGAAAAATATATTTTCATCCAATGCTTAAAATTTATTTATATGCCTCTTTCCATTTAACAATGCCGCCGCCGAATAATGCAACCCAGGCATTGTCCAGTTTGTCAATTATCATCTGCCTTGCGTCGTATGTCCACATTGCATATTCAATGTTTCTATATACAGTCTGAGTCCCGTCCGGTTTAATTACAAGGAATCCGTTGGCAGAAGAAATCCATTTATAGCCTCGGGAATCAATTAATATTCCCTGAATTCTCCCTTTAGGAATAGAGGGAACGCTTACTTCGCGCCAGCTGCTTCCGTCATATTTCATTAAGCCGCCGAAGATTCCGGATCTTATATTTTCCGGAAAACCTACCCAGATATTCCCCTGCGCATCGGCTGCAATCGGGCCTCCGTCGAATGCAACAAGCCCGTCCGAACTTCTTGTAAAGGTCTTCCATCCATCCTGCTTTTTAACTGATATGCCTCCAACAGAAGATACCCAGAGGTTGTTATACTTATCAGTTGTTATCCCGGAAACGAACTCCTTGAGGAGAGGAGAATCATTGCTGCTGAATGGAACAACGGTATTACCCTCAATTTTAGCCAGCCCTCTTTCGTTACCGATATAAACACTGCCGTCTGCAGCACAGTGGAGTGCGGTTATGTAATTTGCCTGCAGTCCTGAATTGTCCTTTTTGAAGGAGGTCCAGTTTACACCGTCGAAACGTGAAAGCCCCTGTACGGTGCCTATCCAGATATTATTCTGAGCATCGGCCGCAACACAGGTAACAAAATTATAGACGATACCTGAATTACCGGTATGATAATGGGTGAATTTTCCTTTTGTAAATTTAGCTACACCGTAATCCAATGTTCCCGCCCATATATTGTTGTTCTTATCAACCTCAAGAGCAACAACTTTATTGCTGGGAAGTTTGGAATTCTCAAGCCTGTAATCAATCCATTTGGAAGTATCCTGCATAAAGCGGACCGTCTGCGATACCATTCCCCCGTAAACGGTTACATCCGTGCTGTCGTCCCGGTAGCCGGTGTATTTGAATTTCACATTATAGATTCCCGGGAATAGATAAGGGAGAGTATTGGGGGCTTTTTTCCCCGTTGCGGCTCCGTTTAGAAAAATATCGGCACCCGTGGGGAATGATGTGCACATAATGCTTCCGTAATTTCCAGGGTAAGCGAAATAATCTACATATAAATTACTGGTGGAAAAATTGCGCGGCGTTACCAGAAGAGTTGTATCTCTTATAAGAGTGAATTTCAGAGTTAC
>JAEXUB010000238.1 GCA_023453125.1 Bacteroidota bacterium
GTACTTGCTGCTTCTATGGTAGGATACGAAAAATACTCTGCACAGATAACCATTGACAAGGAAAAAGAGATTGAGCATAATATTGTTCTGAATGAGTCTGCCGTTAAATTGCAGGGGGTTGTAGTAACGGCCAGCGCATACGGTACAGCAAAGGAAAAAGGGGTTGTACTGGATTCGAGAGATGTCTATACAACTCCCGGCGGCGCGGCCGATTTATTCCAGTCGTTAAAAACCCTTCCCGGCGTAACTCCGGTTTCAGAAAGCGCGCAGCTTTATGTACGCGGCGGCGACCCAATTGAAACTATAACAATGATTGACCAGGCCACTATTTATCATCCCTATACATTTGAATCGGCATACGGCGGATTATTCTCGAGCCTGAATACGGCGACAATTAAGGGAATCTATTTTTCAAGCGGCGGCTTTTCGGCAAAATACGGAAACGCTCTTTCGGGGGTGCTTGATGTTGAAACCCTTGATAATCCCGATAATACTAATTTCCAGGCGGGCAATTCAATGGCTAATGTTCAGCTTGACGGAAACATAGCGCTCGGAGACAGGACCGGCCTGAGAGTAAGCGCAAGGAAGACTTTTACGAAACCGATTTTCTGGCTTAACGGAGGGGCGGACAGGTTAACTGTAACGCCCACTTCGTCCGATATTACCGCAATGTTTGCTTATAAGTATTCAAACACCGGAAAAATAAAAGTAAGCGCGTTTATTAACAGCGATAAACAGGGGGTTGACGTTGATATGCCCGGATATACAGGGGAATTCAACGGAAAATCGCAGAACAAATTTATTGCGCTGCAGAATGTAGACGTGCTTGCCTCAAATATTGTAATTAAAACAAGTCTTTCATTTAATGAGTATGACAACAATTGGAAGATTGGAATTCTGGATCTGGAACAGAGAGACTATAATTACAAAATACGCACAGATGTTGAGTTCACCCTCTCAAAAACAATGAAGATAAACACAGGCGGTGAGTGGGAGAAAAGAGAATCCAGGTTTATTGGCATCATTCCCAAAGAAGACTGGGACATGCGCCCGGAGGGAAGGGGAGATGTAATTAACTCGGGACTTGAAGGGAACAGAGTTGGCGGTTATGCTGAGCTGGAGATATTAAGTCCACTTGGTTTTGATAAAATTACCGCAAGCTTGGGACTCCGGACAGATTACATTCCGGAATTGAAACTGAATTGGACCGATCCGCGTCTCAGCATCGGGTATAAATTTGACGATTTCACCACCCTTGCCCTGGGAATGGGAATATTCGGTCAGCTTCCAAATCCAAGATTGTTTGCAGAGCCGGACGGGAATCCGAATCTGAAACCGATGAAAGCAGAACATATTATTCTCTCTTTCACACGAAAATTCGGAAACGCCGAGGAATTAAGGCTTGAAACATATTATAAGAATTATAAAGACCTTCCTCTTGAGAACAGTGTAATAAATTACGATAACACCGGCTATGGTTATTCGAAGGGAATAGATTTTATCTTCAAGACAAATAATTTCTACGGACTTGAAGGGTGGTTCTCTTATGGAATAATGGAAAGCAAGAGGAAGTGGATGGATTATGAGGAGTTTACGAACAGCGATTATAACATTACTCATAATTTAACAATTGTAGCAAAATATATGCTTTCGGACAGCTGGCAGGTAGGCATTAACGCAAAATTTGCAACCGGCAGGCCTTTTACTCCTGTAACAGGAGCAACATACCATTCGGACCTGAATGTATTTGAACCAATATACGGGAGCAAGAATTCAGAGAATTATCAGCCCTATAAAAGAGTGGATTTAAGGCTGCTCTATATTTCGCAGATATTCGAAAAATACACGGCAGTATTTTACATTGAAGGGCTTAATATCCTCAACTTCCGGAATTTATTCGGCTTTACATATTCTAAAGATTATAAAGAAAAGCAGGAAGTGGAGAGCTATTTCGGAAGAAGAATGCTTGTTATAGGAATGTCTATAACCTTTTAAATAAATCCCGCCCCTATAAGGCGGGTTTAATTTTTATGCTGTCTTTGGGGGGAAGATTTAAATTGAACAGAACCATCGGATCAATTCGTTTCTGAAAGAGCTGAAGGCCGAAATGAAGGTGCGGACCGGTTGACCGGCCGGTGCTTCCAACCTCGCCGATTATATCCCCCGCCTTAACTTTATCTCCTCTTTTAACGTGAAGCTTGCTAAGATGAAGATAAATTGTATGGAGCCCCATACCGTGGCTAATCATAATGAATGTGCCGTTGTAGTAGAAATTATTTTCGGCAAGAATAACTGTTCCATCCCCCGAAGCCTTAACCGGCTCTCCTTCATCTGCGCCGTAATCTACACCGTTATGAGGATTTCTTTTCTTCCCATTTAAAACACGCCCGCTTCCAAAGACTCCTGTTATCTCGGAACTGTCAACGGGTACAATAAAACCGGATGTAAAAGAGGAAGATTTGTCGGTAAGGAGTTTTTTCTTCTGTGCCGCAATTATTTTTGATTCTCTTGCAATCCTGGCTCTTATTTTCTTTGATGGAGTTACCATCTGACGGTTTAATCCATTAATCTTCTGTACCTCGTATTCACCCGGGTCAATTTCATATTCAAATGTCTCAGCCGTTTTGTCTTTGTAGGTAACCTTAAGCCGGAAGAGGCCTTTGGCATCCCGGTCGAATCCTACTATAAACCACCCTTCTTTGTTTACTGCAATACTCTTTTTGTCGAATAAAACAGATTTTATTTTTTCCCCTTTGCCTATCAGAATTGAGCCCGCGGCGGCCGTGCCGAATATTTCGGTGCGGAATTGAGCATGCAGCGGTGTAATAAATAATAGGGGCTGGAGAATTAATCCCAGAAAGAAATAAATTAAAATTTTCTTCTTCATTCAAACTGCTTTCTTATAATGCCCAGAAGGCCGAGAGTTCCACTGAAATATACTTATAGCTCGATCTGTCTCTTGAAGTGCTTGCAAGCGTAAGAGAGCCCTGGAAGCTTAATTTTTCCGTAGGAATATATTTGGCGTTGACATATCCCATTAAGCTTATAAGGCTTCCGTAAGGGATGTATCCAACTTTTCCGCCGGTTCCAACTTTCCACTCTTTCGTGTCTTCAAGATCTATCTTAAGATACAAACTGTGCGATTCAAAGTTTGTAGGAGAATAGTAATTTGCCGATTTAAGTTTATAATTGCTGTACATATATTCATAGCCGGCAATCAGATA
>JAEXUB010000271.1 GCA_023453125.1 Bacteroidota bacterium
TTCTGGGGCGTCTTGCCCAGGCAAAATCCACAATCTTTTTTAATGCTTTCCGGTAGGTATAACCTGCCGCGTGGGCGGAGCGCATAAAGCCGGCTCCTTCGGTTAAATCGGGATTCGGATTAACCTCAAGTACATAAAGTTTTTTATCTTTCGAAAGCCTCATATCAACGCGTGCATAGTCGCGGCACCCGACAGTCTTAAAGCAGGTAAGGGCAATTTTCTGTGCTTCGCGCGCAATCTTCTGCGGAAGCTTTGCCGGGCAGATTGGAATTGTTTTATGGTATGCCTCGTGGTACGGGTCCCACTTGGCCTGGTAGCTAACAATGTTATGAAGATGCTTTGGCATCCTGGTAAAATCTATTTCGCTGATAGGGAGAGCAATTGGATCTTTATCCCCCATAATGGCAACATTCAATTCCCGCCCGTCAATAAATTCCTCCAACAGCACAGGCTGGGCATAAACCTCGAATACGTGGTCAATTCTCTTGCGGAGCGCCATCTGGTTATAAACAATCGAATCATTTTCAATTCCAACGCTTGCATCCTCGAATGCCGGTTTTACAATAAGGGGATAATTTAGCCCGTGCCGGTAAATCTTTTCTCTTTTTTCAATAAACCGGAAATCGGGGGTTCTAACCCCTGCCCGTTTAAGTATTCTTTTGGTAAGGGTTTTATTCTGGCAGGTACCCAGAGCAAGAGGGGGGGCGCCTGTAAAAGGGACTTTAAGGAGCTCAAGAATACCGGCAAAGGGCATTTCGAGTTTGGGATTTTCCTTATAAAGTTCAACCAGATTAAAGAGGACATTGGGCTTATTTGTTAGGAAATCCTCCATAAAGAGGTTAATATCGTCCCTTATATTAAGCAAATAAGCCTCGTAACCCGATTTATTGAGTGCGTTTACAATATCCCTGAAGTCGTCCAGCGGATCGAAGCGGGAAATGGCAAAATAGGGTTCAAATCCGAGTTCGTTCCCTTTTGGGGCCGGCCCGGAGTTCCCTTCGTAGAGGGTGGTATCGTTAAATATTACGGCGACTTTCATGAAATTCCAAAAATATTCTTAAAAACTTAAGAAAATAGTTTGGGTTTTCAAAAGATTTCTTATTTTTGAGCCCAATAACCAACGATGGATTAATGAGTTTTTACCCACAGCCGAACAAATATCAGTGCGGCCCATTCGCACTAAAATATGCTTTTGCAATGCTTGGTGTTTTTGTCGATGAAAAACAGATAGGCACAATTGCGGGGAGCACCTGGTGGGCGGGCACCGATGAAATTGGGCTTGCGCGCGCAGCAAGAAGATTCGAATGCAAGATGAAGCATTTTAATTCTCCCAAACCGGCCGATGCAATTAAACTCCTTAATCAGGAAATGAAGAAGGGGGTTCCCTGCATTCTGAGCGTTAAGAACTGGGGGCACTGGCTTACGGTTGTTAATCATTCGCGCGGAAAGTATGTGGTTATTGACAGCGAGCAGGATAAGGTTATTTCAATTCAGACCCCCAACCAGCTTCTTAAACTCTGGAAGTATTACGACCCAAAGAAAAAGATTACCAGTTACGACGGCTACGCGCTTTATCCCAAATTCAAAGTATACACACGCGCCCGTTTCGGGCTTAATGAGGCAAAGGTTGTAATGTACGATAAGAATGAGGAATTGGCATCCAACTGGGATCAGTACGTAAACGATCTTATAAACGCCTGCAAGCCGATAACTGCGTTAACAATAAATTATATTACCTTTTCGGAATTCCTCAGGAGGAACGAAAAGAGTCTCATAAAAAGAGTTGCCAACTGGCACGGCGTTCCCACATACGCCGAGCTGAAGAAAATATTGAATAACATGAAGTTTGTAGCGGATGTGTACGATCTGATAATTCATCCCGAAGATGAGAAGAAGGCTCTTATTGATGTTGCTTCGATATTAATGATGTACTCGTGCGGCAAATACGGAATGGATCCGCTATACCAGTAAAGGAGGAAGAATGGAATTTATAAGACACCCTAAAATTCTGCGCAGGGAATCGACAGCGCTTCTTATTGTCGATATCCAGGAAAAAATTATGCCTGCCATTATGAATTCTGACCGGGTAATAGAAAATGCTTTAAAGCTCATTAAGGGTTTTAAGGTTATGAATCTCCCCATAATTTATACCGAGCAGTATCCTAAAGGATTGGGTCCGACAGCCCCGGCTCTTAAAGAGGAGCTGACCGGGGAAGCGGTCCAGAAGATGACTTTCAGCTGTTTCGGCGCGGGGGATTTGTTCAAGGAATTAATATTCAGGAAAATTACCCAGGTAGTTCTGTGCGGCGTTGAATCGCACGTCTGCGTTCAGCAGAGCGCAATGGATTTAACGGAGAACGGATTTCAGGTTTATCTTGCAGCCGATGCCGCTTCCTCGAGAAGGGAGCTTGATTATAAGACGGCGATGGACCGGATGAGAATGAACGGTATTCAGGTTACAACAACGGAATCGGTTCTCTTTGAGCTTCTGAATATCTGCGGCACGGATGAATTTAAAGCCGTCTCAAAAATCGTAAAATAATCACTCTTCAAGATATTTCTTAGGGTACTCGAAAAGCACAGGTTTTCCGGTACCCTCTTTTATTTCGCGCCAGCTGTCAAAAGGGAATTCAATTCCGAACACGGCGCAGGTAGGCATATCAACAGATTCGCTCCTCGTAAGATAATTTATAACTCCGCTTATTCCCGGATTGTGCGATACCATAAAACAGCGTCCTGCTTTTTCATCTATGGAGTGAATCTGCTTGAGAAAATCGTGTACGCTTGCCAGATACAGGTCGAACTCAACCATTATTTCCTCTTTCGGGTATTCGAGAATGCCCGCAAATATCTCAGCCGTCATTCTGGCGCGCACCGCATCGCTGGTAATAATTAAGTCGGGTTTAATATTCCTGGTCTTAATTATATTTGCCATAAAGGGAGCATCGGTTTCCCCCCGTTTGTTAAGGGGACGGTCCCGGTCTGTCATACCGGTTTCTTTCCACCCCGATTTTGCGTGCCTGATTAAATAAAGATATTTCATTGTATCCGTTTTTTTTGTTCAAATATAAGGAATGTTTTTTTTATTCATATGTAATTAAGTAATTTATAAAAGAGATATTTATGAAAAACTTAATAAAGCTTAAGCACCCATTAATTATCGGGACAGTAATCCCGCTTTTCCTTTACCTTGTTATGGCAGAGCTTATACAGGGGGGCGCCGCATATATTGCAGGCTCAAAGGGAGTTTCATTTACCGTAAGCGGAATTAAACTGCACGCCCTGTTCCTTCTTAATACAGGCAGCGTAACCGCGGCGGTTATTTATCTTATCCCTTATTTTGTAATGTTTCTCTCTTTCAGCGGAGCTGTAACGGGATTAAAAAAAGCACTTCCAGGGTATTACCGTCACCTGCTGATAGTTATTGCGGTTGTTTCTTCGGGACTCCTTATATTCAGCCTGTTCCAGGGGGGCTTTTCAATAGTGCTCGGACTGAATTCCGACAACGATTATGTTGTATTGAAGAATTATCTTAAGCTTTCTCAGACCGAAGGGGTGATTGCGGTTTTTTTAATGGTTATTTTAACCGGAGGTTATTTAAATTTATTGCTGAAAAGAATTTTAACTTACATAAAAACAAACTGAGGCGTTATGGAAATGTTAAAGAATAAAAATGTATTTATTACAGGGGCAAGTTCGGGTATAGGAAAAGCCTGCGCCTATGCCTTTGCCGAAGCCGGGGCTAACGTTATTATCTCAGCCAGAAGCATCGATAAAATTAAAGAGATTGGGGAAGAAATTAAAAAATTGTTTAAGGTGAATGTGTATGCATTCCAGCTTGACGTTAGAAAAAGAAGCGAAGTTGAAAAAGGGATTAATTCACTCCCGGATGAATTTAAGAAAATTGATGTGCTGGTTAACAATGCTGGACTCGGAAGAGGGCTAAATAAATTTTTCGAGGATAATCCCGACGGATGGGAAGAAATGATTGATACTAACATAAAGGGGCTCCTTTATGTTAGTCACGCCGTAATTCAGCAGATGGTTGCCCGCGAGAGCGGACATATAATCAATATCGGCTCAATTGCCGGCCTCGAAGCCTATCCAAAAGGTTCTGTATACTGCGCTACAAAAGCAGCAGTGGAATCAATTGCCAAATCAATTAAAATGGATGTGGTTGATAAGAATATCAGAGTATCGAACATCGATCCGGGTATGGTTGAAACCAATTTCAGCATGATAAGGTTCTACGGGGATGAAGAGAAGGCAAAGAATGTATACAAAGGAATAACAGCTTTAACTCCGGAAGATATTGCGGATACTGCAGTATTCATCGCGTCGCGCAAACCGCACGTTAACATTTCGCAGCTTGTCATTTATCCCACAGCCCAGGCATCGGCTACGGTTGCGCATAGGGTATAAAATTAAAAAAGGGGGCACGCCCCCTTTTTTTATAATCTGAGATTTAATTTCAGGATTTAAATACGCTTACGTCCCCGGCCCCTTCACGGATAATTTCCGGTTCTTCACCGCTTAAATCCACTATGCTGGATGGTGTGCCGTTTAATGCTCCCACAGAGAGCATAAGGTCTACCTGATAATTGAATATTGCCCTAATTTCCAGAGGATCGTAAAGTACTTCCCCTTTGCGGCTTGTAACGCTGGTACTGACAATAGGATGCCCTAATTCCCTTGCCAGAGTAAGAGCAACGGGATTATCGGGTATTCTTATTCCCACAGTATTTCTTTTTGTCCAAAGTTTTTTAGGCACTTCCCGCGCTGCCGGAAGTACAAATGTATAAGGGCCGGGGAGGAGTTTTTTCATTGCCTTGTATGCGTAATCAGATACTTTTGCGTAACGGGCTATGTCCTTCAGGTCGGGACATATAAAGCTGAATAATTTAGTACCGGCTTCGTGTTTAATGTCGTACACTCTTTCAAGAGCCTGCTTGTTAAATATATCGCAGCCGATTCCGTAGATGGTATCGGTGGGATAAATGATAACGCCGCCGTTTTCCAGGACTTCGACCGCTTTATTAATAAACCGTATTTGCGGCGTTACAGGGTGCAATTCATAAAATTCCATAACAACTCCCTAAGGATTCCAATTATTGGACATAAAAAAATTGCTTCTCTCTTAAAGATATAAGTTAAGATTTAATTGTCAACCCGGAATTATTGATTAAAAGGAATTGTTTGATAATATTTGCAGCTATATTCAGGAGAATTTAATTAATGCCGAAATTCAGGTCAATTTCGCGTCAGGTGGTTATACTCGGCTTTATAAGCCTGTTTACGGATTTTGCGAGCGAAATGCTCTATCCGGTAATGCCCATTTTTCTGGCATCATATCTTGGCGCTTCAATGGCCGTTATAGGAATAATTGAGGGTATTGCTGAAGTAACGGCAGGACTCCTCAAGGGATTTTTCGGCGCTCTGTCGGATAAAACCGGAAAGAGGTCCCTCTTTGTCCTGATTGGATACGGATTGTCGGGGATTGTAAAGCCCCTCCCCGGAATTATACCTCATATCGGCACAGTAATTTCAGCGCGGGTTATAGACAGGATAGGAAAGGGAATAAGGACGGCGCCCCGGGATGCACTGCTGGGAGCTAATTCCAATCCCGAGAATTCCGGCGCGGTTTTCG
>JAEXUB010000276.1 GCA_023453125.1 Bacteroidota bacterium
TAAAAGGAGCCAGACCGGTTATTACTGTTTTCGGATGCGGAGGCGACAGGGATAAAACTAAACGCCCGGTTATGGGAAATATTGCCGCTGCAAACAGCAGTTTTGCATATGTGACTTCGGATAATCCCAGGACTGAAAATCCCGACTCAATTATTGACGACGTAGTTAGAGGAATTAAAACAGATAATTATAAAAGAATTACCCTGCGCGAGGAAGCTATCCGTTCTGCAATTTTGGATTCTGACGAAAACGCGATTATTCTTATTGCAGGCAAAGGACACGAAAATTACCAGGAAATTAATGGAATAAGATCACATTTCTCGGATAGGGAAATGGCGGAGAAATATTTAAAAGAATGTCAAAACTGAATATTACAATCGAAGACTTATTCGAAATTCCGGCTTCGGAAATTTTGAACCCAGACTCTTTCAAAGAGGCGCTTAATGTTTCTGCCGATTCAAGGAATATTCTCCGCGATTCAATTTTTGTTGCAATTAAGGGAGAAAGCTTTGACGGGCACGATTTTGTTGAAGAAGCGGCTAAAAAAGGGGCTACTGCGGTTGTAATTAATAGAAGCGAAATTGACAGATTTGACAATATAGATATTACTATTGTTACCGTTGACGATACAACTTTGGCATTCGGGCATCTTGCCTCAATCTGGAGAAATAAATTAAAAGCGAAAATAGTATCTGTAACCGGAAGCAACGGCAAGACATCTACAAAGGAAATGCTCGCTTCGGTGCTTGCAGAGAAATATAAAGTCTCAAAAACAACGGCAAATAATAACAATCATATCGGTGTACCCCTTACAATTCTGGGTGCGGATGAAAAATGCGGCGTTCTTGTCCTTGAGCAGGGAACAAATCATTTCGGCGAAATTGAATATTCGGCAAAAATATCACGCCCCGATTTTGCCCTTATTACCAATATCGGTGATTCGCATCTCGAGTTCTTAATTAACCGTGAAGGAGTATATAGGGAAAAAGCAGCACTATTTACCGAAACAATTAAGAATAAGGGAATCTGCTTTGTAAATACAGACGATCCGGTAATTAAAAAGAATGCATCGAAAATAAAAAATAAAATCACTTTCGGATTTACCGGGCGCCCTGATGTTAAAGGGGAAATTCTCGGCTATACATCGGACGGTAAGCCAATTATATCCGTTACCCATAAAAAGTATGAAATAGCCCTGGTGCTTCCGGTATACGGCGCCTCAAATGCTAAAAATTTCCTGGCTGTCTGTGCAGTTGCTTTTAAGCTTGGACTTACTCCCGCACATATTCTTGAAGGAGCCGAAAAACTTAAAGACACTAAAGGAAGGCTCCAGGCATCCAAGCATAACGGCTTTATCCTCTTTGATGATACCTATAATTCAAACCCGGCCTCCGTTGAGGCAGGCGTTGAAGTCCTGGATAATATTACCTGCTACGATAACAAACTGATAATACTCGGCGATATGCTTGAACTCGGGAAAAAAGAAGAAAAGCTTCATAAAGATTTATATAAAGTGGTTCCCAACAGAAAAAATTACACTGTGCTTACAATTGGCCCGCTTATGAAAAATCTAAGCGCAAGCCTTAAGAAAAATATAAACAGAAAGCACTTTGAGTCCAGAGATGAATTGAAATCATTTTTGCGCAAATATGATTTTACCGGTTCTGCTGTTCTTGTTAAAGGTTCCCGCGGCATGAAAATGGAAGAATTCGTTAATACAATAACCGGGAGAGGTGAATAATGTTTTATTACCTTTTTGAGTATATAAATAAGACCTTTAATCCTCCCGGATTCGATATGTTCCGTTTTCTTACCGTAAGGTCTGCCTTGGCTGCAATTACCAGTCTTCTCCTTTCCCTTTACTTCGGGCCGAAAATTATTGCACGCCTTAAGAAAAAACAGGTAGACCAGCCTATAAGAGAAGAAGGGCCTCAGACTCACAAGAAAAAAGCGGGCACTCCTACAATGGGGGGGATAATTCTTATTCTTTCCATTATCATTCCTGTGCTTCTATGGGGGGATATAAAGAGTACTTATATAATTCTTATACTGTTTGGAACTCTGGTACTGAGCATCGTTGGTTTTGTTGATGATTTTCTTAAAGTAGTTAAAAAAGTACCTCAGGGACTTATTGCGCGTTATAAAATAATGGGGCAGGTATTTGTAGGACTCGTAGTAGGAGCGGCAATTTATTTCCTCCCGGAATTTAAGGCTTACGCAACAGAAACTACGCTCCCATTTTTTAAGGATTTGAATTTCGATTTTTCATATTTCTATATCCCGATGGTAATATTCATTATAACCGCCACGTCCAACGCGGTTAATCTTACAGACGGGCTTGACGGCCTTGCCACAGGTACAATGGTCTTTGTAATGCTGGGGCTTGCTGTACTGGCATATTTCTCGGGCAACGTAATTTATGCAGATTATCTTAACATCATATTCCTCCCGGGATCGGGAGAATTAACTGTTTTTATAGCCGCCGCAATAGGCGCATGTTTGGGATTCCTCTGGTTTAATTTTTATCCGGCTCAGGTGTTTATGGGGGATACAGGCTCCCTGGCATTGGGAGGCGCTTTCGGCATCCTTACAATTTTAATAAAAAAAGAATTATTGATTCCCATTCTCGGAGGAATCTATTTCCTTGAAACAATTTCGGTTATTGTACAGAGGCTCTATTTCAAATATACAAAGAAGAAATACGGCGAAGGTAAAAGAGTCTTTAAAATGGCACCTATCCATCACCATTTTGAATTAACCGGATGGGCGGAGCCTAAAATTGTTGTACGCTTTTATATAATAACAATTATTCTCGTAATAATAAGTTTGGCTTCATTTAAGGTTAGATAATGAATCTGGCAGGCAAAAAAATAACGGTACTTGGCGCTGTGCGGAGCGGTATTGGTGCTGCAAAGCTTATTAAGAGGCTTGGCGGAATCCCGTTTATCAGCGACTTCAGTCCTAAAGAAAAGCTTGTCCCGCAGATTGAGATAATAGAAAATGAAGGAATTGCGTACGAATGCGGAATGCATTCAGAAAGAGCCTTCGACTGCGAGTTTATTGTAACCAGCCCGGGCGTTCCTTCAAATTCGTTCCCTATTATTGAAGCCGCAAAGAGGAATATAAAAGTAATAAGCGAAGTTGAACTTGCATCCCTCTTCTGCAAAGGGAAAGTAATTGCAATAACAGGAACAAACGGAAAAACCACTACAACTTCTTTATGCGCGCATCTGCTTAATGAAAGCGGCTACAAGGCTTATGCGGCAGGCAATATAGGGCTGGCTTTCTCCGAAATAGCAGACCTCGTTAAAGAAAATGAATTTGTCGCGCTGGAAACTTCAAGCTTCCAGCTTGACCATATTGATGCTTTTAAGCCGTCAGTCTCGATGATTCTGAATATTACCCCTGATCATCTTGACCGATATGAAGAAAGCTTTGATAAATATGCCGATGCAAAGATTGCGGTTGCAAAGAATCAGGATGAAGAAGATATAATAATTCTTAACGGCGACGATTCCTGTACCCCGGCTTCAAAGATAAATGAAAGAGTAAAGAAATTTACCTTCTCATTAAATGAGAAGCAGACAAACGGCGCCTGGATGCAGGATGGTAAACTGTTTTATGCTGCTGACGGAAATGCAGAAGAAGTATGCATAACATCAGATATCTTCATAAAAGGAGAGCATAACATTGCAAATGCTCTAGCAGTACTAATTGCAGCAAAGAGGCTTGGTGTTTCTAATGCAAAGATAGCCGCTGCCTTTAGAACCTTTAAAGGAGTTGAACACAGAATTGAATTTGTACGTGAATACAAGGGAATAAAGTTTTACAACGATTCGAAGGGGACAAATGTCGATTCGGTGTGGTATGCGCTCCGCTCCTTCGAACAGCCTGTTTATCTTATTCTTGGCGGAAAAGATAAAGGGAACGATTATAACAGAATAAAAGAGCCGGTGCTTAAAGTGGTAAAGAAGATTTATGCAATCGGTTCTTCGGCTCAGAAGGTATATGACTTTTTCAATCCGTTAGTAGCAGTTGAAATGGTTAGCACCCTTGAACACTGTGTTATTAAAGGAAGTACAGAAGCCGGTCCGGGGGAAGTTGTATTACTTTCCCCGGCCTGTGCCAGCTTCGATATGTTCGAAAATTTTGAGCATAGAGGAGATGTTTTTAAAAAAGCGGTAATGGAACTTAAGTAATGAAGATTTTACAGAGGACATTAATAGTGCTTGTTGTTGCCATGATGATTCTTGGCGCGCTTCTGGTTTTAAGCGCCAGCGGCACTTACAGCCAGATGAAAACGGATAATTTTTATATCCTGTTCCGCTCACATATCTGGAAAGTGCTCGTTGCGGTCGGACTTATGATTGGCGCCTGGCTATTTGTACCTTACGAATTTTACAAGAAATACAGCAAGCAGGCAATACTTGCCACTCTGCTACTTCTTGCAATTACTTTCATTGTGGCTCCCAAGACAAAGGGGGCATCAAGATGGATTGACCTTGGATTTTTCCAGTTCCAGCCTTCTGAACTGGCAAAACTTATTCTGATAATTCATATTGCGCATCTTATTGAAAAGAAAGGGGACCTTCTCCACAGCTTTAACGAAGGATACAGGTATGTGGTAGTATGGATTTTCGCAGTTGCCGGGCTTGTTCTGATTCAGCCAAATGTGAGCACGGCGCTAATAATTACAATGCTCGGATTTACACTCCTCTTTGTAGCCGGAGCCAGGCTTAAACATATTTTCGCTACTCTCGGCATTGCAGCTGTTGGCGCCGGAAGCGTTATGATGCTCTTTACCCATTCCCGCGAAAGAATTTTAACATTCTTCGGCAGTATGCAGAACGGGGGGGATATAAATATTCAGGTTAAGCAGGCAACTATTGCACTCGGAAGCGGCGGCTGGCTCGGTTTGGGTATCGGACAGAGCCGTCAAAGCGCCGGTTTCCTACCCGAATCCTACGGCGATTTTATCTTCTCGATTCTAGGAGAAGAGTATGGTTTTATTGGCGCTGTAATTGTGCTTCTGGTTTTCTTTATGATTTTCCTTATAGGAATAATTATAGCAAAAAAAGCCAACGACCGATTTGCCCAGCTTCTCGCATTCGGTATCTCTTTCAATATTCTTATAAGCGCATTAATAAACGCGGGAGTTGTTACAGGAGTCCTGCCTACAACAGGCATTACATTCCCCTTTATCAGTTTCGGGGGAACATCAATTATGCTGCTCGGCGGCTCGGTAGGCATACTATTGAATATTTCACGCTCGATACTGAAATCGAGAAATATAAATGACAAAGCAAACGCAAAGACAAATAGAAAACCGGGAATGGCGGCGGCATCGGCATGAAAAGTAATACTCCATACCGTTTCATTTTTGCCGGCGGAGGCACCGGGGGACATCTCTATCCCGCAATTGCCGTAGCACAGCAGATAAGGGCTCTTAAGCCTGAGGCCGAGATTTTATTTGTCGGGACCAAAGAAAAAATCGAAGCACGCGTTGTTCCTGCTAACGGATTCAGTTTTAAGACCATATGGATTAGCGGCTTCGCAAGAAAAATAAATGTAAAGAATCTTCTCTTCCCTTTGAAAGTTGTTGTTTCTCTTATACAGTCATTGGGAATTAATTTGAACTTTAAACCCAGAGTTGCAATAGGAACAGGCGCTTATGTAGCCGGTCCAGTTATATGGGGAGCATCGGTTACCGGGGCGAAAGTAATTCTTCTTGAACAGAACAGTTATCCCGGAATAACAAACAGGCTGCTCGAAAAGAAGGCGGAAGAAATTCATCTAACTTTTGAAGATTCAAAACAGTATTTCAGGGATAAATCAAAATTAAAGGTAACCGGAAATCCGGTTCGGATAAATCTTCAACTGATGGATAAAACCGAGTCAAGAAAGAAATTCGGCATTTACGGAAACGGGAAAGTTCTTCTTGTACTTGGGGGAAGCCTGGGTGCAAAGGCTCTCAATGAAGCAGTGGCCGATAGCATAAAGGAACTCACGGAACTTGGTGTTGCCGTAATCTGGCAGGCAGGTCCCGCTTATTATGAAACTTACAAAGAGCTTCAGAGCCCGACAGTAAAGATTTTTCCGTTTATTGAGGATATGTCGGCAGCATTTTCTGCCTGCAATCTTATGCTTGCGCGTTCGGGCGCGACAACAATTGCAGAAGCTGCAAATCTCGGTTTGCCGGTAATATTCGTGCCATCTCCAAATGTTGCGGCTAATCATCAGTATATGAATGCCAAATCGATTGTAGACGGCGGCGCGGCAGTTATGATAGAAGATAAAAACCTGAAGAAAGAACTTGTTGAAAAAACAGTTTCTTTAATAAATGATGATACCCGGCTCGAAGAGCTGAAGAATAGAATTAAAAAATTTGCAAACAGCAATGCGGCTGAAATTATTGCCAAAAGGGCAATTCAGCTGGCTGAGACGGTGTAGGAGATTACGCTTATGATGATGAATACAATTAAAAATGTTCACTTTGTGGGAATCGGCGGCATAGGAATGAGCGGCATTGCAGAAATTCTGCTTAGTGAAGGATTTTCAATTTCGGGCTCCGACCTTGCAAAGACAGACATTACCGACAGGTTAAGCTCGCTCGGAATGAAAATCTATATCGGTCATTCTGCCGAAAATCTAAAAGAAGCGGATGTGGTTGTATATTCATCGGCGGTAAATACCGAAAACCCCGAAGTAGCAGCTGCAATACAGAGAAAAATTCCGGTTATTAAGCGCTCCGAAATGCTTGCTGAATGCATGAGAATGAAATACGGTATCGGAATTGCAGGCACTCACGGTAAGACAACCACAACCTCGATGGTTGGTTTAGTTCTTACCGAAGCGGGAATTGATCCTACTATTATTGTCGGGGGCAAGCTCTCCGGATTGGGAGGAACAAACGCACGCCTTGGCAAGAGCGAATTTATTGTGGTTGAGGCGGATGAGTTCGACAGGACTTTCCTTCAGCTTACTCCGAGTATTGCCGCTATTACGACTTTAGAAAAAGAGCATCTTGATACTTATAAAGACCTAGACGACATAAAGACGGCATTCGTTCAGTTTGCCAATAAAGTGCCTTTCTTCGGGTTCGTAGTGCTATGCCTTGACGAGCCGGCTCTGCAGGATGTTATACCACTTATCAATAAGAAAATTTTTACTTACGGTATTTCTCCGCAGGCTGATATTCAGGCGGTTGATATAAAGCATAAGGAAAATCAGAGCACATTTACCGTAATGTATCAGGGAATTGAACTCGGCACAATTACACTCCGGATACCGGGACTTCACAATGTTAAGAATACTCTCGTTGCCGTCTGCATTGCGAAAGAACTCGGTGTCGATTTCAGTGTAATTAAAAACTCCCTTGAAAAGTTTGCCGGTGTCTATAGAAGATTTGAAAGAAAGTACGACAAAGAGATTATGGTGATTGACGATTACGCGCATCATCCTACAGAAATTAATGCCACTCTTTCGGGAATAAGGGCAGGATGGAGAAGAAGGCTAATTGCAGTATTCCAGCCCCATTTATATTCGCGCACACGCGACTTCTATGCCGAATTCGGACGTTCTTTCCTCAATTCAGATATTTTCATTTGTACAGATGTCTATCCGGCGCGCGAAAAACCAATTGAAGGAATTACCGGGGAACTGGTTGCCGATGCAGCAAGAAAAATCGGGCACAAGCACGTTATTTATGAACCGGATAAAACAAAAGTACCCGAACTCCTTAAGAGTTTATATAAGAAAGATGACATAGTAATTACGCTCGGAGCCGGTGATATCTGGAAATTCGGCGAAAAATTCATTGAGTCAATTAAAGGTTAATAAGTGAAGATAAATCTAAAAATAACCGGAATTCTCTTTCTCCTCCTCCTTTCTGTGTTCATTTTATATTTATCTATTAATATAGAAGACAAACAGATTTTAAGAATAAATAAAATAGAGATTACCGGGGGCACATTATATCCCGATGCTGAATATGCCCGGTTTGCAATGCTTACGGATACTGTGAATTATCAATTCCTTTCTCCTGCCATTATTAAGGACAGAATTGAAAAGCATCCTTACGTAGAAAAGGCATTTGTAACTACCGAAGGGGTAGGCGGAATTTCGGTTGTTGTAAAGGAAAAGAAATTTACCGCTATGCTTGTAGACAGCACAAAGCAGATTCTCCTTACAGAGAAAATGCAGCTTATTCCGGTAATGCCCCATTCGGTTGATTTGAACTTCCCGGTTATAAGCAATGCCGACGGAGGTAATAAGATAAAGCTCTTTGAATCGGCAAAGGGGAACAGGGATGTTGTTACGGCTTTCAAGATTCTCGAAGTCTTCAGAATGACGGGGGAAGAACTTGCCGACAATTTATCGCAGATTGATCTTCGCAACGGAAAAGATATTCTGGTTTATTTCTCTAATATCAATTTCCCCGTAGTATTCGGAAGAAATGACGAGATTAAAAAAGCCCTCTATTTTAATAACCTATGGAAGTTTATGAAAGGCAACGAGATAAATAATTACCTTGACTATGTTGACCTTAGATTCGATAAGCATGTTTTTCTCGGCGTAACCGAGAAAAATTCAGGCAATGAGGAACAAAAGATATGAAAAAGAAAATTGTAGCAGGGCTCGATCTGGGAACCACAAAGGTATGTGCCGTTATTGCGGAGCATGTTGACGGGAATGTAAACATTCTCGGTTTCGGCGTAGCCCCTTCGGAAGGCTTGAATAGAGGGCTTGTTGCCAATATTTCAAAGACCGCAGAAGCCATTAAAGAAGCCGTCGATATAGCTTCGAACAGGGCAGGCATTATTACCAAAGATCTTATTGTCGGCGTTGCAGGTGAGCATATAACATCTCTAAGACACAGGAATTATGTTACCATTAATAATCCCGAAAAAGAGATTTCGCATGATGATCTTGAAAGGCTTAAAGCAGATGTAAAAACAATCCGTATTCCTTCGGACAGGCAGATTCTTCACATAATACCGGAAGAATTCTTTGTCGATTACCAGGGGGGAATTGAGAATCCTATCGGGATGGCGGGTTCAAGGCTTGAAGCGGTTAACCACGTAGTTCTTGCTTCTATTCCGGCCATACAGAATATCAAAAAGTCGGTTGAGCGGGCCGGTTTCAATGTGCAGGATTATGTGCTTCAGCCGATTGCTTCAAGCGTATCGGTCCTTGACGAAAATGAAAAAGATTTAGGCGTTGTTCTTATTGATATCGGAGGGGGCACTACCGATGTGGCAATATTCCACGATAAGAGCATAAAGCATACAAAAGTTATAGGCGTAGCAGGCAATCAGGTAACAAACGATATCCGCGAGGCATTGGGCATTGTATCGGCCGATGCGGAAAAACTGAAAAAAGAATATGGCTACGCTTCGGAAGAGGCTATTATTAAAGACGAAGATATATACATTAAAGGAGTTGGGGCAAGGGGCAATATTAAAGTACCTGTTTCTCTTCTAACTCAGATTATTCACGTGCGCATGAAGGAGCTCTTCTCGCTGATCGATAACGATCTGAGACAGACAAACTTCAAAAACAAGATTAAGGCAGGGGTTGTTCTTACTGGAGGCGGTTCGCTTCTTAAAGGATGCCCTGAATTAGCCGAAGAGGTGTTCGGACTTCCGACACGCATAGGCGTGCCTCTGGATCTTGGAAGCGGACTTTCGACTGAAATCGAAAGCCCCGAGTTCGCTACAGTTTCGGGCCTGATACGCGGCATTCCGGGAAGCTTATCGCACGAGAATTTTGTGACTGTTAAAGAAAAGAAAGAGAAAAAGAAAATTCCTTTAAAGGGAGTCTTTAAGAAAATACAAGAGTTTTTTGATGAATTATAAAAATACCACAACAAGGAGGCAATATGTCCAGATTCGCAACTCTTGATAAGGAGAACACAATGTCGGCAGTTTTAAAGGTAGTCGGTGTAGGCGGCGGCGGCTGTAACGCAATCGAAAGCATGATGAAAAGAGGGCTTTCGGGAGTTGAATATGTCGCGGTTAACACAGATGCTCAAGTATTGGAAAAGAGTTCCGCTCACCACAAAATTCAGATCGGAACAAATATCACAAGGGGGCTCGGGGCAGGGGCCGATCCTAACGTAGGCAGAAAAGCTGTTGAAGAAGACAGCGAAAAGATTTCCCGCATTCTCGATAAAAGCGACATGGTTTTTATCACGGCGGGTATGGGAGGAGGAACCGGTACCGGGGCTTCTCCTATTGTTGCTCAGATAGCCAAGAGAATGGGCGCTCTTGTTATCGGAATTGTTACAAAACCATTCAGATGGGAAGGCAAAAAGAGAATGCTTAATGCCGAAGAGGGAATTCAGGAATTAAGGCAGTTTGTAGATTCACTTATTGTTATTCCCAATGAGAGAATTCTCAATCATATCGATATGACAACATCGGCTCAGAAGGCATTCGATAAGCCGAATGAAGTTCTCTACGAAGCTACCAGAGGCATTGCGGATATTATTACAGTGCCCGGATTTATCAACGTAGACTTTGCCGACGTCCGTTCAGTAATGAACCAGAGCGGCGAAGCATTAATGGGATGCGGTATTGCAAGCGGCGAAAACCGCGCAATCGAAGCTGCCCAGAAGGCAATATCATCCCCGCTTCTTGAAGGAGTAAGCATTAAAGGGGCAAAAAATATTCTTCTTAATGTTACCGGTCCGTCAAACCTTTCAATTCTCGAAATGGACGAAGGAAACAAGGTTATTCAGGAAGCCGCAGGAGAAGAAGCCAATATTATCTTCGGCTTTGTAAATAAGGAAGAAATGAACGAGTATGTTTCATATACAGTAATAGCAACAGGATTCGATTCTCACGGCGCTCTTTCCGGAATCAGCGGCTATAAGCCTCAGAAAGAAGAGAAGGAAAAAAAGTCTACTCCCATTACCGGATTTAACCCGAAAAAGTTCGAATCCGATGAACAGGCAAACCTCGATATTCCAACTATCTTTAGGGTTAAGGGAACAGGTATAGAACAGAAGGAGCAGGAAAAAGACCAGCCTCTTTCTACCGGAGGATTCCGCTTTGAGAAATATGATACATTCGAAACATCATCAAGGGCTAAGAGGAGTGAACCGAAGAATGAGGAAGAAGACAGTTCATCGTTCCTCCGTATGATGATGGATTAATTCTTATATAGTTTCTTTATTGCCCGAAGGCTGTACCAGGTTTCCCCTTGTTGTGGTGGACAAATAGGAAACCGTACAGCCTTTCTATTTTAAAGAATCAAGACCTTCAAAGGCCCCGGAAAAGGGGCTTAATTTTTGCTTTTTTTCTTATATATATAATTACTAACTTTACCCTGTAAAAAATGCAGAAAGAATATGAAAAAACTGATTTTAACCTCAATTTGCGTGTTTTTGATTGCTTCCGGCTCTTTAAGGGCGCAGGATGAAGAAGTAGGGCTCCTTTCTAAATTCGGTTTTGCCGGCGGTTTTAATGCTGCCTGGTTATTGCCTAATATGGATGACCTTAACAATGTTCTCCCGGCAGGGGTGGAAAAATTCTCCAATTCCGGTTTCCTCGGATTCGGCGGCTCGGGTTACGTTTACCTGATGATTGTTGATAATCTTAGAATAGGGGGCATCGGTTTAAGCGGTACTACCACAAGCACCGGATTCAGAGACGGATTTAATAAGGAGGTTGAATACTCAATTGGACTCGGGGGCGTTACGGTGGAATATACTCTTCCCTTCATTGAGTCAATTGGAGTCTCCTTCGGAGGAATTATAGGCGTCGGAAGTTCAACTATTAATATATATCAGAATAAGGGAAATATGAACTGGAGCGATATCTGGGGGGAAGTATCAAATCCTGCCCGCACTACACAGAACATTTCCCGTAAGCTTAAGAATACATTTTTCACCCTGGTACCGACTCTGAATGTTGATATTCCTGTTAGCCGGTTTGCATCTTTAAGACTTGGTGCCGGTTATATTATGGCTCTCGGCGAAAACTGGAAAGGGGATAATGATATTCAGCTTAACGGTGTCCCCTCATCCCTGAAAGGGAATTCCTTCTTTATACAGACAGGAATAATGATAGGATTTATTTCTTATTAATATGAAAAATATACTTGTTACCGGCGGTGCCGGATTTATAGGAAGCAATTTTATCAATTACATTCTCTCAGGCAGGGAGGATGTAAGGATATTCAATCTTGATAAGCTCACTTATGCAGGAAATCCGGAAAACCTCAGGCAGTCTGAAAAAAATAAAAATTATACTTTCGTTAAGGGGGATATCTGCAACAGCGAACTTGTAGACTATCTCTTCCGCAAATACTCAATTAATTATGTAATAAATTTTGC
>JAEXUB010000004.1 GCA_023453125.1 Bacteroidota bacterium
GTTCAGATGAAATATAAGGCAAAGGATAATCAGGATTATATTCTTAATCTTATAGATACCCCCGGACACGTGGATTTTACTTATGAAGTATCCCGTTCTCTGGCAGCCTGCGAAGGGGCAGTTCTTATTGTTGATGCCGCGCAGGGAGTTGAAGCCCAGACTATCAGTAATCTCTATCTGGCAATTGACGCGGGACTCGAGATTATTCCGGTAATCAACAAGATTGACCTTCCGAGCGCAATGATTGATACCGTGAAACAGCAGATTATTGAACTTATAGGATGTTCTCCGGATGATATAATTCTCGCAAGCGCAAAGACAAGAGCAGGAATTGAGGATATTCTCGAAACAATCGTAAAGAAAGTGCCTCCTCCGGTAGGAGATGAAACAGCCCCGCTTCAGGCGCTCATATTCGATTCTATCTTCGATCCATACAGAGGCGCTGTTGCTTATATAAGAGTATTTAACGGAACAATAAAAGAAAAAGAAGAAATAAAGTTTTTTGTTAACGATAAACAGTTCCTTGCCGAGGAAGTCGGCATTCTTAAGATTGCAAGAATCAGGACTAAAGAACTATCTGCCGGCAATGTAGGCTATCTTATTGCAGGAGTTAAAGATGTTCACGATACAAAGGTTGGTGATACCGTAACCCACGTACGCAACGGTTCGCAGGAACCTTTGCACGGATATAAGGATATTAAGCCGATGGTTTACAGCGGTTTGTATCCATCCGATTCGGATGATTTTGAAGATTTAAGAGAGAGCCTCGAAAAATTAAGGCTTAATGATTCGGCAATTGTATTCGTTCCCGAAACATCCGCCGCGCTCGGTTTCGGATTCCGCTGCGGTTTCCTGGGAATGCTCCATATGGAAATTGTTCAGGAACGGCTCGAAAGGGAATACAACCAGAATATCGTTACTACCCTTCCCAACGTGGAATACCATGTTTATACAAAGAAGGGGGAGAAGATTGTTGTTGATAATCCTGCCGATATGCCCGTTGTAGGGGATATTGATCGTGTTGAAGAGCCCTTTATGAAAGCACAGATTGTTACTCCGTCGGAATATATCGGCGGGCTGATGCAGCTTGCAATTGAAAAGAGGGGCACATATAAGAACACCACATATATAGATCCAACACGTGCCGATATTGAATTTGAGTTTCCTCTTTCCGAAATAATTTTTGATTTTTATGATAAGCTCAAATCCCTGTCCCGCGGCTACGCTTCATTCGATTATGAATATATAGGTTATAAGGAATCGGATCTGGTTAAACTTGATATTCTTCTGAATGGAGATAAGGTAGATGCCCTTTCAATTATTGTACACGAAAAGAAGGCATACGACTGGGGGCGCAAGGTATGTTCAAAACTTAAAGAACTCATACCGCAGCAGATGTTCGAGATTTCCGTACAGGCTGCTATCGGGTCAAAAGTAATTTCGCGTACAAACATAAAAGCTTTAAGAAAGAACGTTCTCGCAAAGTGCTACGGAGGGGACATAAGCCGTAAGCGCAAACTCCTTGAAAAACAGAAAGAGGGGAAGAAGAGAATGAAACAGGTGGGGAATGTTGAAATTCCGCAGGAAGCTTTCCTCGCCGTATTGCAATTAGACGAATAATTTAGAAGAGAATTATGCAGTTATTTAAAAAAGAGAAAACCGAAAAAGAAAAGAAACCTGTTAAACCGAGAACTCAGGCACAGAAAGCGTGGGAGTTTTTCAAGAATCTTTTATTTGCCGCCATTGCAGCGCTTGTAATTAAAACTTTTCTTATTGAGACTTCACGAGTTCCAACCGGTTCAATGGAAACCACAATTATGGTTGGTGATTTTCTCTTTGTAAATAAATTCATTTACGGCTCATCTACCCCGCGTAATATTCCCTTTACCGATATAGCTCTTCCTTACTTCCAGATGCCGGCTATTTCGGAACCTGAAAAGGGGGATATTGTTGTATTCGAATTCGAAGGGGAAAGGGACGAACTGAAATCGGCCCAGATTATGAATTATGTTAAAAGGCTTATAGGCACTCCGGGGGATACGGTTGAAATAAGGAATAAGGTGGTATTTGTAAACGGCAAGGAAGCCAAACGTCCTGCACATATTAGATATTCCGAATCCACACAGCCAAAAGGGGTTCCCGATTTTCAGATCTTTCCAAAGGGAGAGAACTGGAATAAGGATAATTACGGTCCGCTCGTAATTCCCAGAGAAGGGGATGTGATAAACCTTAATGTTTCCAATATTGAAAAATGGCGCACTATTATTGACAGGGAACATGAGAAAAGAGTTGTTCAGGTTAACGGGGATAAAATTTTTATAGACGGAAAAGAAACATCTTCCTATACTCTAAAGAAAGATTACTACTTTATGATGGGAGATAACAGGGACGAAAGCTGGGACAGCCGTTTCTGGGGTTTTGTTCCGCGCGACAAGATTGTAGGGGAAGCATTCCTTATCTATTGGTCGTGGGATCCCAGTTTTGAATTCTCCGAATTCTTCAAACTGCTCGGTTCAACAAGGTTAAACAGAATAGCCAAGTTCGTTCACTAAAATTTGAAAGGGAGGGAAACGTGGTTTACAGGTTTCTCTTTTTTATTTTCTTTATAGGCGCCGGTCTCTCTACTGCACAGCAGAAGTATTTTGTTTTCTTTAAGGACAAGGGTTTATACTCCCCTCATAGAATTTATAAGACTGCGCAAATCTCTCCCGCTGCTATTAGCCATCTCTCTGAAAAAAGCATTGAACGCAGAAAACAGGCGATGGGGGAAAATGAATATTTTAATTACGACGACCTTCCGGTTTATGCTCCATACATCGATGAATTAAAGAAGCTGAGTATCAAAACAGATAAAACACTTAACTGGTTTAATGCCGTAAGCTGTTATATCGAAGATGAAAATTTAGAAATCATTAAAGCCCTTCCCTTTGTAGAGAAAATTGAAAAAGTGAAATCTCTTGTTTCTTTGCGGCAGGATAATTTAAATAACTACCCGGGCATATTTATGCCATCGCCGGCGCCTTCAATATTAAGTTTCAATTACGGCAGTTCCTATTCGCAGAATGCGTTAAGCGATATTCCTGAAGCGCACAACGCAGGATTAAGCGGCAAGGATATCATTGTAGGCGTACTCGATACCGGATTTGAATTAACATCCCCGGCATTTGAGACAATTAAAATTCTTGCACAGCACGATTTTGTTTTTAACGACGATGTAACTGCCAACCAGTCAGGCGATATTCAGTCGCAGCATAATCACGGTACTGCAGTTCTTTCAATTATGGCTGGTATGCATAACGGATTTCAGATTGGCCCTGCTTACGGCGCTTCTTTTCTGCTTGCCAAAACGGAAGATGTGCGCAGCGAAAAAAATATTGAAGAGGATAATTATGCCGCCGCGCTTGAATGGATGGAGGCGCGCGGAGTGAGGATTACTTCCAGTTCCCTGGGATATACTACATTTGACGACGGGCAGTCTTCATACACATATAATGATATGAACGGCAGGACAACAATTGTTACAAAAGCCGCAGAAATGGCTTTTGAAAGGGGAGTAATTGTTTTAACTGCTGCCGGGAACGATGGTAATAATTCCTGGCATTATAATTCTGCTCCGGGGGACGGAAAAAATACAATTACAGTAGGCGCGCTTACACCGGGGGGACAAGTTGCCTCATACAGTTCGCGCGGTCCTACATCGGACGGAAGAATTAAACCCGATATCAGTACACAGGGATCGAATGTGGTTCATTCCCTCCCTCTGCAGATTACATACGGAATGGGGAACGGGACTTCCTATGCTACTCCTATAGCGGCGGGCATAACGGCGCTGCTGCTGGAAGCCTATCCGTATCTTACTAATATTCAGGTAAGGGATATACTTCTACAGTCGGGGGATAATAGTGCTGCCCCCAATAATGACAGGGGATACGGATTGCTTTCTGCTGTTAAGGCTCTTAACCAGCCTAATATTCAAAAAATAGGGAACAGTTATAAAATAAACAAAATGTTTATAGGCGTTGATAATGCCGCCGATGTGAAGTTAAACTACTCGCTGAATTCAGTAGCGCAAAATCCTCTTAATATGGTTAAATCATCGGGGGGAGTATATTCTGTGCAGCTCCCGCAGTTTAATGCAGGAGATGCAGTCAGATTTACCATATCGTATGAATCGCCGGAAGGGACAGTTACAGTTCCATCAACAGAATATTACGGTTTTGCATACGGGCAGATGACAATAAAGGATTTCTCATACGGTGCACAGCCCTCGGCACCTGCGAGTTACCGTGTATTCCAGAATTATCCCAATCCATTCAGCAGAGAGACGAAAATTAAAATAAATCTCCCCTCCGAAGACCGCATCTCGGTAGATATCTACAATGTTATCGGGCAGAAAGTGGTCACTCTTTTTGACGGACAGATGAGCGCGGGGGAAAAGACATTAACCTGGGACGGAAGGAATTATTACGGCGTTAAATGCCCGAGCGGAGTTTATGTCTATACGGTTAAATCCAATTCTTCATTTGAAATAAAGAAAATGGTTTTAGTAAAGTAGGGGGAAAAGTTGGGAGAAATTACACACAGGATTCAGATGGAATATCTGAGTTCGCTGCGCAGCGAGCCGGATGAACTGATTTACAGAATGGAAAAATATGCCGAAGAAAAGAAAATACCCATTCTCGACTGGAAATCGGCCGAACTCCTTGAGCAGATGATTCTTATAACCAGACCAAAGAGAGTTCTGGAAATTGGAACTGCCATTGCATATTCATCAATCAGGATTGCACGCAAACTGAAGAAAAAAGCTTCGCTTGATACAATTGAAAAGAGCGGCAATAATGTAAAACTTGCCAGGGGATTTATCCGCGAGGCGAAACTGAATAATATCAACATCATAGAAGGTGATGCGCTTCAGATTATGCCTGTCCTGGATAAAAAGTATGACCTCATATTCCTTGATGCCGATAAGCAGGATTATGAAAGGCTCTTCTTCTATTCTCTTATGCTCTTAAAGAAGAACGGTGTACTGTTTGTTGATAACCTTCTATGGCACGGTTACGCGGCCGTTAACAAGCCTCCGAAAGAATATGAACGCTCGGCGGCAATGATTAAGGAGTTCAATAAGCTCTTTGTTTATCAGGATAACCTTGATGTTACAATTATTCCGGTTGGTGACGGAATAGGGATTGGAATAAAGAAATGAGGGGCGGAATGAATAATGCGGATGAATTTATGAATGCCCTTGCTGAATTTTCGAGGGGGAGGATAGTTAATAATGAAGACCTCGGCAGAATAGCCGCACTCGCCTTTGAATTCAACAATAAGGAACTCTTTGAGGAACTGGCATTCGAAGGGAAATATCTTTCGGGACTCGTCAGAATTATAAGAAATAAAGATAACAGATTTGAAGAAGGATATTTTGAGAAAGTTAAAGAGGAATATGCATTTCACGCAGATAAGGTGAAATCACTCATTCTTGCAATAATAGAACCTGGAAGCGGTTTTATAAAAGAAATTCTAAACAAAAAATATTTTGAATTAAGCCGGGGAAGTCTTGAAAATCTAAACTCCCTGTGCGAAGACCTGGGGCGGGTAAAAAGTTTTCTTAATTCCCTCAAGGAGGAGGGAAAAGGCTTCTAACGAAGCCTTTATTCAACTATTCAATTTTCTTCAGGCCGACTGAATATTTTTCGGCAACTTCCTGAACTGATTTGCTTGAAATCAAATTATAAATTCTGTTTCTCAATTCTGCCCATTCATCGTGCAGCGGACAAGGATTATCATCTGTACATTCTTTCAGTCCGGTAACGCATTTAAGGTTAATAACCGGGCCTTCAACTCTTTCAACAATTTCAAGTATCGAGCTCTTTTTAGCTAATTCTGTAATTTTGAATCCGCCCCCTCTTCCTTTAAAGGAGTCGACATAACCATACTTAGCCATTCTCTGGAGTATTTTAGCCAGATAGTGGGCAGGTATATCTTCCGTTTTCGCAATGTCGGAGGACATAATTAAGGATTCTTTCGGTTGGCGGGCCAGAAATAAAATTGCCCTGATTGCATATTCGCCGGTTTTTGTGTAGATCATTTAAAACCTCACAATGTTTAAAATACTTAAGGAGTAAAACATCCTATTAAAGGTATCTAAAATGACACACTTTGTCAAGATATAGAATCTCATTTAAATTGAAAATAAGGCAATTTTTCAACATTTCCCTTCCCGGATGAGAGATTTTTTATGTTTTCAGCCAATTTTTCAACAATTTCGGGGTATACAAGGCATTCTGAATAGGGGGTTGTATCGAATGAATTTGTCAGAATTATTCCTTCGTAATCGCCGAGTAACTTATGCAGTGTCTTAACAAAATTGTAATCATAAGATATTTTTATCTTTTGGTATTTTATTCTCTCTTCAACTTTTGCATCTTTTAATGTATCAAATGCCGATTGATAATATGCTTTACCCAATGGGCCTACCCCCAGTTTTACTCCGCCGTAGTAACGGGTTACAACCAGAAGAATATTCTGAATATCGAAGTGCTCAATTGCATTATAAATTCTTATTCCGGCTGTGCCGCCTGGCTCACCGTCATCGGAATACTTAAATTTATCCTTATAAATTCTGTACGCCCAGCAATTATGCGTGGCATCGTAGAATTTTTTCCTTATTTCGTTCAATTTTGAAATGGCGCTCTCTTCATCTTTAACAGAAAAAGCCTGACCGATGAAAGTTGAACCTTTTTCCTTCATTTTTGATTCAAAATATGTATTAAGGACTTTAATTGAGGTCCTTGGAAGATTGCTCATAAATATAAACTCAACAAAAAATTGATTTTAAGATTGTCTATAACTATTATTTCACTTTGGACAAAATAAATTTATAAAATGGATTTCCAAAATAAAATTGTAATAAAAGGGGCACGGGAGCATAATCTAAAGGATATAGACCTTGAGATTCCGCGCGATTCTCTTGTAGTAATAACAGGTCTTTCCGGCTCGGGGAAATCCTCACTCGCTTTTGATACCATCTACGCCGAAGGGCAGAGGCGTTATATAGAATCACTTTCGGCATACGCAAGGCAGTTTCTTGATATGCTTGAAAAACCGGATGTTGACCTGATTGAAGGATTAAGCCCGGCAATATCAATTGAACAGAAGGCAACTTCGGGGAACCCCCGCTCTACGGTAGGTACCGTTACCGAAATTTATGATTATCTCCGCCTTCTATACGCAAGGGTGGGAAAGCCTCATTGCTACAGCTGCGGACGGGAAGTCCAGAAACAGTCTTCTGAGCAGATTGTGGATACAATTCTCGAAAAATTTGATAACCAGAGAATTATTATTATGGCTCCCGTAATAAGGGGACGCAAAGGGCATTACAGGGAACTGCTTGAAGATATATTGAAAGATGGTTTTGTGCGGGCCAGAATTGACGGTGAGATTTTTGAACTTGATGCTGAAATTAAGCTTGACCGTTATAAACTGCACGATATTGAAATAGTGATTGACAGGATAAAAGTCGCGGAGAAATCCCGTTTCAGGATTAGCGAATCAATTGAGGTAGCCCTTAATTACGGAAATGGTAATGTCTATATAAATGATGGTAAGGAAGATTTTGTATTCAGCAGGAATTTTGCCTGTGTGCACTGCGGAATAAGTTTTGAAGAGCTGGCCCCCAATTCATTCTCATTCAATTCCCCCTACGGCTCGTGCCCCGACTGCGACGGCTTAGGTGAGAAAAAAGAACTTGATGTAAATATGATAATCCCCGATTGGGAGAAGTCAATAAATGAAGAAGGGCTGGCCCCTCTCGGAAAGCCGAGAAGCATCTGGTTCTTCAATCAGCTTGAAGGTATTTCGGATAAATTCGGTTTTACATTCGATACCCCGTTAAAGGATTTTGATAAGGATCAGCTTAATCTCCTTCTGCACGGCAGCAAAGAAAAGATACCGTTCGTATATAAATTCGGCAGCGGTAAATCAGTCACCTACAATCACCGCTTTAACGGTGTTATGAATTATATAAGACATTATCACGATAACACCAGTTCTCCTAAAATAAGAGAATGGGCTGAATCATTTATGAATACTCTCACCTGCTCAACCTGCGGCGGCGGAAGGCTGAAAAAAGAATCACTTGCCGTTACTGTCGGAGGATTAAATATAAGCCAGGCTACCGCGCTATCAATATTCAGGGCGAGGCGCTTTTTTGAAGAGCTTAAGCTGACCGGGCGCGAAGAGATTATTGCCGCACAGATACTGAAAGAGATTAATTCCAGACTCGATTTCCTTCTTAACGTCGGGCTCGATTATCTAACGCTTGACCGGAGCGCAAGAACTCTCTCGGGAGGGGAATCTCAGCGTATAAGGCTCGCTACTCAGATAGGAAGTCAGCTTGCAGGAGTCCTTTATGTTCTCGACGAGCCGAGCATAGGCCTGCATCAGAATGATAATCTTAAGCTTATTGATTCCCTTAGGAATCTAAGGGATTTGGGGAATACGGTTATTGTGGTTGAGCATGACAGGGAAACTATTGAGGCATCGGATTACATTGTTGACCTTGGTCCGCGAGCCGGGGAACACGGGGGTGAAGTTTGCCTTGCCGAGACAACAAAAAATATACTTGAAAAGAAGAACGGATATAATTCTCTTACGGTAGACTACCTTAAAGATGAAAAAAGAATTGATTATCTTTCCAAAAGAAGAAGCGGCACAGGAAATTTTATTGAGCTTAAAGGCGCAACGGGAAATAACCTTAAAGGGGTGGACGTAAAACTTCCGCTGGGAGCATTCATTGTGGTTTCCGGTGTAAGCGGTTCGGGCAAATCGACTCTTATAAACGAAACTCTTGTAAAGATTTTGATGAAGAAATTCTTCGGCTCAAAGCTGGTCCCGCTTCCTTATAAGACAGTTAAAGGACTTGAGCATATAGACAAGGTAATTGAGATTGACCAGACACCGATAGGAAGAACTCCCCGTTCTAATCCGGCCACATATACGGGACTATTCACATTCATCAGAGACCTGTTTGCTGAAATGCCCGAAGCTAAAATGAGAGGCTACGCAGTCGGCCGTTTCAGTTTTAATGTTAAAGGGGGAAGGTGCGAGGAATGCGAAGGGGACGGCCTTAAAAAAATTGAAATGAATTTTCTTCCCGATGTATATGTGGAATGCGAAAGCTGCCGCGGAAAAAGATATAACAGGGAAACTCTTGAAGTATTATATAAAACGAAATCAATTGCCGACGTTCTGGATATGACCGTTGATGAGGCTCTGACTTTCTTTGACGAAATGCCCAGGATAAAGAGAAAAATTAAGACCCTGCACGAAGTAGGGCTTGGTTATATTAAACTCGGCCAGCAGGCAACTACATTATCGGGAGGGGAAGCGCAGCGGGTTAAGCTTGCCACCGAACTAAGCAAAATAGGAACGGGAAAGACGCTTTACATCCTTGACGAGCCTACCACCGGTCTCCATTTTGAGGATGTAAGAATTCTCCTTGATGTGCTGAATAAACTGGTTGAAAAGGGGAATACAGTTGTTGTAGTTGAACATAATCTTGATGTTATTAAGTTTGCCGATTATGTAGTGGATCTTGGCCCCGGCGGGGGAGAATACGGCGGTGAGATTATTGCAGCCGGCACCCCGGAGGATATTGCAGCCAATTCCAAAAGCCTTACCGGGCAGTTGCTTAAAAAAGAATTAAGCAGGTATCAAAATAAAAAATAAGAGATTGAATGGATAACGGGAAATTTATTGTTAAAGCGGAAATGATTGTTTCTGCCAATGAGAACAATGATATACATAATAACTGCGCAAT
>JAEXUB010000012.1 GCA_023453125.1 Bacteroidota bacterium
AAAGCTGAGAATTCATAATCGAGAGAATTAGTTAAAGGGAGAGTCTGAAGAAACAAAGCCGCCAAAATAGTAATTGTTAACAGTACCGGCTTAAGTCTAAATATGCTCTTAATTCTATGAAACAATCTAAAATTCCGTTGTTTTTACTCTTTGGATCCCCGCGCCAAGCGCCATCAGTTTTTCTTCAATCCTTTCGTATCCCCTGTCGAGATGATAAATTCTAAGAATCTCAGTCGTACCTTCGGCGGCAAGCCCGGCCAGAACAAGAGAAGCGCTTGCTCTTAAGTCGGTGGACATTACCTTGGCCCCTTTTAATGATTTTACCCCTTTAACTACTGCGCTGTTATTAATTACTTCAATATCGGCGCCAAGCCTAACCAGTTCCGGAACGTGCGAAAACCGGTCGTGGTAAATTGTATCAGTAACCGTCGAAGTCCCTTTAGCAAGTGACATATAAGCAATCCATTGTGCCTGCATATCAGTCGGGAATCCGGGATAGATTGCCGTTGTAACATCTATGCTCTGAATTTCGATATCGCTTGCGTCAATATGGATAAGATTATTTTCTTCGGTAATTTTTAGTCCGCTGTCCTCCAGCTTGGTAAGAACGCTTGAGATTGTATTTCTTTCAGGGAATTCGAGTGAAAACCGGCTCCTGGTGAGAGCTCCGGCAATAAGAAGGGTTCCCGCTTCAATCCTATCGCATATGTTAGTCTCATCGGCAGCAATAAGGGAATCAACTCCCTCAATCTCAATAGTGTTTGAGCCGATTCCATTAATTTTGGCCCCCATTTTAACCAGATAATCGGCAAGAAGAGTAATTTCCGGTTCTATTGCGGCATTAGTTATTATTGTTGTACCTTTAGCCAGCGAAGCGGCCATTAGGGCGTTGCCGGTAGCACCTACCGAAGAGACATCAAAATTAATTCTGGCTCCTTTCAATTTCCTGGCTTTAGCAATAATATATCCCGCTTCGAGCTCAATTTCGGCTCCCATTTTCTTTTATGCTTCCAGATGCAGGTTTATAGGCCTTGGTCCCCAGGCACATCCCCCGGGCATTGATACTTTTGCATATCCGTATTTGGTTAACAAAGGGCCAAGGACGTATATTGAAGCTCTCATCTTTTTAACGTGTTCATAAGGGGCGGTAAGATTGGTAATATTTCTTGTATCCAACACTACTTTATGCTCTGAAAATGTTGATTCTACTCCCAAGTTATTTAGGAGCTTAATCATAGTATAAACATCGTTTACTTCGGGGGTATTGTAATGAGTATTAACTCCGTTGTTCAAAATAGTCGCAGGCATAAGTGCCAGAGTTGCATTTTTAGCACCGCTTACTTTAACGCTTCCCGAAAGTTTTCTTCCCCCTTCAATTAAAAACTTATCCATTTAACTCTCTTTTTCGATTAGTAATATTTTATAAATTGTTCCGCTAACACCAACAATATAGAGTTCATTGTTGTTTGTAACATAGAAATTAGTAAGGTCGTAGAAGAAATTCACCTTGATTGGCTCCCAGGTTTCCCCCTGATCCTTGGAAATTAGTATAGTCCCTTTTTTACCTGCTAGCAGGGCAAGGTCTTCCTTTATAAACTTAACCTTATTAAAAATAACCTGCTTTTTCAATTCCATTCTAACCCAGTTTTGTCCCCCGTCTTCAGACTTAAGCAAAGTACCGTTTCCGCCGGCAGAAAGCCCCACCGATTTATCAAGGAAATGAATGCTTTTTAGGTAGGACTGTTCACCGTTTTCAATAGGCTTCCAGTTTTCTCCCCCGTCTGTAGTTGAAATTATTGTCCCGTTCCACCCGGAAGCAAATCCGTTATTTTCATCCATAAAATAAATATCATACAATACGGCGCTGGTAGCGCTGTTAACGCGCCGCCATAGAGTTCCGCCATTCGTAGTTTTATAAATAGCACCTCTGCTGCCTGCTATAAATCCAGTATTCCCATTAATAAAATAGATTTTATAAAACGAATACCCCTGCTCTATTGGAATCTGCTTGAATTCACTCAAATCACTGTTGGCAATCAGAACTGTTGAGCTGTCCCCCACCAGGAAAACCTGTCCGCTGTTAATTATGGTACAGTCAAAGAAAGTTGAACGGCTTGCCGTATTTCCTCTAAGCCAGTTATTACCCCCGTCTCTGGTGTAAAGAAACAGTCCGGAATCCCCCGCAATTATACCGGTTTTGTTTGGGAGGAAATAAATGGAATTGAGGTTCAGCCTTGTATTTGAATTTTGTTTAACAATATGTTCAAAGGTATAAAAAGAGGAATCGGCCTTGAAGAGCCTTGATATGCTGTATTTCTGGAGAGAATCCAGCTGTTTGCTCTGAAGCAATGCGAATACTTGTGTGTATGCGAGATAAACGAGCCCGGAAAAACCGATTAAAGCAGCCAGCATAATTACATAAGTCGTAGATTTCTTCATTGCCTGTTTTTTTCTTCCGAAAATACGGTCGCTGTGTTTCTCCTTTATCTGTTTTTCAAGGTTAACAACATCCAGAAGAAATTCTTCGCACGAACTGTATCTTTCGGTTGGCTGTTTTGCCATAGCCCTATTAATAATATCATCAATCTGAGGAGTAAGCAGAGGCATCTGAGCCGAAATTGAAGGGGGTTTCTGTTTAAGGTGCATTTCCATAACGTCAAAATCGCTCTCGGCAAAAAACGGCGGCAGGCCTATCAGCATTTCATATAATGTGCATCCAATAGAATAAATATCGGCATGGTGAGTCACATTATCGGTTCTAATCTGCTCAGGGCTCATATAAAAGATAGTACCAACTTTAGAGCCCGGTTTAGTGGTCCCTTTTTCAAATAATGATTTCGAAATCCCGAAATCCATTATTTTTACCACCCCTTCCCCATTAATAATTATATTTGAGGGTTTTATGTCTCTATGAACAAATCCTTTTGAATGGGCATATCCGATTGCTGTAAGAATTTGCTTAAGAAGATAGACAGCATCCCAGGAATGAAGGCTTTTCATCCTGTCAATTATCTGTTCAAGGCTGTCTCCTTCCACATATTCCATAACAATACCTAGAAAGTTGGAATATTCAATAAAACCGTATACCCCAACAATGTTAGGATGAGTAAGTTTAGCCTGATTTTTGGCTTCTCTCTTAAAACGGTCTATTGATTCTTCCCTCTGAAATAGGTGTGAATTCAGGAGCTTAATGGCGACAAAACGTTCCAGTTTGATATCGTAGGCGCGGTAGACAATTCCCATGCCCCCCTTGCCGAGCACCGACTCAATCCGGTAGTTATCGATTGTTTTCCCTATTAATTCATCCATTTAAATACTTTTTATCTTATATCTTAATATAGTAAAAACTTGTTTTTATTTGTAAGGGCTTTAATAATAATTTATATATATTCACTTTATGCTATCCCCGGTAAAATCAGAACACAAAAGGCTCAATTGCCCCGTTTTCCTTTCTTACATTTGGAATAAGGTTATCATCCTATTGCGAAGCGGAAGATAAGCGGCTAAATACTAAATATATTCCGGAATGCTTATAAATAGAGAATAAACCGCATAAAAACGAATTTCTTGATTATTTTCCATTTTAAGAGTAACTTTAAGTTCGTTTTTTTGCGAGAATGGCGGAATTGGCAGACGCGCTAGACTTAGGATCTAGTATCGAGAGGTGTGGGGGTTCGAGTCCCCCTTCTCGCACCAAATAATTATTTGTTAAATAAGAGTAAAGAGGAAACCTTGGAATTCAAAATAAATGAAATTTCAACTGGAGTAAATGAGATTGAAGTAACTTTAACCTATGAAGAAATAAAGCCTGAGATTGATGAAGCTTATTTGGAAGAAAGAAAATCTATTACAATAGACGGCTTCAGAAAAGGGAAAGCACCTCTTCAATTCATAAAGAAAATGTATGGCGAAGCAATTGAATATAAAGCAAGCGAAAAGATTGCTCAGAAGAAATTCTGGGATGTTGCCGATGAAAAAGGACTGAAACCTATTTCGGCACCGCAGCTTACAGACCTTGATTTTGTGCCTTTCGGCAACCTTTCATTCAAGATTAAATATGAAGTTAAACCTAAGCTTGAACTAAAGGACTATAAAGGGCTGGAAATTGAAAAACCGATTTTCAAGGTAAAAGAAGAAGAAATTGAAAACGAAATTAAATATATCTATAAGGCTCACGGTAAATTTGAGCCTGCAGAATTAGTTGAAAACGAAGATTATAAAATTACCTGCGACCTTCAGAGAACGAACGGAAGCGAAGAAGCTCAAGCCCAGAAAAGCAGCAACATTCAGATTGACCTGAGCGATCCGAAAGTTAATTCTGAAATTGTGGAAAACGCCAAAGGCAAAAAAGTAGGGGAAAAATTCTCATTTACATTTGTTGATGAACATAACCATGGCGAAGAAGTTCACCGCGAAGAATACGCCTACGAAGCTGAGATTACTAAAATTGAAAAATTTGTAAATCCTGAAGAAACCGAAGAATTCTTCAAGAAAGTATCAAACGATAAGGCTAAAAGCAGGGATGAATTTAAGGCAGATCTCGTTGCAAATGTAGAATCTTACTACAAGAACCAGACAGAGCAGATATATTTGAATACACTTCTCAACAAGATTGTTGAAAACAACGATTTCCCTGCCCCTCCCGGGTTCACAGCTACAATTCTTAAACAGTTCGTTGAAATGGAAAAGGAAAACGCAAAAAGATATAAAGTTCCTTCATTTGACGAAAAGGCCGCCGAGAACCAGCTTAAAGGACGCGCCGAATGGAACGCAAAATGGAGAATTATTCTTGAAAATATTGCCGAAGCAGAGAATATTAAGGTAGATGAAAAAGAACTGGAAGAAATAGCGAAAAAAGAATCTGAAAGTACCGGTATTTCGGTTGAAAAACTTATTAAATACTATAAAGATACCAACCGCGAAGAACTTCTCCTTGAAGATAAGGTAGTTAAATTCCTTACCGATAACAACAAGGCTGTTGAAGTTGACGCCGAAGAAAAAGTAAACGCCCAGAAAGAAGAAAAAAAGAAAAAATCTTCAGAGAAATCTGAAAAAAAAGAGACAAAATCTAAAAAGAAAAACAGCTAATCGGGAGTTAAATGAAGCCAGAAATTTATAACCAGCTGATTCCTTATGTAATTGAGCAGACCGGCCGCGGCGAAAGAGGAATGGATATTTTTTCCCGCCTTCTTCGCGAAAGAATTATCTTTCTCGGTACTGCAATTGATGACCATGTTGCAAGCCTGATTATTGCACAGCTCCTCTTTCTCGAAGCGGAAGACCCTGATAAGGATATTTCTCTCTATATAAATTCTCCCGGAGGAAGTGTTTCTGCCGGACTTGCAGTTTATGATACAATGAAATATATAAAACCTCACGTTTCAACCATTTGCGTTGGATTGGCTGCCAGCATGGGAGCCGTTCTTCTTGCAGGAGGCGAAGCAGGCAAAAGATCCGCTCTTCCCCATTCCAAAATTATGATTCACCAGCCCTGGGTCGGCGGTCTGCAGGGACAGGCAACAGACATTGAGATCCACGCAAAAGAAATGCTTAAGACACGGGATACGCTATATAAAATTTTAGCCGAACATACCGGAAAAAGCATTGAACAGATTACAAAGGATTGCGACAGAGATTATTTCCTCACCTCAGAAGAAGCAAAAGATTACAGAATTATAGACAATATACTGGAAAAACGGGTCATACTCGGGGAAAAGCCAAAGAGTGACTCTTAATTGAAATTAAAATCAGGGGGGCCCAAAGCCCCCCTTTTTCATTTATTCCCTTTGGTAGTTTCTTACTTTTAATTATTTTTAATAATAAACTATTTGATTATTTTTGTAAAATTTCGATAATTCTATTAGTAATTAATTTAAGAGTATTATGGTAATCGGATCAAAACTGGAATCTTTGGAAAAACTGAACAAATTATTCTCTATGGCCCGCAAGGGAGATGACGATTTCGGAGAGCATATCTGCAATTATATTGCAGCAGAATTTGAGCTCCAGGCGTTAGTACTTTTCAAAGTCCTGGATGATAATAATCTTCAGGTCCTGGGTAAATCGGCCAATGCAAGGAAGAATTATTTAAAAGGTTCTTTCTTCAAATGTTCTCTCTGCAGCCTTTTTAACGAAAAATCTAATTTCAACGTCCATTCCGATTCCAACTGCGAACTTCAAATTTCGGAATTCCTGGTTTATGAAAGCTGTATAAGCTTTAAAATTTCCGATAAGGAAAGAGGATTCCTTAAAATTGCCAAGAAAAGCGCTTTTACTCAGAGCGATAAAGATGCACTTACAAATATTGTTGAATTCCTCAGCTCTCTCCTGCAAATTTGGATAAATGCCAAAGGGGGAAATCTTGTTGTTCACGAAACCTCATTCAGCACTATTGTTTTTGATGCCGCACAGGAAATGAGAACCCCGGCAAATGCAATCATCGGCTTTACCTCAATACTTGGTGAAGATAACCTTACTTCTTCCCAGGCCGAGTATGTAGGCACTATTAAGAAGAACGCTCAGAATCTTCTCCTTTCAATAAATGATTTATTTGAATCAGCAAAGCTCGAAACCGGTACTGTCCAGTTATCGTATAAATCAATTGACCCGCGCTCACTGATAAGCGAAACAATTGAATTGTTCAGGAATAAACCGGGTACATCAGGTACAAAGTTTATTAACAATGTCGATCCCGCAGTTCCCCCCAAAGTTGTTCTTGACGACCAGAAATTGAGATACATTCTAAATACGCTTTTAACTTCTGCATCGGCATTATCCCAAAACGGTGATGTTGTTATCCATACATCGTATCCGGCTCCGAATAATATAAGATTTGAAATTTTCGATAACGGACGATCACTCACTTCAGAACAGATTATGTCTCTTTTCAATCCGTTCGGCATTTCTAAAATCCCCGAATTCAAAAATTCGAATTTAACCGGACTCAGTCTTACGCTTGTAAAGCGCATAATCAATCAGATGGGGGGCTTTATTTCTGCAGTTCCCGGAATGGGAAAAGGAACTTTGTTTACATTCAATATTTCCAGCGAAGCAGACCATCATCATTCAGGCGTTCAGCCGGAAGCAGCCAAAAAGATTATTGAAACCCAGCTTTCGGGACTGCCGAAGCCTTCCCCGTCAAAGAAGAACAGGGTCCTGGTAATTGAAGATGATTATGCAACCAGCAAACTGCTCAGCAATTATCTTAATAAATGGGGGTACGACCCGATTATTGTAAGTACCGCAGACCAGATCTTTTCGATGATTGAAAAAGAAGTTTTTCTTGCAATAATTCTCGACATAGAACTGCCTAACATTAATGGGCTCGAGCTTCTAAAGAAAATACATGAGCATCCAAACTCAAAGAGTGTTCCGGTAATTGTCTGTTCTGTTGACACTGACCAGCAGAAGGCATTTATAATGGGG
>JAEXUB010000050.1 GCA_023453125.1 Bacteroidota bacterium
CATTTTAATTGAACTAAGCATATTGCTTATTGAAGATATGCCGAGCCAGGGGAGTTTTGAGAGAGTTTCTTCGCTAACGCCGAGCGAGGAAAGATGTTTTAATCCCGCTTCTTCATTAAAGAGTCTGAGTATTCTCAAAGGGTCTTCATCGTCAATTGCGCATACAGCATCAGTATTCTTAACATTATGAATCCACGGAATATGCTTATCCCCTATTCCTTCAATTCTATGTGCTCCGTAACCGTTCATCAGCAGAGTAGGGCACTGAAGCGCTTCTGTAGCAAGCACTTTTAATTCCGGATAGATTTTTCTCAGATAGTCTCCTGCTCCAATTGTGCCAGCAGAACCGGTAGCTCTTACATAACCGGCAAAGCGGCTATTTTCACCTTTAATGCTATTAAATAATTCTTCGAGTGTGTATCCTGTCACTTCATAATGCCAAACGGGATTGCCGAACTGCTCGAACTGATTGAATATAAGGTACTCATCGCTTTTCCCCCTCAATTCATGGCATTTATCATAAATTTCCTTCACATTGCTTTCGCATCCGTAGGTAGCATAAATTTCAGCGCCGAGATTCTTAAGCCATTCAAATCTTTCACGGCTCATCTCTTCCGGAAGTATTGCAACTCCGTGTACCGATAGGAGCCTTGAATTGAAAATTCCGCCGCGGCAGAAATTGCCTGTTGAAGGCCATACTGCTTTATGATATTCGGGATTGAACCTTCCCGTTACAAGAAAGGGAGCCAGGCATCCGTAAGTGGCACCAACCTTATGGGCTCCGGTCGGGAAGAATTTACCAACCAGTCCTACAATTCTTGCTTTTACTCCTGTTATAGCCTGAGGAATTTCGACATAATTAATATTCCCTATTTTTCCCGTAACAGGGTCATTCCGCCAGTTAATCCTGAATAAATTGAGAGGATTTAACTCTTCCATTCCGACATTTTTGAGTCTATCATTTATTTCCTTTGGTATTCTGTCCGGATGCTTTAACTGTTCGAAAGTAGGCAAAAGTATCTTCTGTTCTCTGCATCTTTCAACTGCCTTATTTAAATAGTCATCGTTTTCAATCTGCCATTTCCATTTTTCCATTATTATCTCCTGGTTGGAATGAATTTAGTTTTCGGTATATAAACTTAATAGAACTTTCTCTGGAGTAAGAGGAGAGGAGAATTTGATTTTTAATTCCGGGCGGAAAGCCTTCATTGCATTCAATAAAGCAAAATAGGCTCCAATACCGTACATAAAGGGGGGCTCCCCAATTGCCTTTGATTTCAGCGGCCCGAAAGGATTCGCTGCATTTTCGAGGGAAGAAATATTTATTCTATCCGGTACCGAATAAATATCGGGTACTTTGTATGTGGATAGAGCGTCGGTTAAAAGCTTTCCTTCTTTATTCCATATAAGCTCTTCCATAGTCATCCATCCGATACCCTGTACAATCGCACCTTCCGCCTGCCCCAGATCCACAATTCTGTCAATAGAAGCTCCGTAATCGTGAACAACATCAACGGAATCTATTTTATATGTGCCTCTCAGGCAGTCGAGAGTAACCTGAATAAGCGCAACACCGTAAGTATGATATGCGAAAGGATTTCCTTTGCGCGTAGTTTGGTCGAACCAGACATTAGGGGTAGCGTGATGCGCCTGCGCCGAAAGGCTAATCATTTTTGTATATGCCTTCTGAATCAGTTTATCAAATGAGAGACCGGTTGCATTTCCATTTAAGTAAATAATTTCGTTTTTAATTTCAATACCGTTCGGATCGTCAGCCTTAAGTTCCCCCGCGGCGGCCAGTTTTAGCCTGTCCCTTAGAATTGCACAGGCATCAATAACGGCAAAGCCGTTAAGGTCGGCCCCCTTTGAAGCCGCTGTAGGCGATGTGTTGGCGACACGTGATGTGTTTGTTGTTTCAATTTTTATCCTGTCAATTGAAACGCCTAATTCGTGCGAGGCAATTGCGCGGAGTTTTGCATTTACCCCCTGCCCCATCTCAACTGCCGCGGTGCTTATGCTTATGCTTCCGTCTGTGTAAATATGCACCAATGCCGATGCCTGATTTAAGAATGAAGTGGTAAATGATATGCCGAATGTTACTGGCATTACATAGGCGCCTTTCTTAATCAGCCTGCTGGATTTATTAAATTCTTTTATTTCTTCAAAAATATTTATAAAGCCGGCACCCCATTCAAGCTCCTCATAGCATCTGCCTATATTGCATCCAGCCGTCTTCTGTCCGTACGGGAATTCATCCCCCTCTTTTAAAAGGTTTATTTTCTTTATCGTATTAATATCAATGCCGGTTTCAATTGAAGCCTTGTAGATTGCAGATTCAATTACAAACATTCCCTGGGGCCCGCCGAATCCCCTGAATGCTGTAAACGGAGGAAGGTTAGTGCGGCAGCAGTAAGCGGTTGCCTTTACATTCGGGATAAAATAGGAATTAGTTGCGTGGAATAGTGTCCTGTCGAGAATTGCTGTTGAAAGGTCTGCCGACGCTCCCGCATTCTGATAGAACGATACTTCATAAGCAATAATCTTTCCCTCTTTGTTCAATCCCACTTTAAAATCGGAAGAATAGGGGTGTCTCTTTCCTGTTATTCTAATGTCTACCTGACGCGGTAGAACAAGTTTTACGGTTTTGCCTAATTTCAACGCGGCGAGTGCCGCCATTACTCCCCACGGAGTAGCCTGATCTTCCTTGCCGCCGAATCCGCCGCCGAGACGCGGCACGTCAACTTCAATTTTATTCATCGGGATATTCAGGACCCGCGATGCAGCTTTCTGCAGCGATGTCGGTCCCTGCGTAGAAGAAATTATTTTAACTCCTCCCCCTTCAACGGGGAATGCAATTGAGCCCTGGGTTTCAAGATATAGATGCTCCTGTCCCCCGCTTTCAACACTTCCTTCAACAATAAAATCGCACTTACTCCAGGCAAAAGAGGTATCCCCGATTGTAAAAACTTTTGGAGGTATAATCAGTTTATTTTTAGCTGCCGCATCGCGCGCATCTAATATTGGGGGGAGCTTTTCAAATCTGCATACAATTTTTTCCGCGGCCGATTTGGCATTCAGAAATGTATCTGCGGCAACAAGCGCAATAGGATGACCGATGAAATGCACTTCACCGTCGGCAAAGAGATTCTCATCCGGAATTACTCCCCCGATCTGGTTTTCCCCCGGGATGTCGGCTGCGGTTATAATACCGGCTACCCCCGGAGATCGGAGGGCCTCATTCAGATTCAGTTCTATTATCCTGCCGTGTGCTATTGAAGAATAAAACACAAATCCGGTAAGCGCACCTTCCGGGACCTGCATATCATCAACGAAGAGAGAATTTCCAGTGACATGTTTTAAGGAGTCTGTATTCTTCACAGCAGTTCCTCCGGATTAATCTGTTCCGGGAACAGTTTTATAAAATGTGCGTATAGAAGCTGTCTTAACAGTAGCCTTTTATATTCCGCGCTTCCCCTTGCATCGCTTATGGGAGAAATTTCCTCCATTGCTACAGCAGCTCCCTGCTTAATAATAGCCGCGCAGATTTCTTTTCCCCGCAGGAAAGAAGAAATACCTCCGAGGCAAAGGGGAACCGAGGCGACACCTCCGGCGGAAATAGTAACATTAATAATTAAATTGTTTTTCACTTCAACGGCAATGGAACTATTTACACTTGCAATATCAAGGAATGTTCTTTTTGAAACTTTTTCGTAATTAAAGAGGAGGTTCCTTGAAGGAGCTTTGAATGAAAAAGCTTCAACAATTTCATCTTTCTTTAAATCGGTTATCTTGTAGCCTTTATATAAATTTTTGAGAGGAAGCTGCCTCTTTACTTTCTTCCCTTTAATATGCACTAAGGCATCAAGGGCAATTAAAATAGATGTAAAATCCCCAATAGGAGAGGCGTTAACTACATTCCCCCCTGCAGTGGCACGGTTTCTAACGGGAAGTGATCCGAACAGAGTTAGAAATTCATTCCACTCAGGGAAATATTTCTGCAGAATGGGAGAATTTTTTATCTGCTCAATTGCGGCAGCCGCGCCTATATAAATCCTTCCCTTTTTAAGTGCAATCTCTTTATACTTTTCCTCTTTCGGAACAAACCGGGCATTGGCGCGCACCAGTTCTTCCCATTTCTGCACATATAAATCGGTTCCCCCCGAGACCAATGCCCCTTTTTTCCCGGGCAGGGGGGGGTGAGATTTAATTTTTTTAAGAAGCGCCGGAATTCCGGCAAAATAGGAGGGAATGAAATTACAGGCAATCAGATTGTCTAATCTTTTTCTTTTTCCGGCTGCGGCATTTTCCAGAATGCCAATGCATTGTTCAACCCCTCTTTTAATTCCGGAATAACCGGTGCATCTGCAGATGTTTCCGCTCAGGTAGTTTATTGCACCGGATAGTGATAAATCGGATTCATTGAGGAAATAACAGGAAAGCGAGACAATAAAACCGGGGGTACAGAAACCGCACTGGGTCCCCCCTTCTTCGGCTATTGAATGCTGGATCTTTGTGAGGCCGGCGCTGTTGAGCCCTTCGATTGTTACTATATGTTTTCCGTGAAGCGAACCGATTGGAAGAAGGCAGGAGTTTACATTTTTATATTCTATTTCATTACCTTTTAATTCCCCTGCAAGAACGGCGCACGCACCACAGTCTCCTTCGCGGCATCCCTCTTTTGTTCCTATTAACTTTTGTTCTCTTCTAAGAAAATCCAGAAGAACAGTGGTAGGCGGTGAAACGGCTATAACGAGTTTATCATTTAAGATGAACTCAATCATATATATCCTTAACGCTTACTGGGATTAATATTGGCAATGAACGAAAAAAAACAGGATTCATCACTTTGACGAATATCCGCTTTTAATTTACAATATTATATTTAAGAAATCAAAGACATAGAGGTATAAAAAAGGGCCTTCAATATTCAATAAAAAAAACAAAAAAGTTTTTCCCCCATTTCCTTTGTTTTTAAGGAAACAAGTCCCTTTCTTTATAGTTATTAAAATTAAATCGTATATTGAGTCCCTGATTAATGAGAAATTTTCAATTGCCGGCTGATACAAATAACGCGCAAATAAGGGATGAATCCCAAATACTAAGAAGGATAATAGCCGTATGGGGATTCAATGAAGCGGCATTCGGAGGAATACTTCACGCCCTCAAAATTCCTTTTACAGGCCTATTTATCGGCTCAATTGCCGTTATGCTTATTACTTTGCTTGCGCATTACTCAAAAGAAAAAAGAACGATATTAAAAGCTACTGTAATTGTACTTCTTGTTAAGGGAATTGTAAGCCCTCATACTCCCGTTACGGCATATCTGGCAGTAATGATCCAGGGAGTGCTTGGTTATTTAATTTTTTCAATAGTAAGGTATCCGGGCCTCGCGGCGCCTCTGCTCGGATTTTTCGCGCTTCTATTTTCAGCATTTCAGAAGCTGATAGTTACAACAATATTTTTCGGTACCGGTTTCTGGAAATCTATAGACCTGTTTGCAGAATATGTTTTCCGCCAGTTCCAGATTTCTCCCCATTCTGAATCGATATCGGCGAGCATTCTGATTATTTCTGCATATACTCTGCTGCACGTCTCGGCGGGAATCGCATCGGGATTTAAGGCAATAAAATTTCCGGGCAAGCTTAACGATGCCGCTGCGGAAATTATGAAAACAGAATTCAGCAAAAGCGAAAATGAGCTCACCGGGATTAATGGTGGTAAAAAGAAAAAAAGCTGGTGGAAAAAGCCCACACGAATTGCTCTGTTAGTTTTTCTTACCGGAATTATGTTCCTTTCCTACTTCTTTCCACTTGCGGGAAAAAGCAGCTCAGCTGAAATTTTATTTATGATTTTAAGGGCAGGGCTTATTACAGTTGCGTGGTATTTCCTTCTTTCAATGCCTGTACGCAGATATATGAAGAGAATTATCGAAAAAAATAAGTTCAGGCACACCGCCGAAATTGAAAACATTACCGGAATGTTCCCCCAATTCAGAAGAGTAATAGGTTTTTGCTGGAAAAACTCTGAAGAATTGAAGGGAATAGGAAGAATGAGAAAATTCATTTCCGATTCAATTGTGCTTCTTCTGGTCTACGACAAATAATTATTCGGCCGTTATTTTTTTTCCGGATTTAACCGATTGAATCAGCGCCGCAATGGAAAGGGCTATTTCGTGAGCAGAATCCCCGCCAAGTTTAATCCCGATTGGAGTATGAAGGAGACTCAAATCTGCATTCCCCCCCAGTTCTTCCTGCAGCATTCCCGTCATTTCTTTTGGCTTTCTCTTTGAGGCTATTACGCCGCAATATTTTTTTACCAATCCTCTACGGTATAATGTACTCAGGACATCATAATCAAAAAGATGCCCGTAAGTGAGAATAACAAAATAAGAATCCGCTCCGGGAATAAACTTTTCTGCATATTCCTTATAACTGCTTAAAACAGTATTAGGATAAAGACTCCTGCATTTTTCAATTACATCAGGGCGGTCGTCTATAAGTACAGTATTGAATTTAAGTCCTTTAACCATTCCTGCAAGGGCGCTGCCTACGTGTCCGCCGCCGAAAATATAGATTGTTGAAGCTTCCTGTTCAAGTTCATAAAAAAGAGTAATCTTACCGCAGCAGCTCATCGGAATTACGGTTGTATTCCCTTCGGCAATATTTTCATCTTTGTTCAGGAGATATTCTTTTAAATAATTCCCCTCCCCCGCATTTAGAATTCTACCCGCTTCGGCAATGGCTTCTTTTTCAATTGCCCCTCCCCCGACGGTACCGAATGAATTTAGAGAGGAATCAACAGCCATCTTAAAACCTGTTTTACCCGGAGTTGAACCGGCGGTTTTAACTACCGATACAAGAACAAAACTCTTATTCTCCCCCTTTAATTCGAGAATTTTTTCGTAAATATTCATAGCCGTCCCGATTTATAATAACCTGTTTAGCAAACATAATAAAAAGCCCCGGAAAGGAAACTATCCGGGGCCTCAATATAATTTATAAAACCGTTAAAATGCCGAGATTACACCGATGCTGAATGTACCGAATTCGCGCCCGATATTATAAGTATATTCTCCTATAAGCCTTATATTCCTCTTTAATAAATAACCGAGGCTTAAAGTTGCCGATTCATAATTAAGTGCGGCATCATCCGAGTCGACTTTATTATATAGAGCTACGCCGTACCATTTGCTTTCATCCCCGGCAGGAGTGTAAATAAGTTCTCCGAACATTCCCTTTGTAGAAATATCCTTGCTTGCAAATACAGGAGCATCATCTGTTCTGCTCAGATACTGGAAGTTCAACTCCAGTTTATCCTTGTAATTCAATGTAAGATCCGGGCCCCACATTGAAAAAGTGTTAACAAATTTGCGGTTCTGGCTGTCTTCAATATTTTCTTTTCCCATATATCCGAATGCGCCAATCCTAATCCCTTCTGTAACTTCCTGCGAAATTCTCCCCATGAAATTTTTATATTCGTCGTCATCAAAAATCTTAAACCCGTTTGCACCCCCTATTCCATTTCCGTTCAGGACTTCGAGTGTAATATCGGTATTGGTCTTTTCAATTGAATATGTGAGCATAATCCCTCTGTCGTATGTCAGGTCTCCAATTGCATTCCCGGGTTTAGCCTTATACAGTTTATAATCTTCAAAAGTGAGCCTTAGCTCTCTCTTAAATAACGGATCCGATGCCTGGAATTGTCCTACATAAAGGTCAGCGCCGGTATCGAAGAGATTATTAAACATAATGAAAGCATCTTCAATTCCCGCCACTTCCCCTCTTTCACCAAAGAAGAAATAGAAGTAGTAGGAAACATCTTTTGTTAAAGCGCCGCCGGACATAAGTTTAAGTACGTAGGGGGCGCTGAAATCGAATTTATCCGATTTGTTCAGGTTATAGGTAGTATAAGCTTCAGCTTTTATGGATAGGGGAATTTCTCTCAGGAGGTTAAGGTCCGGGTCTCCGGTCTCAAGAAAATAGCGGGGTGCCTCCCTGTCCGCAAGCACAAAACCATCCCCGGCAAACGTTTCTCCGTATGCTTTCAATTTAGGAAAAGGAGAATGGCACGTCTGGCAGCTAAGGTTATATTTACGCGCAAATGCGGGTATTCCGAAAACCTCTCCCGGTAATAGTGTAATCAAAAGAAAAAAAACGAGCATAATAGTTGTAAACTTTTTCATAACATCCTCACTATTGTAAAATTGTTACTTCGGTTGAATGTTCATTTACTTTAACAATTTCCGATTCCGATGGAGGAACTCCCAGAAAATCGGCAACCGGTTTAACAAGAAGCTGGTAATTGAGCACTGCCGTCACTTTCATTTTTCCGGGTGCTGCTTTCATTGGGACCCGGAATGTAAATGTTTCAATCTTTGTTTCGCGCGGACCAATCCGGTAATCGACTCCGAATGAGACAGTATTCCACTGCTGGATTGTCATTCTTCCCTGCGGATCAAAATAGGGCATTCTGAAAATCCTGTCACCGATTGGAATTCCATCTCTCTGAACTCCTTTGAAATTCGGGTCATTCAAAGCAATTCCCATATCCTGGTATGCAAGCACGTCGCTTCCAATTGTATATTCTTCCCCGTTAAATCCTTTTTTGTCCACGGGAATATGGAACACATTCCCCTTTGAATCTACAGCTTCTACATGGAGCCATACTATTCTGTCTTCAACCGAACCGGTAGGAAATTTATGCCCCGTTTTCTGGTTATATAATGCGACAGTAAATTTAATTGCCTCCCCCGGCTCAGCGTCCCTGTAATCTGGATGTATTCTCAATTCAATTGTTCCTTTAACTTTACCCTGGTCGTGTCCGCCGTGGAACAGATGAAGCTTAGCATCCTTATAAGTAACTCCCATTGCCGCAGTCTTGAATTCGGCTTTCGTCATATGACAGTCCTGGCATTGAACCCCCTCTTTTGCATAAGGGCCTTCTTTCCATTCGAGATGAGTTGATTTAACCCACATTCCATAAGGGTCTTTTTCGTTGTGGCATATTCCGCAGAAGTCACCGCTTTTGTGAAGCGGAGTTACTGATATTTCGTGGGCCGGTGAAGTTGTTTCCCCCATACGGGATGTGAATTTTGTTTTACCCGGTTTTAATATATAATTAAAATTATACGGTGTATCCCCGGAGAAGCCGGTAATGCTATGGCATACATCGCAGCTTACCGATTCATTTGCACGCGATTTCTTTTCTGGAAGCGGCGGAGGAACATCACCGGAAACATATGATATCGGAGCG
>JAEXUB010000062.1 GCA_023453125.1 Bacteroidota bacterium
ACATCGTAGCCTTTCTGTCTTTTACCTCCATCGGAAGTTCAAATCCGAATGTAGAACCGTTTCCCGATTTGCTCGTTACCCATACTTTGCCGTTATGTTCTTCAATAATTCTTTTTACTATCCATAAGCCGAGCCCGGAACTCTGTTCCAATCCTGTCGGCTTAGGAGTAAGCACGGCTCCTTTTTGGAAAACCCGCTTAAGATCTTCTTCCGGTATTCCTACTCCGGTATCCTGAACTTCTACAGTCAGAAATTTCCCTTTTATATAAGTTCTTACTTCAACCGTCGTTTCGGGGGGGCCATACTTAATTGCATTATTTACAAGGTTTTCTATCACTTCCTGTATTTTGACCTCGTCAACGGCAATATCCGGCAGTCCGACTGATGACTTATTAAACAGCTTAATTGATTTGGCTTTTGCGTAAGAAATATTCTGGTTGCAGATTTCGTCAATGATTTTCTTAATTGATGTCGGCTGGAACTTTAATGTCGGCTCCGGGCGGTCCTGGGCAATTATTGTACACATAGACTGGGTAAGCTTAACAATATTTTCGGAGCTGTTTACGAGAGAAGTCATAATTTCATTCTGCTCGGTCGCGTTCAGGTCGTATGAGTTTAACAGCTCTATATATCCACGAATTGCCGAAACAGGGTTTTTAATATCGTGAATTGCCATAGCGAACAGCTCGTCCTTTTGGGCGTGGAGCAGTTCCAGTTGTCTCTTGCTTTCGGTAAGTTTTTCCTTCTGGTCAAGAAGGTTAACATTTACCGATTCAAGATTTTTAACCGTCGTTTCAAGTTCGCTTTTCTGTTTCTTCAGGTATTCATTATAATCTTTAAGGTCTTTTAATTCATCCTTAAGTCTTTTATGGGAATTATAGAGTTCAACATACTCTTCCTGGCTCTTTTTTAATTCAATAGCCAGAGGAGATTCTGTTTTAGGCTCCTTCTTTTTCATTAGGAGTATTATTACAACTGCCAGCAGAATAATGGATAGTCCCGAGGCTGCATAAAAATAGACCGGATTTGAAAATGTCCCAGCATCCGTTTTGCTCTCTTTCGGCTCTTCCTGCGGTACCACTTGAACGGGAGCCTGAGGATCGGTAATTTTGATTGTCAGGAGGAGCGGTTCCGATTCTGTTCCTTCATCCGTTACGGCTGTAATTTTTACTATATGAATTCCGGTGCTTAAATCCTTTAGTGTTATAAAATTATCGAGCAGGTTAGATTCGATTAATCCGGTATCAAGCAGAACTCTGTAAAAGATTTTTTTTGATGTTGCCGGAACTGCATTAAATGAAACATAAATTTTATTCCCTTTAAGGAATTGAAGATTATTCCATTCGCTTTCGGGAATCTGCCTGTTTTCTTCCTGAATGCCTGCCAGTTTTACTTCTATTTTTCCCTGTGCTTTAAGATCTGATATGCAAAAAGAGGGGAGAATCAGGATTAAAACGGCGAAAATGAATCTTAATACGGTTTTAAACCTCGTTTTTAACATTTTTTCCCATTATGTTCAATTTGTGATTATATTATCGTTATAATTACGGAAAATTAAAGGGATATTTAACTGGTTAAATGCAGGCCGGGGGCAGGAACTTTTTATATTCCGTTTTGTTAAATTTTTGTTGAAAAATCAGATATTTTTACTGAAATTAGAGTACCAAAATTTAACGATATGAAATTATATAAAGTAAATATCGATTATCCTCAAAAATCAAATCTCCTTCTCTTAAGGCATTGCCCCGACCATTAATATTCTACTTTTTTTAATATCTTTAAGAAACAAATAAAACTAAAAGGAATAAGCTATGTGCGGTATAGTTGGATATATCGGCAACAAGACTTGTGTACCAATTCTTATTGAAGGTCTTAAAAGGTTAGAATATCGCGGTTATGATTCGGCAGGTGTCGGATTCTTGACCGGAGGGGAAGCTAAAGTAATTAAATCCCCCGGAAAAGTCTCTCTTCTTGAATCGAAGATTAACGCAGATTCAATAGACGCTTTAATCGGAATTGGGCATACAAGATGGGCTACTCACGGCGAACCGAATGAGAATAATGCACATCCTCATTTTAACAAAGAAAATAATCTTGTTCTTATTCATAACGGCATAATTGAGAATTATGCGGTTCTCAAGAAAAGGCTGATTAATGAAGGATATGAATTCTACAGCGAAACTGATACCGAAGTTCTTGTTAAGCTGGTAGATTATTATATTAAGAAAGGGCACGGTTTATTCCAGGCTGTCAGGTATGCGCTTATTGAAGTTGAAGGCACTTACGGCATTGCCGTTCTTTACACAAAAGAACCGGATAAAATTGTAGTTGCCAAGAACGGTTCCCCTCTTGTAATAGGAGTGGGGGACGACGAGAACTTTATTGCTTCCGATGTAAACGCGCTAATATCACATACCAGCCAGGTTGTTTATCTTGAAGATGACGAAATAGTTGAATTATATAAAGACCGTTTTACCGCAAAGAATATCAAAGATGAAAGCATAATTAAGGAAGTAACCCACATCAAGATGACTCTTGATGAAATTAGCAAAGGGGGATATTCTCACTTTATGCTTAAAGAGATTATGGAACAGCCCGAGTCTGTACGCAATTCAATGCGCGGCAGGCTTATTTATGAAGAAGGCATTTCAAAACTCGGCGGGCTTGAAGGGTACGAAGAGAGAATTAGCGCTTCAAGAAGAATAATTATTACCGCATGCGGCACTTCATGGCACGCCGCTCTTGTAGGCGAGTATATGATTGAGCAGTTCGCGGGCATTCCGGTTGAAGTTGAATATGCATCGGAATTCCGTTACCGCAACCCGATAATTTCTAAAGACGATACGATTATTTTTATCTCGCAGAGCGGCGAAACTCAGGATTCGCTTGCCGCTCTCAAGGAAGCCAAAAGAAAAGGGGCGCTCTGCCTTGGTATTGTGAATGTTGTAGGAAGTTCAATTGCCCGGGAAACCCACGCAGGTATTTATACTCACGCCGGTCCCGAAATAGGCGTTGCTTCAACAAAGGCATTCACTGCTCAGCTTACGGCTCTTGCCCTTATAACTCTTCTTATTGCCAGAAAAAGGAATCTCAGCCTTGTAGACGGTCAGAATATAATTACAGCAATGAACAAGATTCCCGCTCAGATTCAGTCCATTCTCGACCAGAACCAGCATATAGCCCGCATTGCAGAAGCTTTCCAGTTCGCTAAGAACTTTCTCTATCTTGGGCGCGGCTATAATTTCCCGGCATCTCTCGAAGGCGCCCTTAAACTTAAGGAAATCTCTTATATCCACCCCGAAGGATATCCTGCGGCAGAAATGAAACACGGCCCAATTGCTCTAATTGACGAGAATATGCCGGTTGTATTCATTGCACCTAAAGATTCTGTATACGAAAAAGTAGTAAGTAATATAATTGAAGTTAAAGCCCGGAAGGGAATTATCATTGCCATTGCATCGGAAAATGACAATGAGATTGATAAGCTTGTTGATTATTCAATTAAGGTACCCGATACCATCAGGATGCTTATGCCCATTCTGACGGTTATTCCGCTTCAGCTTCTGGCATATCATATCGCGGTTCGCAAAGGTCTTAATGTAGACCAGCCGCGGAATTTAGCTAAAAGTGTAACAGTCGAATAAACAAAAACAAAGGAAACAAAATGAAACGCAAAAACGTATTGATTATGGGCGCAGCAGGGCGCGATTTTCACAATTTCAACGTGTTTTTCAGAGATAATGAAGAATATAACGTTGTAGCTTTTACAGCAACTCAGATTCCTAACATCGAAGGACGCGTTTACCCGGCAGCTTTAGCAGGCAAATTATATCCGAACGGAATTAAAATTTATGAAGAAAAACAGCTCGTTGAATTAATAAAAGAATTAAAAGTTGACGAAGTGGTTTTCTCTTATTCAGACGTTCCTTTTAATTATGTTATGACAAAAGCATCTATCGTAAATGCAGCCGGAATCAGCTTCCGTCTCCTCGGCGGCGAAGAAACTATGATTAAAAGTTCAAAACCTGTTATCTCCGTTCTAGCAGTAAGAACAGGATGCGGTAAGTCACAGACCTCAAGAAGAATTGTTAATTTATTAAGAGATGCCGGTAAGAAAGTTGTTGCTATCCGCCATCCAATGCCTTATGGCGACCTCGTAAAACAGAAAGTTCAGCGCTTTGCTACTCTCGAAGACCTTAAGAAACATGAATGTACAATCGAAGAAATTGAAGAATACGAACCTCACGTTGCAGTTGGCGGCGTTATTTATGCCGGCGTTGATTACGAAGCAATTGTACGCGAAGCAGAAAAAGAAGCCGATGTTATTCTTTGGGACGGCGGAAATAACGATTTCTCCTTCTATAAAGCCGATGTAACATTTACAGTAGTTGATCCTCACAGACCGGGACACGAATTATCATATTATCCCGGAAATACATCATTAAGACTTGCAGACGCAGTTGTTATCAACAAAATTGATACAGCAGACAATGCAGCAATTCTCGAAGTAAGAAAGAATGCTCAGGAAGTTAATCCTAATGCTGTTATTATTGAAGGCGCTTCTCCTATTTTTGTTGACAAACCGGAACTTATAAGAGGCAAGAGAGTTCTTGTTGTTGAAGACGGTCCGACATTGACACACGGCGAAATGCGCTATGGTGCAGGTACAGTTGCTGCTCAGAAAATGGGCGCTGCCGAAATTGTTGACCCACGTCCTTATACCGTAAAATCAATTACCGCTACTTATGAAAAATATCCTAATATCGGCGTTCTTCTTCCTGCAATGGGTTACGGCGAACAGCAGATGAAAGACCTTGAGACAACAATCAATAATACCGATTGCGATTCTGTAATTATCGGTACACCTATTGACTTAGGCAGAATTCTCAAGATTAACAAGCCGTCCACACGCGTAATGTATGAATTACAGGAAATCGGCCAGAACACTGTTGAATCTGTTCTTAAAGCCAAGGGAATTTTATGAGAAAGACAGCTGTAGTTGCCCTCGGAGGAAATGCTCTCCTCCGGGGCAATCAGGCCGGTACTATTGAAGAACAGGAACAGAATTCTATTGATACCTGTAAAAATCTTTTAAAGCTGATTAACGAAGGGTACGAAATTGTTATTACTCACGGCAACGGCCCTCAGGTTGGCAATATTATGCTCAGGAACGAAGCCGGGTATAATCAGTTCAAAATTCCTAAAATGCCGATAGATATTTGCGTAGCCGATTCCCAGGGGGGAATTGGCTATATGATTGAAAGACAGTTTGTAAATGTTCTTTCTGAATTAGGTATTGATAAAAATGTTGTTACCCTCGTTACAATGGTATTGGTTGACAAGAGTGATCCTGCATTTGAAAATCCTTCAAAACCTGTCGGCGGTTTTTACCTTAAAGAAGAAGCAGACCTTCTAGCAAGGGCTAACGGTTTCATATTTAAGGAAGATCCGAGAAAGAGGGGATGGCGCAGGGTTGTTGCTTCCCCCAGACCAAAAAATATTTTCAACAATAATGTTATACGCGACCTTCTGGATAAAGGTAATATCGTAATCGCCTCTGGCGGGGGAGGAATCCCTGTTCACAGGCACGAAAATAATTATCTCGAGGCAATTGAAGCCGTTATTGATAAAGACCTGGCAGCCGCTCTTCTTGCACGCCAGATTGGAGCCGATGCCTTCTTTATTCTTACCGACGTGCCGAATGTTTATGTGAACTTCAACAAGCCGGACCAGAAGAAACTTGAGGTTATTACCGTTGGCGAAGCCCGCAGATATTATGAAGCGGGGGAATTTGCTGCCGGAAGTATGGGCCCTAAGATTTTAGCTGCTATAGATTTTGTTGAAAACGGCGGAAGCGAAACGATTATTACAGATTCAAACGAATTGGGAAATCCGAATTGCGGTACCAGAATTATTCCGTAATCAAAAATTATTAGAAAGATATATGAGGTATTAACGTGGCATTTAACTTAAGAAACAGAAGCTTTTTAAAGCTGCTTGATTTTACTCCAAAGGAAATCAGGTTCTTACTCGATTTGGCTAAAGAATTGAAAACTGCCAAATATACAGGCACAGAAAGACAGCGCCTTAAAGGAAAAAACGTTGTCCTCCTTTTTGCTAAAGATTCAACCAGGACAAGATGCGCTTTCGAAGTAGCCGCTTTTGACCAGGGCGCTAATGTGACCTATATCGGCCCCTCTGGTTCCCAGATGGGAAAGAAAGAGTCTATGAAAGATACCGCACGCGTTCTCGGAAGAATGTATGACGGTATTGAATACAGAGGCTACGGTCAGGATATAGTTGAAGAGCTTGCAAAATATGCAGGCGTTCCTGTATGGAACGGCCTTACCAACGAATTCCATCCTACTCAGATTCTTGCTGATTTCCTCACCATTATGGAGCATACAAACAAGCCCCTCAATGAAGTTTCTCTCGCCTATTTAGGGGACGCAAGAAACAATATGGGGAATTCTCTTATGGTAGGGAGCGCAAAAATGGGAATGAAATTCACCGCTGTTGCTCCTAAAGAAATGTGGCCAGATGAAAAACTTGTAAAACAGTGCAAGGAAATTGCTAAAGAAACCGGCGCCGAAATTATTCTTACCGATGACCCTGTTAAAGGGGTTAAAGGGGCCGATTTCCTTTATACAGACGTTTGGGTATCTATGGGGGAACCGGAAGAAGCCTGGGCAAAGAGAATCAATATTATGAAGCCTTTCCAGGTTAATATGGAAATGATTAAGAATACAGGCAATCCTAATGTGAAATTCCTCCATTGCCTCCCTGCATTCCATAACAGGGAAACCTCTGTCGGCGAAGAAATATACCAGAAATTCGGTCTCGAATCGATGGAAGTTACCGAGGAAGTATTTGAATCGGAATATTCCATTGTTTGGGATGAAGCCGAAAACAGACTCCATACAATTAAAGCTGTTATGGTTGCTACATTAGGCGACTAATATTTATTATGGCGGGATATATTCCCGCCTTTTTTACAAAAAAATGATATTTACGCCAAAAAACGTTTTGCATTTTTTATAAAATTTTGTAAGTTTACAAACCTATTTTGAAAGGGCAGGTAGCTCAGTCGGTAGAGCAAAGGACTGAAAATCCTTGTGTCGGCGGTTCGATTCCGTCCCTGCCCACCTCAGCGCGGCAAACCGAAGCCGCGCTTCTTATTTTAAACCTTTTTCCTTACAGTAATTTAAACGAACTCATTAAAAGTTATTTGTGCCGGCGGTCCCCCCGCAGAGCGGGACTCACTAAGTTCGGATTCCGTCCCTGTCCACCATAGGCGGACAGGCCCACTCT
>JAEXUB010000180.1 GCA_023453125.1 Bacteroidota bacterium
CCCAGGTAGCCGCAAGCCCTTTACGGTCATCAATTTCCTTATACTGTTTTTCAACTTCAAAATAATATTTTAAAGCCGTATCAATACTCCCCATATCGTCATAAACTTCGGCAATCTGGTTAAGCGCGAGGGCCTTGCCCGGCTTGTCATTTATCTCTTCCCTTATTCTTAATGTGTAATTCAGATATTCCAGAGATTTTATATAATCCTGCTGCCTGCGGTAAATTATGCCGATATTTAATGTGCAGTATGACATTCCCTGTTTGTTTCCCAGTTTTTCAAAGATGCCAAGTGCCCTAAGAATGTATTCAAGCGCTGATTTGTTGTTCCCCTGAAGACGGTGTATTCCTCCTATATTATTAAGTGCGTATGCAATCTGAACCGAATCTCTTATTTCGTCAGAAAGATTAAGAGCCCTGTTATAAGTCTTTAATGAGAGATCATAATTTCCCAGATTACGGTAAAGAACTCCAATATAGTTCAATGAGGCGGCCTGAAGCTTATGATTACCTGTTTCTTCCCCTATACGGAGCGCTTCCTTAGCGCTTTCCATTGCAAGGTGAGGAGTCTTGCTCCTGTTATTCCAGGCATAATCGTTCAAATACTTAATTTTTGAGGTGTCCGGGAGTGACTTAATCCGTATCAGAAGCGAATCCAGCGTTAACTGCTGCGCCTGAACTGATATACTCAGAAAAATTAGAAACAAATATTTCATTTTAGGCCAATTTATTACTATATATTCGCAAAAATTCCTCCAAAGTTAAAGAGGGAATTTTTAAATTATTTTCCTGCCGGAAGTGTAAAAATTATTCTGGTTCCTTTTCCTAATTCGCTTTCGGCCCATATTTCGCCATTGTGTTTTTCAACAAATTCCCGGCACAACAAGAGTCCCAATCCGGTTCCCTTTTCTTTTTCCGTTCCGTATGTTGAATAAACCGTATCCTGCCTGAAAAGTTTTTTCCTCGCCTCTTCAGTCATTCCTATACCGCTGTCGGCAACCGAAATAAGAACCACATCCCGCCCGCATTCGGAACTGATTTCAACTTTCCCTCCCCGGTTTGTGAATTTGATTGCATTTACCAGAAGGTTCCTTAATATTACACTCAGCATATTCGGGTCGGCATATACCATACAGCCGGAGTTTACATTATTCACCAGAGTAATATCTTTCTGCGATGCATTCGCGTTGAACAAATCTATAATCTTATCCGCTTCATCTTTAAGATTTACATTTTCGGGAAGAAACTGAATCTGGTCCAGCTGAATACGGGACCATTCCAGAAGATTTTCAAGAAGCCTGTATGTGCTTATAACCGCGTCATTCATTTCCCTGCCGAAGTGCGCAATTTCATCATACGAAAAGTCGCGCGCGTTATCTTTGAATTCCTGCGTCATCCCTATTAGTCCGTTAAACGGGGATTTCAAGTCGTGCGATATAATGGAAAAGAACCGGTCTTTGGTTGCGTTTAATTCCTTAAGTTCGGCGGCATAATCCTTAAGCTTTCTTTCCGATTCCTTTCTGGCGTTTATATCCCTTGTTACCCCCTGACTGAATATTAGGCGCCCGTCGGGAGTGTATAGAGGGCTCGAGTGAACTTCGCACCAGACAAGACTTCCGTCTTTCTTTATATGCTGAAGCTCATAGACTCCGCTTTTGAGAAAATTATGCTGAACCTCGAATTTCTGTTTCTCTTCAATTTCATTCAGGTAGTCTGCCGAGCCGGGAGTTAAAAAACCGTAAAAAGATTTTCCTATAATTTCTTCGGGAAGGTATCCGAGTATGTTTTCAACGGAGGGACTTACATAGATGTAGTTATAATCCTTATCAATCTGCCAGATAATATCACCGACATTTTCGGTAAGGAACCGGTATTTTTCCTCATTCTGCCTTAAAATTTCCTCAAATGATATTCTTTCTGTTATATCCCGCGCCGCGGCATAGATAAGACGGTTGTCATATGGAACTGCTTTCCATTCAAGCCATCTGTATTCCCCGTCAGCGCATTTATACCTGTTGATATAATCTATAATTTCCTTTCCCGCTGCAAGATTGCTCATCGCAATGATTGTATCTTCAATATCATCGGGATGAATATAGTCAAAAATTCTTTTACCGATAAGGGAATCTGTTTTGTATCCAAGGCTTTTTTCCCAGGTCTGGTTTACCCTTCTTATATATCCTCCCATATCAACTATGCAGAGGAAGTCAACCGTAAGGCTGAAAAAACGGTCTATTTCATTCGATTTTTCCTTTAACTCTTTTTCGGCGCGCTTTGCCTCCGTAATGTCTGTAAACGTCCTTACAAATCCCCCTTCGGCCAGTGGATTGTGAAACATCTGAAGCCAGCGCGCCTCCCCGTTGAATGAGAAACTGATATCGTAAATGAAAGGTTTTTTAATCAGCATTCTTTCAATTGCGCGGGAAACAAATTCTTCATCGGCCTTTACCTGCGCGGCCCATTTATCCAGAAATTCCCTGTAGTGAATTCCCTTTTCAATGCCGTCTTCAAGCAGATGAAACATTTCCTTAAACTGCCTGTTGAACTCTACTATTTTGAGGTCGGAGTTAACAATAACAACGGCCTGAGCCATATTTTCGAGTATGGTTTCAAGCAGTTTTTCCTGGCGTGCCAGTCTGCCTCCGTTGCCGTTATTTAATCCGTTATCCGTCATTTTGTATTATGATAATATTTTATTTCTTTATTCTTTTTTTGCCCGCCAATTTAAGAAGATTCATCGTCTGTATCGCATAACTTTCCAGGAGATCTTTAAATGCCTTCTCCTTGCCGCTCATTTCAAACAGTTTTTCCAGATGCCTGTTCACTGTATCATAATCTTTTCGGGCAATGGGCCCCGAGAGAGACTTTTCAACTCCCTCTTTATGTATATTGTTCAGGTTATTAATTGAAAGGGGGAAAAGGAGTTTCTCCGGAGGGGGAATTTTGCTTTTAATTTTTTTATAAAGAAGATTGGCATTATAATAATCAGCATTCATAAAGTTGGCGGCAAATACGCACATCATATGAATGATTATTTTTTCGCTCCCCTTAACTTTAAATGGATTAAGCCCTATATCCTCCGCTATTGAAAGAATCAGCGAAGAAGTTATTTCGTCTGAAGCTTCAACCGATGCATAGGAGCCTGCAATCTTAACCGGTTTTCTTTCGGGGAATGCCTGAAGAAGATGAAGCCCTGCAGTATGAACCCCTTTTCTTCTTAACACCCTTATAAGGCTTATATCCTCGCTGCCGGAGAGATGCAGGACTGTTTTACCTTTTAATCCTTTTGCCCTGCAAATTTCAGCAGCCGTGCCGGCAATCTGGGAATCGGGTACCGACAAAACAATCAGATTGCAGTTTTCTGCTGCCGATACGGCGGAATTGGAAAAACTCTTTATTTTATTTTTCTTTGCCAGATGCCACGCGGAGCTTAATTCCCTGCTTGCGACGGAAGACACTGTAAAACCGGCTTTAATTAATGCGGGTACAAGAGAATGTGCAATTCTTCCTGCTCCCACAAAACCTATTTTAATTTTATCCTTCTTTTTCTTATCCATAAATTACCGCCGAAAGATATCCGACCACTTCCCTGTAGTCTCCCGATACATCTCCTGAATTTGTCCTTGCCAGAACTTTGCTTCTGGTTCTGTGAAGCAGCCCTGCCGTTTTCATCATTGCAAAGATGGCGCCGCCGCCGCACGCTTCGCACCTGCTCTCTTCAAGATCGGTCATAAGTTTATCGTAACTGAAATCGGCAATGTTCTTTTCAACGCAGGCGTCAAGCTTGTCTGCCTCATCTTTAGGGAAAAAGTGGGAAAGGTCCGAACTGGCAATGATCAATGTTTCATCATCTATAAGGGGGGAAAGTTTGAATGCGAGCTCTTCAAGAAAAGATTTTCTCTGGTCTCCGATAACAACAGGTACAAGAGTAAACTCTTTTAATATTTCCTGAAGGAAGGGGAGGTGCACTTCAACGGCGTGTTCATTCCGGTGCCCCTCTTTACCCGCATAAATAGTATGCGAATCGAAAACCAGTTTTTCCCTTATCAGTTTGTTAATTGGAATTATTCCGAGGGGGGTTTTATATGCGTCGCCGCTGTAAATAGAAATACCCGGAAAATATTCCCTGTGGCTTGGAGAAAGGATTATTACCGTTCTGAATTGTTTTTTAATTGCATTATAAGCATAAGCAGCCGTCTTGCCCGAATACATATAACCGGCGTGGGGAGCAACAAGGCCTGTGAGGGATTTATATTCATCCCCGTTCTTTGTTAAATCAAGAAAATAATTAATCTCCTCCTTAAGCTTTGACGGGGCGGAGGGATAAAACATACCGGCAACAGCCGGCATACGGATGTTTTCCATCAACTCTCCAATTCGCTTTCGCTGAAAACATCGGCTGTGAATAATTTTAATTTCAGCTCTTTGGTCCTCCAGTATCCGGAGGGAAATCCTGTCTTTTCGCATATGGCATCAAGATATGCATCCCTGTCCATATTGTGTTCCAATGGAACCTGGGGCAGTAAAAGTCCCCGCCTTCCTTTTTCCTCCATTATAAGTCCATGCTTGCCTACAACAATATCAGCATACCCTGCGGCAGGAACAGGCTCCGAAAGAATTGAAATTTCAATATGAATCTTAGAAAACTCATTTTGGGAGAGAGGTCCGAAACGGAAATCGTCAAATGCCGCCATCTGAGCGGCTTCGGCTATTGTTTGTATAAGAGGCTTGTCCGAAATAATATAGCCTATGCAGCCGCGGAGGCGGTGATTAATTGTAAGTGTAACAAATGCGCCGCATTTGGAGGTGAAGAGGGGGAATTTAGATGCATCGGGAGCCTCTTCTTTCTTTCCGCCGAAAGCGGAAGCAATTGAATTCCGGGCTATGCTTAGAAGAATTTTCTTTTCTTCTAACGAAATATCCATTTATTCAATCCTGCAGACAATTATCTCGTTTTTTTCCTTAAGAAGAATTAAAATGTTCTTGTAAATAAAGAAGCAGTCGGGCACAATTACTTTGGTTTCTTTGTTGAGAATCTCTTCGAATATAACTTTATTCTTTGAAAGATCAATTGCCGCGAACTTGTTGCGCGTGATATTTCCTTTATCCCGGTAGTGGTAATTCATTACATATAAATCATCGAGGGAATTATATTCAACATCGCCGAAAATATCAAGCCCGAGAATAATATCTTTTATAACGGTATCCCCTTCCAGATTGCGTATTATATCCTTTGTAATCCGTTCCGGGAATTTGTAATCGGAATAATCTTTTTCGGATTCTGCAATTGCGCGCATCTGATTGATCTGCTGCGCGTTCTCGCCGTAGTCGGCAACTATTGCCCCGGTTTTGTAATCCAGTCCGTAGAAATGCCATCCTTCAAATGTATTAACGGAGCCTACAATCTGATCGTTGTAAACAAACAGGAAGGTTAATTTATCTTCCTGCCAGAGAATTTTCTGCGATGCAATATCAAAACAGATAATCTCTTTGTGCCCCGGCATATCGGGTTTGGCGTATTTATGAAAGAGGATTACATCTTTATAGACGGCCTCAATGCCGATCCACGATTTTTCATCGAACTGAAAATCGCTGAATGCGGGCCTGCCGGTCTCAATATCAATGCAGCTGAAGAATACCTCTTTGTTTTCCATATTCCGGGTTTCAACAACAAACTGATTGGCGCCCGTAAGAAGTATTCTCCAGATCTGCTTTCCTGAATTGTATGTATACAGTTTTTTTATTTTCATTAAACTGCTTTCTATTATGCCAATGGTTTAAAGTTCGCCGTAAAATGCCTTAACATAGGAGCTTCGTATGTAATCTCAACTCCCTTAAGCTCGTTCCTTCTGTTATACACTTCCTGAATTACTTCAATTACATAATCTATATGGCTCTGAGTATAAACTCTTCTCGGGATTGCAAGGCGTACAAGTTCCATCATCGAAGGGATGAATTTTCCATCTTTATCAGTTTTGCCGAACATAACGCTTCCTATTTCGCAGGCGCGTATTCCCCCTTCAACATACAATTCGCATACAATAGACTGCCCCGGGAACTGGTGCGCCGGTACATTTGGCAGGAATCTCTTTGCGTCAATATATATTGCGTGTCCGCCCGGCGGCTCAATAATGGGTACACCGTACTGAACAAGTTTTTCTCCCAGGTATTCAGTGCTTCTTATTCTGTACTGCAGATAATTTTCGTCTACAATCTCTTCAAGTCCCTGTGCCATTGCTTCAAGGTCGCGTCCCGCTAGTCCCCCGTATGTTGGGAATCCTTCCGTAACAATAAGAAGATTACGGCACTGCAGGGCAAGTTCTTCGTCATTCAATGAAAGCCAGCCCCCTATATTTACAAGCGCGTCTTTCTTTGCGCTCATTGTGGAACCGTCGGCATAAGAGAACATTTCCCGGCAAATTTCGATGATGGATTTATTTTCGTAGCCCGGTTCTCTCTTCTTGATAAAGTAGGCGTTTTCGGCAAAGCGGCAGGCGTCAAGGAACATCGGTATGCCGTACTTTTTGCACACTTCTTTTGTCTCCCTGATATTCTGCATTGATACCGGCTGCCCCCCGCCGGAATTGTTAGTTACCGTAATGATAACGAGAGGAATATTTTCCTTTCCTGTTTTCTTAATGAATGCTTCAAGAGCTTCAATATCAATGTTTCCTTTAAATGGAGCCTTCTGCTCAGGATGTTTGCCGACTTCTACTATTAAGTCAACCCCTTCGGCACCGCTGAATTCAATGTTCGCGCGTGTTGTATCGAATAAGGTATTGCTTGCAAAATATTTACCGGGACCGCCGAGGACGGTAAAGATAATTTTTTCCGCCGCCCTTCCCTGGTGAGTGGGTATAATAAATTTATCCCCGGTAATATTGCGCACTGCCGATTCAAAGCGGAAGAACGATTTTGCGCCGGCATACGATTCATCGCCGCGCATCATTCCGGCCCACTGGTCTGAACTCATTGCCGATGTGCCGCTGTCGGTTAATAGGTCAATAATTACATCTTCTGCCTTAACTAAAAAGGTATTATACCCCGCGTCTGCAAGAATTTTCTTTCTTTCTTCTTTGGTTGTAAACCTGATCGGCTCTACTGATTTGATTCTGAATGGTTCAATTATAGTTTTCATATTTCCTCAATATTCTAATAATTAGCCATATAAGTTAACAATAAATAGCAATTTGGGGAATAAAGAGGTCAAATTAATTATGTAAAGCTTACTTGATATTTTGTAAAGCATTCTTTATGTTGGCCTGTGCTTCTTCGGAGAGCTGTTTACGTCGCGATACTTGCAGTCGGAGACACTAGCCGGGGGGACCATTCCCCGACGGATAAAAAGAAAGGATACGGAATGAAAAATAGATTAAAAGTTTTGACCCCTGCCGTCGGGGACCATTCCCCGACGGATAAATTAAACAACCCGGAGAGATTGTTTTTCCTCTCCGAATGAAGAACAAATTAAAAGGAGATAAAATTGGGACTTCGAGGAAGAGAAAATCTTACCGCTTCGCAATTTTTCTTTGTAACTACATCTGTTTATAATCACGCTTATGTATTTACAAAAGACGTTTATTCCGATCTCCTTGTTAAGAACATAATTCATTACCAGGAAAAATACAATTTTACAATACTTGGTTATGTAATTATGCTAACTCATTTCCATTGGATCATAGTAAATGATCTCATACGCGGCCATTTACAGGACATAATGAGAGACATAAAGAAATTTTCGGCTTGGGATATTATGGAAGAGATTGAAAGACTGAATGATTTTGAATTAAGCGCTATCTTTAAAAATGCCGCAACCGGAATAAAAACCAAAACAGAAAATTTTGGGAAGACCGATTTGATGATGTTGTTCTAAGAAACCAAAAAATGTTTTTAACAAGATTAAACTATATACACACAAATCCTGTTAAGGCCGGTCTTGTAAGCAGGCCCGAATTATATAAATACTCAAGTGCATCAGATTATATCACCGGCTATAAATCGCCATTGCCGGTTAATACTTCTTATTATTAGATTGCGGCATTTAGGGGGCGGGAAATGGTTCCCGCCCCCTCCCGATAGGCTGTTTGCTTATATGGCTCAGCAGTACATACTTGTTGCCGGCGTAGACATTTGCAGTCGGGGACCATTCCCCGGCGGATAAAAAGAAAGGATACGGAATGAAAAATAGATTAAAAGTTTTAAGAGCGGAGAAGAATCTCTCGCAGGAGGATCTGGCCAAACTGCTTGATGTAAGCCGCCAGACAATAAACGCCATTGAAAGGGAGAAGTACGATCCAAGCCTCCCCCTTGGAATTAAAATTGCAAAACTGTTCAACAAACCGGTTGAGGATATTTTCTTTTTAGAGGAGGAGAAAGAGTAACCGGTTTCATAATTTCACGTTGAATTATCCCCCTACTTTTTTATATTATATATAGTTGGTTAATAATTATATGTTGAGGATGAACCGTTCTCCCCTTTTATTCAATATGAAAAAAACTTTTCTTCTTATATTGCTTCTTTTTATTACTGCATCCATAGATAAAGCGCAAAGCAAAAACGAACGGGATGAACTAAACCGCCTTTATAACCTATTCTCAGTTATATATAAAGATTCGCTTGCCAAAGCCGTACCGCCGGCCGAGAAGGCAATTCCAATTGCGCGCCTGCTCGGGAATAAATTCATTGAGGCTAAGGCATCCATTGTAATCGGTAAAAACTCAATTAAGGGGCACAATATACCCAAAGGGAAAGAATACCTTAAAAAGGCGCTTGAGATCGGGAGGGAGATTAATAATGAGCAGATTGAATCTGAAGCATCCATGCTGCTTGGATACGCGCTTTACTTTATGGAGAATAAGACCGGCGAGGGATTAAAGCTCACGCTTCGCGCATATGAACTGGCTTCTGCATTAAACGACACTATAATCCTTAAGGATGTTTCTACTCAGCTGGTGGATGTATATCATATGCACAACGACCCTGTTAATGCAATCAGATATTCCAAAATAGCTCTTGCAAACAACCGCTCCGATCTCCGGAACCGCGCCCGGATATACAGTCTGCTGGGGGTTGTTTACAACGACGCCGGGAATCCCGAAGAGGCTATTAAATATATTGAGGAAGGAATTAAAATTGCTCTTGAAATTAAGGATGATTTCCGCACTGCATCACTATATAATAACATGGCGGCAATTTTCTTCTCACTCGTAAAACACGATGCGGCGATTAGCTACCACAAAAAAGCACTTGAACTCTTTACCCGAATGAATGACCCTTTCGGAATTGGATACAGCCACAATCTGCTTGGGGCCTCTCTTTCATCTCTTGGAAAAAGAGAGGGGGCAATTAGCCATTTTGCCGAAGCAGTTAAAATATTCAGGAAAATAGGCAACCGGCAGTCCCTTTCATTCGCACTTTGCAACCTTTCAAATGAATATTTGAAAACCGGACGGACTAAAGACGCTTTTCCGCTCGTAAAAGAAGCCGTTTCTATAAGCAGCGGAAACCGGGATAATCTTGCTATGACTGACGCATATATTGCCGCTGCCCTATACTATAAAAAAACGGGAAATATTAATGAGGCAATCAGCTATCTTAAGAAGGGAGAGCAGACAGCACGCGCAATAAACAATCCCGGATTTCTAATTAATATATACGAAGAGCTTGCCTCCTATTATAATATCAGCAGCGATTCTAAAAATGCCTTTGCCTACCTGAAGTTAAAAGAGGAAACTGCCGATTCACTGCGCAGGAAAAACGCCGATAAAGCTCTGATTGAGATGGTTGTTAAGTATGAGGCGGAAATGAACAAAAAGAGCGCCGAAGAATCGAAAGATGAATTAAGCCGGCTTCAATCGGAAACAAGGGGAAAAGGAGCTATACTCTGGATTGTTTTAGGATCCGGCTTTGGTGTAATTGTTCTTCTTCTGTTTATTTTCTGGAAAAAAGTGAGTCCGGTTCTTAAACACTTTACCTCAATTTCAAACCGTCCCTTCTCCGATAAAAGGAATATGAAGAGTGTTCTTAAGATAATTGACGCCGGGAGCGAAGCTAACCTGAAGCTTAGAGATGAAATTACAACCGGTATTTCGGAGAAACTTGAAAAACTGATGAATGAGGAGAAAGCCTATCTGCAGAATGATTTAAATTTAAAAAAGGCTGCCGCTCTTCTTGATACCAATACGGCTTATCTCTCACATATTATTAATGAACAGTTCGGGCTTAACTTCAGCAGTTATTTGAACAGGCACAGAATAGAAGAGGCAAAGAGACTGCTGAATGAACACCGCCAGAATTCATTAACTCTCGAAGGAATTGCTTCTTCGTGCGGATTCTCCTCCCGCTCGGCTTTTTATCAGGCATTTAAAAAATTTACCGGCCACACCCCCACCGAATATATACAAATTATTGAAAAAGATAGCGGCACTCATCAATAACATCACTTCTTTTGTTCTGTTTTATAAATCAGTACAATAACTATTTGCATTACCCCCCTATTAATTGTTTTATTTGCGTCAAAAAAAATCCGCTTGAAAAAACTCTTTAAATATTTTTTCTTCCTTCTTTTAGCTGCGGGATGTTCCGGCGGCGGGAACTCCAATCCGCTTCTCACAGGTGAATGCTCGGTTGCGGAAACCTACATGGAATCCCTTTTAACGGCACGGGAAAAAGAAAGAGAATCCTCCAATGAAGAGAATCTGCAGGCAAGATTGGATTCACAGAGGGAGATGGACCGGATTGCCGAACTGATTAATAGAGAGCTTAAAAAATGCTCGGGTAATTTTCCCGCCGGTCGGACCGTTCCGTTTTCCGGACCGGATGCAGATTCCGGCTTCCTGGTTGAAGAGGTGCGGCTTGCCGGATGCCGGCTTAATTATGACTATTCCGATATCGAAACTTCATTTATTGCCAGAATTAAAATTCTAAAAAGCGGACAGACCGGATTTAATGCTTCCCTTATTGACGAAGCGGGAAAAAAACTTGCCGGCATTGTCTTTCTTTTTACTAATGACTTTCCTGTTGAAAACAAAACCCTCCTTATCCTGGCGCATTCAACAGGTTTCGATAAAATCAAAAAGTTTTCAAAGGTAGTATTTCAATAAATTATTAACCGGGGAATAACATGAAATCGTTTTGTTCAATAAGCTTAATAATTCTGCTTATGTTTTGTTCTCTTAATGCACAGACTGTAGACCGGGCGCAAATTGACAGGCAGGTAAGCTACTTTAATTCGCAAATCAAAAGAAACAGCTGGCTTAATCCATACAGCGCTAATTATACCGTTATTACTCCTGCGCAGTATGAGGCGCAAAAACCCTCAGATGTTTTCAGTTTTGACTGCGGATATCTTGATAACAGCGGAGCTGTATTTGTATCAGAGCCTACAACAACCGCGCAAAAAAACATTTTCAGAAACATTACAGAAGCGGCTCTCTATTATGTAAGCCGCGCTTATGCAAATTATTATTTTGAGACTTCTCAAATGCCGTTCTGGTATAATTTTGCATTCGCGGCATTCGAGGCGGATCTTAATATTACCGATTCAATGATTGCAGACGCCGTGCAGAAATACGGAGGCTCCCTCCCCTCTTATTCAACTTTAAACAACCGCACCCTCTATGAAACTAATAATGGACTGGCAATCTCCTTCTTCTGGGGAGAAATGATGAATATATCTTTCGGATGGTGGAAGTATGCTAATGTTTCTTCTTTCACTTCAGATTCTTTTATAATGAATGAAGGGCAAAAGACCGCCAAAGAGCTGCACGATTTCTGCCGCCGGCTCCTTTACGCCAGAATACTGGAGCCGGTTGAAAGGTTCAGGATTAAGCAGCAGCCCTCCACCGAACACTTCCGCTATTATTACAGGGATAACGAAAGCTACTGTATGCCCTATATGGGAGACGTGTGCGAAGAAGCATATAACAGATATACAACGAGGCTTGGAATTATACCTCCCAAAAAGCTGAACTACTCCTTTAATTTGGAATGTGAGGGGGCAAAAATCGACAGTACTCCCTGCCCGAACAGATATACCGGGGGCACCGGCTGGGCAGCTGGAATTGTTACATCCTGCGCCGATAAGCCGGAAGACCTGCACCTTTTCCGCCACCTTATAATTCACGAGCTTGCTCATACATTTCAATTTCTAATTAAGCCCAATTTTATGCCTGCCTGGCTTTCTGAAGGATGGGCAAGCTTTTTACCCGACGGTTTGATGACAGAGCAGATGATTAGAAACGAAGCCGGATTTGCCAATTATAAAATTGAATCGGCAAAGGAAAAACTGGGGCGTTATCCCACAATTTTAGAGCTGGAGGACTATGATTTTTTAGGCAGAAACGGAATTGATTATTACCTGTTCGGATATCTAATGAACGATTTTGTGGTCAAAAAGGGGGGATACCCCGCTTTAGTAAATCTCGTAAGAACAAACGGTCAGGATTTTTCCCTTTTAGGATATTCTAACAAACAGGAATATGAAGCAGGATTTTATGATTATTATAATACCTATTGGAAATCTGCACCCCGCACTCTTTCTATTAAAAAAACCAACGGCAAACCCGTCATTGATGGAGTTCTAAATGAACCGGT
>JAEXUB010000274.1 GCA_023453125.1 Bacteroidota bacterium
TCTCTCCCTTTACACAGGAGGAAATGGGATATACGAGAAGATTTGACGGCACGGGATTAGGCCTGGCTCTTGTTAAAAAATATGTTGAGATAAATAAAGCTGAGATTATGGTGGAAAGCGAGAAGGATAAAGGAACAAAATTTATTGTATCCTTCCCGTGCAATAATAAAATTTAAATTTTATTTCCAGTTTCCCTGAAGGAACTCTCTTCAACCAGGTTTCCGTCCCGGTAAACTGCTTTCCGTTTAATCTTTCCCCCGGGATAATAGCTTGTGCAGATGCCGTTAAGAATGTTCATTTCGAATGTAAGCTCTTCAATCAGATTTCCCGATTCATCGTAGTACCTGGCAGGACCGTTCTTAGAATTGTTTTGATAAGTCTCTTCAGAAATAATCCTGCCTGAGGGATTGTAGAATTTCTGTATTCCATTCAAAGCGTTATCTTTATAATTCATCAGCGCGTAAATAACGCCGGAATCATAGAATACTTTTGCTTCCCCTTCAAGGGAGCCGTTTATATAATTAAGCTCCTTATAGAGTTCTCCATCGCGGCTGTATTCAATGCTTCTTCCGTTGAGCGTTCCATTGATATAAAATCTTTCAGCGGCAAGGGCCCCCCCGTCATGATAAAATAGAGCGGTGCTGTCCGGTACATCATTTTTAAAATTCTGGACGGACTGCAGATATCCGCTTGGGTAATAGAATCTATTAATACCTGTTTTCTTTCCGTCCCTGAAAAAGAGCTGAGATTTAAAAGTTCCTTCGTCGTAAAACTCGGTAAAATTTTCCTCTTTCTTTTCGAATTTTCCCATCAAATCGAATCTCTCTCTTTTAATAAGCTGTCCGTTTGAATAGGTGTCAATCACTTTGATTTTGCCGTCGGCATAGAATATTTTGGATTCTCCCTCGAGTTTATCATTCCTGTAATTAGCTTCAAGGGATTTGACTCCGAAATCGTAATAAACTATCGACTTGCCTTCAAGTTTATCATCGATATAATTTCTTTCAACTTCGGTCTTACCGTTTTCAAAAAATATTGTAGACTGACCGTTGAGTTTACCGTTTTTGTATTTCCAAATTGCAAGTGGTTTGCCGCTTTTATAATAGGTCCTGTTTTCTCCTTCGAGTTTATTGTCGGCATAAACAGGTTCGGCCCATAATTCACCGGTTTCATAATACCAATTTGATTTCCCCTCCAGTTTTCCGTTCCTGTAATTCCACACCATGCTTACCTTTCCGTCTTCAAAATACCATCTTGAGAGGCCCTCTTCCTTGCCGTCAACAAAATTCCATTCTTTCCAGAGCCGTCCGCTTTCGTAGAATTCCCGGTAGGTGCCGTTCTTTTTCCCGTTAACATAGGTGCCTTCCGATTTCGTTTTACCGTTCGGATAAAATTCTTTTTTTATTTCCTGGGCATTTGCAGAGTGCGCTGCAATTAGAAGTATAAATGTAAGGGCTAATATTTTTTTCATTCTCGTCTGTAATTGTTATCCGCAGGGCAAACTTAGCAAGAGAATAAATAATAAAAAAGGGAGTCCATTCGATATTTTTTTGTTATTTTTGAAATTATAACAGAGGATTTTATGTTTCAGACGAGCAAAAAGGTATATTTTTACGATGCCGACCCGGCAGGGATTATATTTTACGCTGCAATATTCAAATTTGCCCATTATGCCTACGAAGATCTTATGAGAAGTCTCGAACTGGAGAAAAACTACTTCTTTGACGAAGAAATTGTCCTTCCGATTATACACGCAGAGTCCGATTATTTCAGCCCCATTACTGTCGGGGAAAAATTATTGATTTCGGTTGTTGTTTCGCAGCTGAGGGATAATTCCTTTGAGCTAAGCTATAAATTTACAGATACAAACGATATAATACGCGCGTCTGCCAAGACGGTTCATGTATGCGTTAACAAGAAGACTTTTAAAAAAATACATCTGCCGCAGGATTTATTCGAAAAGCTTAAGACGGCTTAAGCACGCCTTTTAATATCCGGTCAATTAGGGCCTGCCTGTTTATTTTTCCCATTTCATTCCTCGGAAGGGTTCCGGGAAAATAGAATTTCTTCGGTATTTTAAACGATGATAATATTCCTTTCAGAAAATCCTTCAACTCTTCTGAGTTAACTGTTTCCCCTTCCGCGGGCTGAATAGCGGCACATACAATCTGCCCCCATTTATCGTCGTTTAGTGAAAACACATAAACATCTTCAATTGAAGCATGTTTTTTAAGAGACGTCTCAACTTCGGCGGCGCTAACGTTTTCTCCTCCTGTAACAATTAAATCTTCGCGCCTCGATTCAATATATAAATAACCGTTATTATCAATGCGCGCAAAATCGCCTGTATTGTACCACCCGTTAACCAGCTTTTCCGCGGTTTCCTGATTGTTATTCAGATATCCGGAGAAGAGGGAGGGAGATTTAACGGTAAGCAATCCATGGGCAATCTTTAATTCAACACCGGCCAGAGGCTTTCCCGCTGAATCTGGTTTATGAGGAATTTCATCGGGATTTAGAACAGTAACCATCGATGCTGTTTCGGTAGAGCCGTAAACTTTAACAATAGGCCATCCAAGAGCGCCTGCCTTAATTATCAATTCCGAAGGGGCCGGTCCTCCTCCGGTAAATGCGAATTTCAATTTTGAATTGGGTCTTAACCCTAATGCCGTAATCCTTTCCAGAGTTGTAGGAACTATTGAAATTACAGAAGGATTGAATGATTCTACAGCTTCGTTTAGATCATCGAACTGGAGCGATTCAGGGAATGCGGCTCCGCATCCGCTTAAGAGCGCCCGGACAAATACCATGAATCCCCCTATGTGATAAAGAGGCAGTGATGAAAGGAAAATATCATCGTTTCCAGGGCGTACCAAAGAATGGTACATAAGTGCCGAGGCGTGGAGGGAATTGAATGTGTGCGTAACAGCTTTTGAATGTCCGCTGCTCCCGGAAGTAAACATTATAAGCGCCGGAGCCGAAGGATTAAACTGAACCCTTTCAGAAACCGGGAGCTCATTTTTTGATTCTCCCGGAAAAATAGTCTTGACCGGATTATCAGCATCTGCCAGTGTGCCGCAGAAATATTCATCAACAATAAGATGGTTAATTTCTGCCAGCTGAACCTGGTACAAAAGTTCGCTATCTGTTAATCTTGTGTTGAGAGGAACCGGAACAGCCCCGATAAGCCAGAGCGCATTTACAATTACGGTAAAATGATAATTGTGCCTGTATAAAATGCCTATGTTGTTCCCTTTTTCAATTCCGGCTGATTTAAGATATGAGGCTGCCTGATTTACTTCCCTTAATAATTCTCTTACGGTCAGGACTCTCTGCTCGGTAAATACTGCTTTGCAGTTTTGATTAATTCTGGCGGCCTCGATAAGCCAATGTGTCTTGTTTTCTATTATTATCAAGCCGCACTCCTGTTTGTTATTTGTGTAAAGGGATAATATTTATATCCCACTTTTCTCATAGCAGAATGCCTGCGGCAAAGAGGAGACCGTATATTCCGGAAAGTTTTGCGGTAAGTGCGAGGGTCCGGTTTAATTCCTTTCCCTTCAGGGTGTATATCATTTTAATAAGCTTAATGGCTAACGGAAGGCTTAACAGGGGAAGGAATACAAATAATGATTTGCGGAATGTAAGATAAACTACAAAAGGGACAGCATAAGAAATAATCATAAAGAATAAATACTGTACCTGGGTAAAACGGGCCCCTAGTATAACCGCAAGAGTATTTTTGCCGTTAAATTCATCTTCCTCCCGGTCCCTGAAATTATTTACCACCAGAATATTGGTTATGAGAGCGCCTACCGGAATAGAAGCCCAGTAGACAAATGCGGAAAGCTCATGAGCCTGGACATAGTAAGTGCCAACTGTTCCAACAAAGCCGAAGAAGAGAAATACAAAGATATCCCCCAGGCCGTTGTATGCAAGAGGAAAAGGCCCCGCAGTATATGCAATGCCTGCGGCAATTGAAGCCAGCCCGATTATAAGTATATTCCATCCGCCGATATAAACAAGATACAAACCCAATAGAAATGAAGTGCCGAAAGTTATAATTACGGCTGTTTTCATTTCGCCGGTAGTAACCCATCCGCTGGCAAGCGCTCTTGTAGGCCCAACCCGGTCCGCTTTATCTGTTCCCTTTAGGAAATCATAAAGGTCATTTACAAAGTTAGTGCCTATCTGAATAAGCAGGGAACAGAAAAGGGCAACAAGAAATGCGGGGAGATTAAATTTTCCGTCGTGTATTGCAATAGCAGTTCCAACAATAACGGGCACCGCGGCCGCCGGCAGGGTTTTGGGTCTTGCTGCAAGCGCAAATGCTTTAAATTTTGAAACCCTTATTGATTCCGTCTGATTCATGATTTTCTACGGAACTCTTGGAAATTTTTTAAAGTCGGGTTTTCTTTTTTCATTATATGCGTTTTTACCCTCCTGAGCCTCATCGCTCATATAATACAGGAGTGTTGCATTCCCTGCAAGTTCCTGAATGCCTGCCTGTCCGTCCAGTTCCGCATTGAAAGCCGATTTTAGAAGCCTTATGGCGAGAGGGCTCATCTGCAGTATTTCAGAAGCCCACTGTACCCCTTCCTCTTCGAGTTTCTCAACGGGAACAACTTTATTAACAAGCCCCATATCCAATGCTTCCAGGGCATTGTACTGTCTGCAGAGGTACCATATTTCACGGGCTTTCTTTTGCCCGACAATCCTTGCCAGAAATCCTGCTCCGAATCCGCCGTCAAAACTTCCCACCTTGGGGCCGGTCTGCCCGAATATTGCATTGTCTGCAGCAATGGAGAGATCGCATACAACATGGAGCACATGCCCTCCGCCTATTGCATAACCTGCTACCAGTGCTATAACCGGTTTGGGAATGCTTCTTATCTGTTTTTGGACATCCAGAATGTTGAGTCTCGGCACTCCGTCTTTGCCTACATATCCTTTATTGCCTCTAATGGACTGGTCGCCCCCGGAACAAAAAGCGTATTTGCCGTCTTTTGCCGGGCCGGCACCGGTAAGAAGTATAACTCCTACCGATGAATCCTCGCGCGCGTCTGCAAACGCATCGTACAATTCAAGAGTGGTTTCAGGGCGGAATGCGTTCCTCTTCTCGGGGCGGTTAATTGTAATTTTTGCAATACCATCCATTTTTTCATAAATGATATCGCCGTATTCTTTTGCTTTTATCCAATTATATGTCATTTCAAACTCTGATAAAGTTAGATGTTAAAAAATTATTAACCAATTTAATAAAAACTTCAGGCTTTTGTAAGTGGGTATTATGCCCGCAGTCCCTTATTATATGATGCTCCACTTTAAGAATTTTATCTTTCATTCTTTCATTAATCTGAGTGAATTTATCGTCAAATTCTCCGGTAATCAGAAGAGCAGGAACATTTATATCTCTCAGCCGGTCCCAAAGCACGGGCATAGAACCTGTGCCGAAACCCTTTAGAGAATTGATCAGCCCGGTTTGGTTGTTGTTCATACGGGTCTTAAGAATTTTCTGGTATTCGTCTGCCGGCAGAGACTTCAATCCGCTGAACATTGGAAGGTTAACCCAATAGCTTCCGAATTTTTCAACTCCTTCCACTTCAATTTTACGGGCCATTAATTCGTCGCTTTTAATTCTGTCTTCTCGCAGCTGTGTTTCTTCAATCCCGGCTGTAGAGCTTTCGAGAATAAGTCCGGCAATCTTTTCGGGAAAATATGAAAAATAAGAAAGGGCGGCCCTTCCCCCCATAGAGTATCCGCATAGAACAACCTTGTTAAAATTTAAACGGTTAAACACCGCATCAATCTGTTCAGCAATAGCGCGTGCGCTGTAATGCTCCATAGATTCGGGAGCGTCTGAAAGGCCGTGTCCTATAAGGTCTATTGAGAATGGAAGAAACCTGTTATCTATTTTGTCAAAGAAAATTTTCCATTCCAGCGCCGAACCGGTAAAACCATGGAGAAACAGGAGCGGAATAAGCCCTTTCCCGAGAAGGCTTTCATCAATTTCAGCATTTATTGAAATATTGCCGGCTTTAATGTTCATAATTGCTACTCGATTATTGATTGAATTTTTGTCTGGTATAAATTTCTTCTCTTCAGCGATTCGGAAGAGTCTGTCTTTATTTCGAATACCTCTGCGCTTTTCGATCTGCCGCGGCTTTCAAGAATTCCGCGCAGGTCTTTCCAGTTCTTTATAAGCTTGTATTTGAGGCCGTATCCTTTAACAATATTGCCAAAATTCAGATTCAGAGGAGTCTTAAAAAACTCAAAAACATTTTTATGCTTTGCAATGGGGAGGTGCTCAAATATACCGCCGCCGTTGTTGTTTATCAGAATAATCCGCAGAGGTATGGATTTCATTCCGCTAACGGCAAGAGCATTAAGATCGTGGTAGAATGCAAGGTCCCCCGTTATAAGATACGAAGGTAGTTCAGACCGGGAAGCAATGCCGAGAGCGGTCGAGATTAAACCGTCAATTCCGCTCGCTCCCCGGTTGGTAAATACATTTATTTTTTTATCAGAAACAGGAGCATAAGAATCGAAATCGCGCACGGGAAGAGAGTTAGAGATAATAAGATTGCACTCGCCAGGCAGAGATGAGATAATTTCGTTTACAATTCTCCCTTCGAAAGGGAAAGGGGCATTATTTATTAAATCGGCTTTGTAATTTGATGCAATAAAATCGAGAACTTTCAATTTATTAAACCATCCGAAAGAGGCCTTATGTCTGCCGAGCAGCTTGAGAACATTGGAGCAGAAGGAAGAGACCGTCATGGGAATCGTCTTTTTAGCAGTCCCCGAAGGGTCGGTCCAGTCGCCGAATTCATTTATAAGATATTTTTCAGAGTGTGAGGATTTGAAAAAATCGAGCATTGAGGCAGAAGTCGGGGCCGCACCGAACTGGATAATAATACGGGGAGAATAGTTCTCTGCAAATTTGGATGATGCACAAAGTCTTGAGAAATTCTCAATTATGTTTTTATCAAGATTCATACCGAACCTTAATCCGGCAGCTCCGTCAGCAATTACCGGATATCCGGTTTTGTTCGACAACTGTGCAATTAATTTTGCCGAGTCATATGAATAGTATCCGCTGCCGCAAAAAATTATCCCTCTTTCAGTTACAGTAATCTTTTTAATAATACCCGATCCCTTTGAAAGAGAATGTCCCGGTTTTGCAGAAATCTTCTTCGTATTTCCCGGAGCAATTTTTTTAATAAGAGAGTCGGTAATTATATCAGTGAAATTATCGGGTTCAAAAGGTTTGTCAAATGGAATGTTTAAGTGTACCGGCCCTCTGTCTGTATGAGCGGCAATATTAAATGCCTTTATCAATTCCTGTTTAAGAATATTGAGAGGTCTTTCCTCAACAGCGGGCATCGGGAGCTCGCAAGAGTAACGGATATGATTCTTAAAAATGTTTTTCTGGTTTATAGTCTGGTTTGCCCCCATATTGCGAAGATGCGGAGGCCTGTCTGCCGTGGCAATGATTAAAGGCACTCTTGACTGGTAAGCCTCAATAATTGCGGGGTAAAGTTCTGCAGCAGCGGTGCCCGATGTAGTAACAACCAGAACCGGGGAGCCTGTTTGCTTTGCAATGCCGAGAGCGAAAAAAGCAGAACTTCTTTCATCGACCATAATATGGCATTTAATTCTGTTGTTCGATGCTAATGCATAAGTAAGCGGAGTGCTTCTTGAACCTGGGGATATGGATGCATTTTTTACTCCAAGGCTTATAAGCTGTTCAACAAGAAGCCGCGCCCATACAATATTTCTATTTACTTTAATTTTCATATTCAAATATCGAAAAAATCGGCTTAAGTTTTATCTCTGTTTCTTCATATTCTGAAACCGGATCGGAACCATCAACAATACCGCATCCCGAAAAGGCATACAGCTTATCTTCTTTTATAAGCGCTGAGCGTATTGCAACGGCAAATTCCCCTTCGTCATAAAGATTGAACCAGCCCGCGATTCCCGAATAAAGTCCTCTCTCATAAGATTCATTCTTCTGTATAAAATCAATGGCTTTCTCTTTCGGAATGCCGCATACTGCCGGGGTGGGATGAAGCGAAGAAACGAGATCTAAAAAGAATTTATCTTCTTTAATTGTGCCTTTAATTTTAGTCTTGAGATGCTGGATATTTTCAAGTTTAATTAATTCGGGATTTCTGTCATATTCAATGTTATCTGCAAACGGTTTTACAACCTCTAATATATAATCGGTAACAAACTGCTGCTCATTAAGGTTTTTTCTGCTGCTGAGAAGCTGTTCCGAAAGGAGGGAATCCTCTGAAGGGGAGCCGCTTCTTTTAATTGAGCCGGCAAGGGCCTCGGTCTCTATTATACCGTCTGAAATTCTTAGAAGTCTTTCGGGGGTAATGCCGAAGAAAACAGAATTGTTAACCTTATTAAAGAAAGTAACACAAGCCGGGTATCTTCCGGAACTCTCCAGGAGCTTTTCGTAAGATAAATTTCCTTCAAGATCGAAACTGGTCATTCTGGAAAGCACGACTTTAGAGAAAGAACCCTTTTTAATTTCAGACAAGGCATTTTCAACCAAATCACACCAATCATTTAGCGGGAGGTCGATTCTATTAGAAATTCGGCAGATTTGAACTGTTTTAGGAGGGGATGGAGAAAAAATTTTTTCTAAAAATGAATTAAAATCATCAAAAATTAAATTTTTCGATTTTTCGGTCGAAAAATTATAAACCATCCTGCAGATTGATTTGTCTAATACCAAGAATTGTTTAGGGATAAACCAATTAAGGTTAAAAGAAGTATCCCAGATTGAATTAGTGCAGAAAGGCTTAAATTGGGCATTTCCGAGGAAAAGAGGAGTTTTTTTGAGGACGTCAGAATCCTTATTACTTATTATCTCTGATTTTAAATAATTAAAAATTTCTTTTTTCAGGGATAATTGTTTTAAGCCGAAAACTTTTTCAAGGTCGATGCGTCCAATTGAATGGAAAAGTAGGCTCTCTTTTGGCTGATGCCAGAAAAACTGCGAATCCGGACTGAAAAAGATGTTTTTTGAACCATTGATTATTGTTTCTCTCTCTACCGGAAAAATAAACTGTCCCATTCTGCAATTTTTACCGGATAAGGAGTCAAGAAATTTCTGAAATTCTTCTTTAAGATCTATCTGCATTGCACGGCATCAATTTTATATAATTAAATATAGTTTATGTTTTGGAAGTTTCAAATCAGAGCAGTAAAAAAGAAAAATAGTAAAATCAATTAAAATCAAATCTGAGGAATATATGGTCGCTCAAGATACCAGTCTAACTTTTGAGTTGTGGGATAAATTTTCCCGTACATATGATAAAATAAAAAAGGTGCAGACAAAACATATTTTTGAAAAGAATCTGACGGCTCCTCAATACGGTGTTCTTGAAACACTTTATAAAAACGGTCCGATGCCTTTAAAGAAAATCAGCGAAGAGCTGATGGTAACAGGTGCAAATATAACCTGTGTAGTTGATAATCTTGAAAAAGAAGAATATGTAAGAAGAGTCCATTCAAAGGACGACCGCAGGGTAATAAATGCGGAACTTACGGAAAAAGGGAAAATGAAAGTAACACAGATATTCCCCGAATATTCGAACCATCTGGTAAGAATGCTCTCTATTCTATCTGAAGAAGAGCAGGGGCATTTTGTAAAAATGCTGGAAAAACTTAATTCCTGATTATTTGACGAAGACTAAAGCAATCCACTCTTCGAGTGATGCCTTTTCGAGAAGCTTTAGCCCTTTTGCACTGTAATGGTTTACAATTTCCTCTTCATCGGTTGTAAGCAAGCCGGACAAAACGAGTGTCCCGCTTGCTTTCAGCTTGCCGTATAAATGATCCCCGATATCGAGAAGAATATGCTTGTTAATGTTGGCCAGAATCATGTCAAAATCGTTTTCGGACACATCTTTAGTTTCGCAGAGTCTTATTTCAACTTTATCATTTAAACCGTTAAGCGCTACATTCTCATTCCCGTTCAGGAGACACCATTCGTCATTATCAATGCCAACGGCTTGAGAGGCTCCAAGAAGAACCGCCCCGATAGCGAGAACCCCGGTTCCGCATCCGACGTCGAGTACCTTTGCGCCATTAGCAATATACTTTTCCATAAATCCTATTACGAGTCTGGTAGTCTGATGTTCCCCTGTGCCGAATGACATCTTAGGATCTATTTTAATAATTACCTGTCCTTCTTTTGGAGTGTATTCTTTAAATGAAGGCTTGATAACCACTTTATCGGTAACCTCAATAACACGTACTTTCTTTTCCCACTCCTCGTTCCAGTTCCTGTTTTCAATATTTTCTTCGGTTATTGAATAGGAATCAATAAGATTCTCATCATTAAAGGCCTTAAGAATGGTTTCTACATCATCCTTCAAAACGCCGCTTTCCTCCGAAGCAAAAAGAATAAGGCTGTTATCCAGTTCGTTAATCCCCTCAATGTTAAGTTCCCAGAAAGCTCCGCTGAGAAGGTCTGAATTAAATGGGGTAAAAGAAACTATATACTCTTTATAATTTTTCATTCTTACTCATCCTTATCCGATTTAATTAAATAAATAGCCCTGCAAATTTCATCCTGAAGCGCCCGGATTCTCTTCTGTCCTCCGGTAAAATTTTGTATAAAAAGCGCAAATGCCATTGTATGTCCGTGAGTGGTTGTAATATATCCTGCCAGTGTAGAAACGCCGCTTACCGATCCGGTTTTTGCGTTTATGTTCTCCAGGTGCGAAAAATCCTGAAACCTGTTCTTAAGAGTACCGTCCACCCCGCCAACCGGAAGAGATCTCAAGAAAGGCTCATATATAGCAGGCTGCCAGCGTACAAATTTTAATGTTTCAATAAGTAATTCTGCAGAGACGAGGTTGTAAAACGATAGCCCCGAGCCGTCCACAATTCTGTAATTCTTCTTTTTCATCCCGGTAAGAGTAATAAGACTGTCAATAAATTTAATTCCGTCTGCCGCGGTAACTTTTCTTTTAAGCTGTTCGTATGCAATTGCACGCAAAATCATTTCGGCATTCAGATTGTCGCTCTCTTTATTTGCCCGGTTAACGGCATTTAAGAGAGAATGATTAACTTCTCCTATTTTTATTGCGCTTAACGGAGCCTTAAGAGTATCTGCTTTGCCCGATAATTCAATTCCGTTATTCTTTAGAGATGAATTTAATAATGAGAGGAAATAGCGTTCCGGAAAGACAATATTAATGTGTGCGGTGTCAGGTTTGCCATTAATACCTGCCGTGCCGGTAATTACAATTTCATTTTTTCTGTTAACCCAGTTCCGCTCAACTTTAACAATCGTTGTATCGGCTGAATCGCAAAGGGCGCGGTTGATAATTTTTACAAAATCGTTTGCAGGATCAAGAGTTATAACCGGTCTTTCTCCCTCTGCCGATGGGGAAACAATAACATCGACCGAATTTTTATTAACCGGGAGGGAATTCAGATATGGAAAATCCCTGTCGGAATCATCATCCCACATCCATCCTTTACCCCAGAAGAGGGAATCCCCTTTTGAAATATCCGCATAAATATTCCCGTTTATTTTTCTGATGCCGGCATTCTTTATTTTAAGTGATATGCTGTCCAAATCGATTGAGGAAAGGTCGGGGGAAAAGCCCCCTTCAATAAAGATATTCCCGGTCAGGATTGAGTCTTCAATTGCGCCTGTATAATGGATGCCGGTCGTAAATTGATAATCTGGTTTCAGGAAGTGGAGTGCTGCCGCAGTAGTTAATAATTTCAGGACAGATGCGGGACGCATAAGCTGTTTTTCATTTCTTTCAAAAATGCGAATCCCGTCGGTAAGATCGTATACCGAGAGGGCAATCTGGGTAGAGTCAAAGACCGGCCGGCTAAGAATTGAATCCAGCTTTCCCCTGAAAATGTAAGAGCCTCCCTGCGCATAGCAGAGGGAGGCTGCAAGAAAAATAAATATTATAATCAGTTTTTTCATTTATTAAAAGTACTCGCGCTCCCTGAAATCCACGCCGACTTCCTCGGTTACGAATTTCTT
>JAEXUB010000090.1 GCA_023453125.1 Bacteroidota bacterium
ATTTCTTTTCCCCGACTGCGAAATCGCCTTTAAGGGGAAGAATATTTTTATCGAGTCTGAAATAAATGTATCTCTTATCTCCCGCTTCAGAAAACAAAGCAATATCCTTTCCGGCAGCGGTATGACCCAGCAAATCCTTATTAACTGCAATCTGCCTTATTAAATTGCCCGTTGGAGAAAAGACCGCCCCTGTTACAATATCGCCGCCGGGTATTTTATCGCGCGTTGTATTAATTAATGGGTTAAAGGTGTAAACATATTCCCCCTTGGAGGTAAAGCTTAAATAATAGGGCTGTGAAAAATAGGTCATTCCTTTTAGAGGGGTTACGGATAATTCTTCATTTGCAAGATTTACTTTCTTAATAGACATTGACATATCGCAGATAAAGAGAGTGTCTGCATTAATAAAGAGATCGAAGATTCTTTCTGAAAGCTGTTTTGAATATTTTAACCGGAGTTCAATTTTCTTTTTAACATTTAAGGCGTTATCGCAAATAAAGCCGGCTTTCTCGGAATAGCTGAAAAATAAAAAGCCCTCTTTATAGGGAAGCATTTTGTCCAATCTTTCCGTTTTAATCAGATTTCCCCCGTAATTTAGGGATTCAGAAATTATTTCGGGCTTTAATTCAGCCGATTTTGAAATTTCGTCGATTGATTGAAAGTTTTCCGGAGAATTGCTGCATCCGGCAGAGAGAAGAAATAAAAGGGACAAAAGGGAGAATAACTTTTTCATTTCCGGTTCCTTTAAATTTATAATAATTTTTTCTGTTTCCTGCCAACAAAGAAATAGAAAGCCGCACCGGCAAAAGGGAAAAAGATTACGGCAAAGAGCCAAATAAACTTTCCACTTCCTTCAAACCGGCTTCTCATTATATCAACCAGAGAGATTATGCACAGGGTAAGGGGGGTAATAAAAAAGAGAATAAAGACAATTATTCCCGCAAAATCAAAATTCAGAGGCATTCCTTTTTTTCCATTCTCTTTATTTAAGAAATATATCAACTTTAATTATAAAAAAAACGAAGGGAGAGATTTTTACATTTAGGGAAAAAAAGTAAATGTGCACAATAATGAAACATTTGTTTTTTTATTCTACTAAAAATCTTATTTTGTAATGATAATAAAAATTGTTTTATAATGGGACATTTGCAGGGCTTATTAAAGACTATATGCGGATTTGCCGAGGCAGACTCGGCTTATCTGATCAAATTTGATACAGAAGGGGATCAGTTAATTTCAATTTCCGGAATACTGAATTCGGGGGATTTACTATTATCTGAATTTAATTCAGCCCTCTGTCAAATTGATCCTATTACCCCTGCTAAAATGAAGAAGCTTCCTTCATATCTCAATCTATCGGGGAAATATGGATTCAAGGATGTCTCAATTTTAGACTATCCGGGAAACCGGAAAATAATCCTTTTATCCCTCAAAGCTGGGGTATTTAAAAAGGGGAGGCTTGCTCTCATAAATCAATTTATCCTTTCGTTCGGCGAAAACTCCGGCTTCGATAAACCGGGAGCGCCTTCGGAGGAACGGGGGGTCCGCGAACTCGAGAAATCGGAAGAAAAATTCAGGATGCTGGTTGATACCGCAAACGACCTGATTTTTATTCTGAACGGATTCGGATATTTTTCCATGGTTAACAAAAACGGCGCGCTGGCTCTCGGATATTCGCCCGCCGATATGATTGGAAAACATTTTCTTGAATATATTGAACCGCAGGATGCCGCAAAAATTGCAGAGGCTTTCCAGAGAATCATCAATTCCGAAGACGTAACAATCTTCGAAGCAAACTTTATAACAAAACTCAGCACCCGGCTTACTTTTGAAATCCACGCCAAACCCCTTAAAACCGACGGCGAAATAACCGGAATGATCAGCATAGGGCGGGACATAAGCGGCAGGCTTAAAGACGAGGCCAAACAGAAAGAACTAAACCAGAAACTGATTGAAGCCAATAGAATTATTTCAATTGAAAGAGAAAGAGCAAAAAATAAAATTACCGTTCTTGAAGAGCTTAACAAATTGAAAGGGGAATTCATTTCGAATGTTTCGCACGAACTCAGGACCCCCCTTGCTTCAATTGTAGGCTTTGCCGAAACCATTTTATCCGACAGGGATCTTCCAAAGGAAATGATTCTGGATTTTACCGGAATAATTCTGACTGAGGGGAAGAGACTCGCCAAGCTCATTAACGAAGTTCTCGATTTCTCAAAACTCGAGTCGGGAGAGGAAGAACTGAAGACCGTTACACTCAATATTGTTGATCTGCTTGACAGTACAATCCAGTCTTTCGAAAAACAGATTAAAGAGAAGGCAATTATTATCTCTGCCGACTATCCCGACGAGGGAGTAAACATAAAAGCGGACAAGGAGAGGCTGGTCAAGGCATTAAGCAATATTTTATCAAACGCAATTAAGTTTAACAACAGGGACGGGCGGATAACAATAATAGTTCAGGATATTAAAAATGAAGTCGAAATTTCAATAAGCGATACGGGAATTGGAATTGCTCCGAAGGATATTCCGAATCTTTTCCAGAAATTCGGAAAGATAAACAGGCCGGGTACTCAAATTCCGGGCGCCGGATTCGGACTTGTTACCGTTAAGCAGATTGTGGATATGCATAAAGGGCTTATTAAAGTTACAAGCGAGCTTAATAAAGGAACAACAATTATTATCCGACTTCCAAAATAATTTAAGGGGTTCAATTTGGAAAAATTAATTTTTATAGTAGACGATGAAGCATCGATTCTTAAAATGCTTACACATTGGGTGCAGAATCAATGGAACTATAAAACAAAGGTTTTTACAAGCGGCGCCGATGCTCTGAATGCTATGGGGGAAAACCCCGATATGGTGCTGCTCGATATTATGCTTCCCGATATTAACGGTCTGGAAGTGCTTACAAGAATTAAACAGAAAACCCCGGGGCTTCCGGTTATTATGCTTTCGGCGCAGGGAAGCATCGAAGTAGCGCTCGAATGCATCAGAATGGGAGCTTATGATTATTTCCCGAAGCCGGTCGATAAAAACAGGCTTGAGCCCGCAATCAGGAATGCAATTAAGAGCTTCGATCTTGAAAGAGAGCTGGAAAGCCTGAAAGAAAATCTGCAGAGAGAATACAAATTTGAAAATATTATCTCCGCCGACAGAAAGATGCAGGATGTATTCAGAATGGTTTCCAAAGTGCTGGATAACGACATTACTGTTTTGATTCACGGCGAAAGCGGAACAGGAAAGGAGTTGATTGCCAGGGCAATACACTATAACGGAATAAGAAAAGACAAGGCATTTGTTGTTGTTAACTGCGCATCAATACCAAGGGAGCTTCTCGAATCGGAATTATTCGGACACGAAAAAGGAGCATTTACAGGAGCCCACCAGAGAAAAATAGGAAAATTTGAGCTCGCAGACGGCGGCACGATATTCCTAGATGAAATCGGCGAAATGGAAATGTCGCTCCAGGCAAAAATCCTCAGGGTAATTCAGCAAAAGGAATTTGAAAGAGTCGGAGGAAATGAAATTATAAAAGCGGACGTCAGGATTATATCGGCAACCAACAGGGATCTTAAAACGGCTGTTGATAATAAGGAATTCCGCGAGGATTTATATTACCGCCTTAATTCATTCCCGATTAATATTCTTCCGTTAAGGGAAAGGAAAGGGGATCTGGTTATTTTGATTGACCATTTTGTAGCTTCAATTAATCAAAAACTTAACAGGAACATTAAAGGGCTTACAAAAAGCGCTTTAAAAATATTATATGATTATGACTGGCCGGGGAACGTTAGAGAGCTTGAAAATACTATAGAAAGGTGCATTATTCTAAGCGAGGGAGAATTGATAGACACATCTGTTCTGCCACAGCACCTGAGGGAGAGCGGAAACAATAACCCACAGCTTCCGAGAAACGGCAGTATCTTTACAGAAGATGCCCCCATTATTCCCTTTGAAAAATTGAAGGAAGAAGCAATTAAACACGCGCTTAAGGTTACCGAGAATAATATTGTTGAAGCTTCAAAGAAACTGAAAATAGGAAGAGCAACTTTTTACCGCCTTATGGAAAAATATAATATTAATTCAAAACCGGCAGAGCATTGATGAAAGTAGTTGAAAAATTAATCGGCGATGTTTTTGTTGAAACAGTCAATCTTGACCGCGGCACTCTTACCGAGGCGGGAGTTCTGAAAGAAATTCTTGAAAGCCGGATTGCCGCGGGACATTCGAAATTCGTCGTTGATATATCAAGGTGCGAGTTTATCGATTCTACTTTTCTCGGGGTGCTGGTAAATTCTCTCAAGAAGGCGGCAAAAAACGGAGGCGATCTTAAGCTTGTTGGTCTCCAACCGGCGGTTCATTCTATGTTTGAACTCACCAGGCTTTACAGGGTATTTGAAACTTACAAAGATGAGCAGGCGGCAGTAAAAAGTTTTTCTAAATAATGTTCTAAAATAGGGATTTTTATTGTGAGCAACGACGGAGAAAAAACAACTTATACAATTTTACTTGTTGAAGACGAACCCAGCATCCAGATGCTTTTTTCCTTTAACCTTAAAAAAGCGGGTTACAAAGTTGAAGTGGCTGTTAACGGAGACGAAGGATTTACAAAAGCGGGAGAATTAAAGCCCGACCTTATATTAAGCGATATTATGATGCCCGTGTGCGACGGACTTACTTTCAGAAAGAGAATTCTTGAAGTTCCCGAACTAAAAAAAATTCCTTTTATATTCCTTACTGCGCGCGGCGAGGAAGATGATATTCTTCAGGCATACGAACTTGAAATTGCAGACTATATAATTAAAACGGCAAGTCCCAAGATAATTGCGGCTAAAATATCGGCCACTTTTAAAGCCCTTGAAAAAGAGAGATCGAAGGTGGTTACCGAGGTTCAGCAGGCTGCAGATTCTATGGGAGCCAAAGTTGTTCCCGACGAATTTCCCCGTTTTAACGGTTTTACCATCAGGCACTGGCACGTACCATTTAAAAATGTGCCCGGCGGGGATTTTATAGATTATTACCCTATCGGCGAGGATCGGATTGCCATTATACTGGGGGATGTTATGGGAAAAAGATGGAATGCCTGGTATTTTGCAGTTGCCTATGCCGGATATGTTAGAAGCGCTATCCGCTTTACAATGGATTCTTCGGGGGATGTTCAGCCGGGGGAAATTATTGCCAGAGTAAATCAATCCGTCTACAAGGACGAAAGGATCTCGGAAGTCTTTATCACCCTCTCTATAATAATTATTGACAAAAAGAATAAGACTATCCGATACAGCGGCGCCGGTGACCTTCCAGTTATTTTAAAATCGGACGGACTTAAACAGCTCCATACATCAGGAGTACTGCTCGGATTCAGTCCGGACAGCGTTTATGACAATATAGAGCACCCTCTTAAATCCGGGGATGAAATCTATATGTTTACAGACGGAATAACCGAAGCGCGCAACAAAGAAGGAAAAATGCTCGAAGAGGAGGGAATTGTTGATATAATCAAATCAATAAATCCGGACGAAAATCAGATTGAGAAAATCCAGAATTCATTTAAGGAATACACCTCAAACGAATTTGACGACGATCTGAGTCTTATTGCTATTCGGGTAGATCAAATTTAATTTAATCCCCGGCCTCGGCCGGGGATTTTTCTATCTGGTAAAATCAGGTAAGCTTCTTAAGCAGATATTCAAACATTTCTTTAGTAACAGTCACCTGTCTGAAAATTTCCTTTACATCGTCCGGTGTAATTTTTTCAAAATCCTCTTTTCGCGGAGTTATCATTAATCCCCCCAGGTCAACCGCGGCAGGACTTACAACAATCTGTTTATCCCCCGAAGCAAAGTAGTGGGAGGGACGGTGTCTGGCGCGCGGAAAAATGATAAGTCTCCACTTTTCATTTTCATAATTGGCAAGCACGTTCATAAGAGGCTCGTGCCCGGGAGTAGTGAGTTTCTTAAGAATGTTGTTCAATGACTTGAAGAATAATATAATCTCTTTAATCGAAGAGGACTCAACCGCTATAAAATAACGGAGATAATTCTTTGAAAGACTAACCGAGAGTTTTTCATCGGAGAAAGTGCTGGATATAAAATCTTTCCTGAGATTTTCAAAATCATTCTCAATTGGCAGCACTCCCCGTGTTATTGCCTGAAAGTGCATATGTCCCGGCGCCGAGGCCCCGCACCTTGGTCCGTTATAAAACAGAGTGAATTTTTCGCCAAGGTCTGCCGAGATATTTAAAAATTCCTTAAGATGCAGCACAAGGCTCTGCGAAGTATGTTTTAATTTAACCACCGTATAATGGTCCGGGAGAATAGGGAAAGGATTGCAAAGGAGTTCAAACTGTTTTCCGTACTGGATTCCCCTCTGTTCTTTGGGACGGTTTCCTGCGCACAGAAAACATTCTTTCGGCATAACCAGGTGTTTGTCAATATCGGCCGATGTAGAGTGTATTCTATCAGGATTGAATTGAAGTTTTACATCAACGCCGTCAATATTAAATTCCCTCAGCTGAACGTTTGAAAGATTATCGAATTTTTGATTAAGGAGGCTCCACTCTTTTTTCTGTTCTAAAAAGAGAGCGTCCATTTCTCCGCACAGCCCCGGATGCATAAGGGGTTTGGAATTATCCCGTATTAAAATATTATTGATCATTTTTATTCTTCAATATTCTTGCTTTCAGTTCTTTTGTCCTTATCCAGTCTTTATAATAATTATTCCTGTTCAATTTTTCAATGGCAAGAGAAGAATCGGAATTTCCCTCCCACCTTCTGCATATATAGACCGGTTCGTAAATGCGCCCAACCTTATAATTTCTTATTATCGAAAGAACGGCAGAGTAGTCTTCCCCGTAGCTTACGTTTGGGAACCTGACATCTCTAATTACCGGTGTAAAATAGGCTCTTGGCGCTCCGAGCCCATTAATTCTTAAAGCATTATTTCTGCCGTTCTCATCAGTCCATTCCCTGTGGTCAATCAATCCGGGGGGTATTTCATTAAGGCTGTAGTCGGTCATAATATATGAACCGATTACAATAGCGCATTTTTCTTCCCGGAATTTCTCAACAATTATTCTGAGCGTGTTCTCATCTTTATAAAGATCGTCGCTGTCAAGCTGAACGGCAAAGCGCCCGCACTCCGGATCGGAAACTCCCCGGTTCCAGCATCCCCCAATATTTAGATCTTTTCTTTCGGGCATAATGTGCTTTAAATTTGAATGTTTTGCCCCTAGCGATTTTATTATTTCACCGGTGCTGTCGGTAGAATGGTTATCCACAACAATTACATTATAATTGAAAGGGGTTTTTTGGCTGAGAGCCGATTCAAGAGCAGCGCCTATGGTTTTTTCCCGGTTCTTAACCGGAATAATAACCGAGGCTTCAAAAGGGAAATCTCCTTCAAAAGAGACTTCCGGAAAACCGGGGGAGAGCCATCCTCCAGTTTTCTTAAGATGCAGGGTTACCGCCTCCTCCATCTCAATCTGTACATCCCTGTTGCGCGGATTAACATAATCGAACTGCTTCTCTCCCGACTTTCTTAAATCCCCCTCTTCCGCGGAGTAAAGGAATTCAGGAATTCTTACAATCGGACTGCAGCGGCTTACGGACAACCGAATTGAATAAAGTCCTGAGTACTTTTGATTTTCCAGTTCTCCGGCGGCCGACTTAAAGGCAGCGGTTTCAAATAACATCATTTTACCGAAATCAAAATCATCCCGCAGGCTTCCTTCCTGATAATTGAGAACCGGGTGTTCTTTAAGTTCTTTGCCGGTTATCTCATAATAATCGGAGTAAACAATTCCCGCGCAGCACTCCCTTCCCGTTTCAAGATATCGGGCAAGGCATTCTTCCGAAATTGAAATTTCCCCTGTATGAGGAATAAAGAGGAGGTAATCGGAATTTACTTTGCCGGCAATTTCCTTAAGCCCGCCACTTCCAAAGGGAAACGGAGTCTCAATGAAAACCACGTTTTTATCCCGAATTTCAACTTTTTCAGGTGAAAGGAGGTAGATTTCCTTTACAGTTTTGATATTTCGGAAGAAGGAAACAAGGGAATTTATTCTTTCCTGCGATGAAAAAATCAGAACCGGGGATATAGTCTGGTTGTTTAACATATATATTTTGCCGGAGAATGGTGAAATATTATAAATGAATTATTGTTGTATATGTTCAAGATTAAGCCTTTTTAATTCCGGATTAATCTGAAAATTCGTAAATTTAGAGTGTAAAAATAAGCTTAGACTTAAAAGAAAAAAAGAATAACAACTAAAACAAGATAGCAAAAAAAAGATGAAGCTGAAACTGGCCGCATACATAACCGCACTTTTGATAGGGTTCACCTCGCTGGTGTATGCCGCTCCCGATTACAGCCGACTAAAAACCACTTCAACCGGATGCCCGGCAGAAAAACTGACAACTGCCGTTACGGTAAAAAACCAGGGAGCAATAAAGGCCCCTAAAAACAATTCGCACCATTTCAAATCCAGAGTTCTCAATTCCACACGGCCTGTACAGCGCTGTTTGAAAAACCTTAAAATTTAGATTCTCCAATTTTCCGGTTTTTCTTTTATTCAAAAACTAAAATGAGGTATTTTTGCGTACATTAAATATAATATTGATTTCTTTGCTTTCGACCATTAGTTTCGGCTTAATCGGCCTTAGCGATTCCTCTTATATAGAGAAGGAATACGAAAAGGAGATTAACGAAAAGAACTTCTATGTAACTACCCCGGCAGCTCCAGAATTTGTTGACCACGGTATATTTACAGCTTCCTGGTACGGGAAGAAGTTCGACGGCAGGGAAACAGCCAACGGAGAGACTTATAATGAAAACGCTTTGACTGCTGCCCACAAATCCCTTCCTTTTGGCACAATTTTAAAAGTTACCAATCCCCGCAACAATAAATCAGTTTTTGTAAGAATAAACGACCGGGGCCCTTATATTGAAGGGAGAGACCTTGATTTATCCAGAGCTTCTGCAAAAGCGCTCGGTATGCTTAGAAAAGGAGTAGTTAAGGTAAAAATTGAAGAATTGACTGTTCCGGCTATTGCAAATCCTGTTGTAAGTTTGGACTAATAAATAATGCCGGTTTGGGAGACTAAACCGGCAGAATTAAACTGAATGTAGTTTTTTCAAAAGGCACCGAAGAAACCGAAACCCGCCCCCCGTGAAGCACCATAATAGAATTGACCACCGAAAGCCCCAGCCCCACTCCGCCGGTTTTCCTGTTGCGGGATGATTCCATCCTGAAGAAGCGGTCAAATATTTTCTGCTGCGATTCTTCCGGTATGCCCTCCCCTTCGTTGGAAACCGAAATGATATATTCCTTTTCGGACAGCATTTCCCCTGTAATTAAAATGGGGCGCCCCTCGTATCCGTATTTAACCGCATTATCGAGAAGGTTCAGAAGGGTTTGTTTCATTAGGACGTGGTCAACATTAATAACCGTATCATCCTTAACATCGAGCTTAAGCTCAATTCCTTTCTCTTTTCCGATTAGGCGGAGGCTGTTGATAACGTTGGTAAGATATTCTTTTATTCCGGTATCTATTTTTTCAAGATGAATAAGCTTATTGTCGCTCTTTGATATGAAAAATAGGTTGTCGACAATTTTAATAAGCCTAATAGTCTCTTCGTAATTGCTTTTGAGGATTTCAATATATTCCTGAGGGGGCTTTTCCGATTTAAGGGCTATCTCAATTTCACCTCTCAGAATGGTAAGGGGGGTTTTCAGTTCGTGAGCAGCGGAAATGGAGAACTGGTTCATAAAATCGACCGAGGTTTTAATTCGCTCAATCATCTCATTCATCTTAGAGACAAGTCTGCCGTATTCATCCTTATAATCCCCTCCGGGAATCTGCTCATTAAGTCTCTGAGCGGTAATCTCCTCTGTTTTCTTGATGATGGCGTCAATTCGGGAAAGAGACCTTCGGGATATTACCGCTCCCCCCGCAAGCGCAATTATAAAAAAGAGAGGAGAAGTTATCACAAAATAATCGCTGAGGGTACTGAGTGTCTGGGTAATATGTTCTCTTGGGTAGGCAACAATTACCCGGTATCTTTTATCGTTAAGCAGGTAAGCCCTTGTTTCCCCGTCGGCAATCTGGGGGTCGTTTATATCGAAGGAGAGGGAAGGGGCATTCTCCTTAATCCCATCGGGAAGTTTTAAATTCTTTTTGGCAAGGTTTCTTGTTTTAAATATTGTTCTCTTTCCCAATGTAATCTGAATGTAATAGTTCCTTCTGTCGAACACTAGAACGTCATACAACAGATCCCAGACAATATCCTCGGGGCTCTGGTATGTTGCATCCGGCTGGAATGTTTCAAAGTCTATATTTTTCTCCTTTACAAGACGGAGTATTGAAGAAGCCTGGGTTTTAAGTCCGGTATCGAGGCGCTCCAGTGAATTAGAGGAAATAT
>JAEXUB010000034.1 GCA_023453125.1 Bacteroidota bacterium
TAATTCGCGCGGTTTTAATAACCTTTATATTGACGGGGGAAAAACAATTCAATCATTTCTCAAGGAGGGATTGATTGACGAAATGATAATTACCCGAATCCCAATATTGCTGGGGAAGGGGATTCCGCTCTTCGGCGAAATTGACTGCGCGCAGAAGTTTGTTCACGCAGGTACCGAAGTATTGAACGGCATTCTTGTTAAGAGCCATTACATAAAGACAAATTAAACGGTCCGGGTGCAATGAAAAAACTAAATGGATTATTTCAGCTTATCCGATTCGAGCTTCCATTTGCGGCTGGAATATGTACGGTAATAGGTCTGCTTCTTGCAGGGGGTTCATCTGCCTCAATCTCCCTCGCGGCAGCAGCATTCGCTTCCGTGTTTTTAATATCGGCATCCATACTTGTGCTTAATGATTATTTCGACGTTGAGACAGACAGAATAAACGCTCCCCACAGACCTATTCCGTCAAATCTTGTTTCACAAGCCGAGGCTTTGCTCTTCGCAGTTTTGCTTATGGCCGGAGGACTTACCGCAGGTATGTTTATAAGCCTGACTGCATTTTTAATCGGCGTCCTGCTTGCGATAGTCGGATTCCTATATAACAGATATTTTAAAAAGAGCGGGCTGCCGGGGAATCTTATGGTAAGTTTTTCCGTAGGGATGACATTTATTTTCGGAGGTGCGGCCGCCGGAGATCCCTTTAACAGCGCGGTCCTGTTTTTTGCCTGCGTTGCAGCGTTGATTGACCTCGGCGAGGAGATTGCCGCCGATGCAATGGATGCCGAGGGGGACAAATTGATTAATTCAAATTCAATTGCAATCAGAAAAGGGCGTTCATATGCAATAGGAATAAGCAGGAACATTTTTCTGACGGTAATTGCTCTTACTGTCCTTCCATTCGTTACCGGAGGGTTCCCCCTCATTTATGCAGTACCTCTTGTCATTATGGATTTATTAATCGGCATTCCTCTCTTTAAGCTCTGCCGCTCAAAAGGGGATGAGGGGAGAAAATATATAAGAAGAATTTATCTGGGAGCTACTTTCGGAATGATTGTTTTTCTTATTATGAAACTTGCAGGGGTATAGAGAAGATGGTTGAACTTAAAACCGAAATATTAATTGAGAATGTTTCTCCGGAACAGGTAACCGATTTTATGATTGACTGTACCGATGAAAAATACAGCAAATGGTGGCCGGGAGTTCACCTCGCTTTTCACACAATTAAGAAGAAACCGGGAGATATAGGAAACATCGTTTATTTTGATGAATACGTGGGTAAGCGAAGGCTTAAATTCAGGGCTGTTGTAAAAGAATATGAAAGGGGAAGGATTATCCGCTGGCGGATGATTAACATTATTCCACTTCCGGCTAATCTTACAATTGAAACGGAGAGGGAGAATGAGGGAACCAAACTGGTTCATATACTTGCAATAGGATTTAAAGGACTTTTCTCATTTCTTAATCCTGTTATAAAGTTATTTATCCCCTCCCAACTCGAGAAAGACCTGAATGAACACGCGGAAATTGAATTCACTGCATTATCCGGACTTCTGGCGCAAAAGGATTAAAAGAAAGGGCGCTTAATGCGCCCGTTCTTAATTGTGTGATCTATTTCCGCACAGGTTTGTGGTAAATCAGTTTCGCTCCCGGTTTTAGTTTAACGCTGCTGTTCAGTCCAAGATTGTTCCATGTTTTCAGTTCATTAACTGTTACATCCAGTTTCCATGCGATGTTTTGGATTCTATCACCATTTTTAACAGTATAGGTTTTTGTAATTACGGGTATTCGATAAGTCAGTCTGGCTCCCGGTCTTAGTTTTACCTTATTGCCCAATTCAAGGTCGTTCCATGCTTTCAATTCGGAAACTGAGACATTCAATCTCGCTGCAATATCCTGGAGTGAATTACCATATTGAACAGTATAGGATTTTGAAATATAATTGGTCTGAGGCTGTTTAACGGTAGAGTCCTTTACTGCAGCATTGGCAATAATATCCCCGAAACTTTCTGCGAACATTACAAAGTATTCATTAACATAGTTCCTGAAGGACTCTTCCGTAATTACAACATCCTTGCCATTAATTTTATCCGATAAATACCAGTGTCCCGGAGGGAGTGCAATTTTTACCCTTTCTCCCAAACGGAATGATATGGTTTTTTTATAGCAGTTAACCTGTGGATTTAATGTTGAGGAGGGGAAATAGAGATCGCATACAAGTTCCTCCCCCTTTTTTTCTATCGGAATAATAACTACATCGTAGGTAAAATTCTGATAGCGCCATCTGCTGCTCTGTTTAATCAGTTTATTCTTCTCTTTCTCATAAAGTTCAACAGGTGATTTAATTGTCCCTCTGTAAATGAAAGAGGGGAACTTCAGATATTCATTTTCCGTGATTGCTATCGGGGAGCCGGGAAGAGGGAATGAGAGCTTGTTTAATATCAGCTGTTCGTTTTTCTTGTCAGTCCTTATATACTCAAAGCTGAATTTAATGCCTGGCGCAATAACTTTTGACTTCTTTGCCGATTCCTCAATCTGCTTTATTGTACTTTTATAATAGGCAAGGTCCACATATCCGGTTTCCTGGCTGTTTACAATTTTCTGTTTTTCGGCAAAATCTAATATACCGGCTGTAAGCTTAATATTTACTTCGGGAAAGATTTTTTTAAGTGCATTGAAATCGGCTGCGGCATCATACGGCATAGTGCATATAGCGCTTCCGTACTTTATACTGTATGCAAATTCACCTGCCGTATTGTTTGCAGCGGGGGAGTAATAAACATATTTGAATAGCATTTTTACTGAGTCGGCTTTAACTGTTTCGGTGAGGGGGGTAAAGCTGAAAAGGATTCTTGCGGCACCGCCGGAAGGTAGGAATGTTGAGTCTCTTCCTTCCATAATGCGCCTGATGGTAAGCTCATCAATTTCCCCCGGCTTAGTTCTGCTGTCAATAAGGAATGCATCTATACTTTTGGCAAATATCTCTCTATCCGGAATGATCTCTGAATGCCTCAATAAAATTGGATTTGCAGCATCCAATGCGCCAAGAATATAACCTTCCCGGTTGGGATAATAGACCTCAACCGAATTACTGAGACCGGATATAATGTCCATCTTTATCTGAATGTTGGTCAAATCTCTCTGTGCCGGTACTAATCCGGCAGTTAGTAATAGAATTGCTAATAATAAACTTTTCATCAAAGGCTCCACAATTAATTTGATGTTATTTTATCTGCAGGAGTAACGCTCTCAGTCTTAAGGCTCATAATAAATGCCATATAGGGGGATTTATTAATAGAGCTTCTGCTCCGGTGTGAAGCCAGTTTGGGCTGAGGCACCGGTTTTGTCTCGGGAATCGGGATTTCCTTTTCTACATAGACTGTGTCTACTCTTGCGGCATTTACAATTTCAGTTTTCTGCTCCTGCTTAAAGGTGCTTAGGATGAATATCAGGATTATAGCAGCGGCGCTGCTTGCATAAAAAGCATATTTATAGAATCCGCTGCTTTTAGCCGGGCGGGTGCCGGAAATCTCTTTAATATTTTCCGTACAGAATGACCTCGATTTATCCTTGAGCATAATAAAGTCGGATAATAATTCGCGGCATTCAACGCACTCCCCTATATGCCTGAACATCTCTCTGGATTCATCGGGATTTAATTCCCCGTCTATATACTGGCTGATTTCCATTTCATAATGTTTCATGGTTTACCTCATTTCAAATATTTTCTAAGCTTATCCCTTACGCGGAAAAGCCTTACTTTTACATTATCAACGCTGATTTCAAGAATTTCGGAAATTTCCTGATACGAATGGCATGCGTATTCGCGCAGGTAGATCAATTCGAATTCCTCACGGCTGAGTTTTTTAATTGCCTCGTTCAATGTAATTTTTTCTTCAATGGAGGAACTCTCAAGGGCGGGGAGTTCATTATCGAGTGGGACATTCTTTCCTGATTTGCCGCTTAATTTCTTATAGCAGTAATTTCTGGTTATTACGAGAAGAAAAGTTTTGTGGCTGCACTCCCCGCGGAATGAATTACGGCTGTCGATATAACGGATAAATACTTCCTGAAGTGCATCCTGGGCGTCGTCATAGTTTTTTAGGAGGCTCAATGAATACTGGAGAATATCTTTTGAGTACAAATTGAATAATTCTTTTACCGCCCCATCCTGAATGTTCATCCCTTTCCTGAAAAATTGATTCCCTAAATAGAGCCGGCTTCTGCCGGAATGTTACAAAATTATTTAAGTATTTATTGCCGGCGTGCTCTATGAGACAATTCCTGCCCCTTTGCAAAATACCGAAGATTCTGCAGTGTCTAAAATTTAATATACTAAATATGATATTCCTAATATATGGCTTTTATCCCATTTTCGGCTTATTGGAACTTTTTACCGTTTATTCCTGTTGCAACAATAGTACGAACTAAAAATAAATTAAAAATGAGGTAAAACAATGGAAAATCTTCTCTTTTCTGAATATAAACTGGGAAATAACTTATTAAAGAACCGTGTTGTAATGGCGCCTATGACAAGAAGCCGTGCTATAAATAATATTCCGAATGATTTAATGGCCCTTTATTACGGACAGCGGGCGGGGGCCGGGCTGATAATTACTGAAGGAACATCACCATCTCCAAACGGATTGGGATATTCCAGAATACCCGGGCTGTTCAATAAGGAACAGGCGGAAGGTTGGAAAAAAGTAACAGATGCGGTACACGCACAAGGGGCGCGGATTTTTGTCCAGCTTATGCATACCGGAAGAGTAGGACATCCGTTGAATCTGCCTGAAGGGGGAAGGGTATTAGCTCCATCTGCAATTCAGGTAAGCGGTAAAATTTGGACAGACCAGGAGCAGATGCAGGCTTATCCGGTACCGGAAGAAATGACGCTAAATGAAATTGAAGCCGCAATCAACGAATTTGTAGAAAGCGCAAAACTCGCGGTTGAAGCCGGATTTGACGGAGTAGAACTTCACGGGGCAAACGGATACCTTATTGAACAGTTTATTAATGCTACTTCAAATAAGAGAACGGATGAATTCGGGGGAAGCGCCGAAAACAGAATCAGGTTTGCACTTGAAATAGCCAAAAGAACTGTTAAAGCAATTGGATCTGACAGAGTAGGCATCAGAGTATCTCCTTACGGAACAGCCTGCGATCTCGGAGTATATGAAGGATTGGAAGAAACATATGAGCTTCTTGCAAAAGAACTTAATGAACTCGGCCTTGTTTACATCCACGTTGTTGATCACTCGGCAATGGGTGCTCCTTCGGTTTCCGATTCGGTAAAGGAAAAAATCAGAAGAAATTTCAAGGGAGCTTATATTCTTTCCGGCGGATTTGATGCTGTTAAAGCAGGAAAAGATATTGAAGAAGGGAAAGGAGACCTTGTTGCATTCGGGCGCCCCTTCATTTCGAACCCGAATTTGGTTGAAAAACTCAAAACCGGAGCCGAACTTAGAATGGCCGATATGGGAACATTCTATACTCCGGGAGAAAAAGGATATACCGATTATCCGCTAGACTAAATTTTTCAGTTCCCATTAAAGCAGGCGTCAGGTTCGGTTTTGAGGATTTTGTTCGGGATAATACCGAAAGTATTTCTATTCAGGTGTTATCCCGTCTTCTTT
>JAEXUB010000213.1 GCA_023453125.1 Bacteroidota bacterium
ATCCGGAAAACCTCAGGCAGTCTGAAAAAAATAAAAATTATACTTTCGTTAAGGGGGATATCTGCAACAGCGAACTTGTAGACTATCTCTTCCGCAAATACTCAATTAATTATGTAATAAATTTTGCTGCTGAAACCCATGTGGATAGAAGTATTCTCGGGGCTGAGGTTTTCTTTACTACAAATGTAATAGGTACTAATGTACTCCTTGAGGCTGCAAAACGGTATAAAACGGAAAAATTCATTCAGATTTCTACCGATGAAGTTTACGGCAGCCTTGGTCCCGAAGGAAGATTTACTGAAAAATCCCCTTTGAGCCCCAATAGTCCCTATTCATCAAGCAAGACTGGGGCCGATCTTATGGCCCTTTCATACCATCATACTTACGGTGTGCCGGTGGTAATTACCCGCTGTTCCAACAATTATGGTCCATATCAGTTCCCGGAGAAACTAATTCCTTTAATGATAATAAACGCCCTGAATAATAAAAAACTTCCGGTATACGGGGACGGGCAGAATGTAAGAGACTGGATTCACGTTACGGACCATAACCGGGGGGTAGAAACCGTTATGGATAAAGGAGTTCCGGGGAATGTTTACAATTTGGGGGCCGACCGGGAGATGAAAAATCTTGAAATTATTAAATTAATTTTGAGTATTTTAGGCAAGTCAGATAATTTAATTGAATTTATTGCAGACCGGCCGGGGCATGACAGGCGTTATGCGATCGATTCCTCCAAAATAAGGGAGGAATTGGGATGGAAGCCGGTTTTGGATTTTAACGAGGCAATCCGCAAGACAGTGGAGTGGTACTTGGAAAATCGTAATTGGTGGGAACATATTATTAGCGGTCAATACCGCAGTTATTACGAACTTCAATACGGGGAATCTCTATCGAAATAACACTACCGAATTTATCAACAAATTAGTCCGTCAAATGCAAAAGAAAATAGTTATCCTAATTTTATTTCTTGCGTCCCTAATTAAAGCGCAGGAACAGAATTCCAATGCCAAAAATCAGCTTAATGCCGATAAACTGAACCTTATTTCGGTTACTGTAGGCGGTTCGTTTATAGTTAACGGCTCTTTTCCGGCATCTATTACAGAGAGGGCAGACCAGTTTATTACCCGCCTCTTTAACGAAGCCCGGAATGCGGCCCTGAATGTAGCGCGCGATGAGGTCTCTCAGGCGAAGGCGGTTGAGCAGATTGCCAAATATTCCAGAAGGGATATAACCCTGAAAAGATTAAGCGGCGAGACTATTAAACTCGACCTGGAGAAATTCCGCTTAACAGGGGATTTTAAGTACAATCCATACCTTAAAAATGACGATGTTATTATTTTCCCCGAAGCTGATCTGGATAGGAATTACGTAATTGTTGAAGGGGCTGTAAATCTGCCGGTTAAATTCCAGTATGTGCCGGGGGATAAATTGAGCGATGCATTATTGTTCGCCCGCGGTATAAGCCACGCATTTGAAAATGTAAATGAAGTTGAAGTATACCGTCTTGATAATTCAGGGAACAATGAGGTAATTATTAAGGCCGGCATTAGCGATGCTGTTGATTTGAAATCGGGGGACAGGATTAGAGTGCTCGCAGATGAAAGCAACAGAAAGGATTACAGAGTTCTGGTCTTGGGAGAAGTTAAGAATCCGGGCTACGTTTTTATTAAAAAGAACAACTCCACATTAAAGGAAGTAATTGAAAGGGCAGGAGGATTTACCAAAAATGCATTCCTGGAAAATTCCGAGATATTAAGAGGGGGAAACGGAAGCCAGATGCTCAGGATGAAATCGATAATCGAGCAGTACGAAAAGAATCCCGGGAAAAAGATTTTACAGAACGATACGAAATACGATTATAATTATATTGAAACACTTTTAATGAGCAGAAGCTCAGATCTGGTTGTTGAAGACTCATCGGCATTCATAATAGATAACATGCTGCGGCTTATGCATAGTCCCGGCCTGGTAGATTTCAATAAAATTCTTGAAGAAGGGAGCAAAGAGAGCAGGTTCGCGGTGCGTGACGGGGATATTATTCTTGTCCCTTATAAAGAAGACCTCGTTTTCCTTTTCGGACAGGTAAATAATCCCGGGTACGTAAAGTATGAAGAAGGGGCAAATTACAAACACTACATTTCGCAAGCCGGCGGGCTTGGTAAAAGTGCCCAGGAAGAAATCAAAGTAATTAAGGCTAAAAGCCGCACCTGGGTTGATGCCAAAGAGAATACTCAGTTAGAACCGGGGGACTTTATATATGTTCCGAAAGATGTGTCTCATAAATGGAGTTATTACTTGAAGGATTTGAGTACTGTTACGTCCATACTTGGAACTGTTGTTTCCTTTATTTCTTTAATTATAGTTGTTTCTAAATAAACAAGAATGATATTTAAGAGAGATTATTATGGTGGAAAATAGAGGTTTTGATTTGCTGGATTATCTGTTAATTCTGGCAAGGTGGAAAAAGTTTTTAGCAGTAATTGTTATTATTGCGGCATTGGCTTCATATGCGGCTATCTACGTCTTTATCCCGGTTAAATATGATTCAATGGCCATAATTCTGCCTTCAGAGCAGGATCAAATGAGCTCAATCGGTTCGCTGCTTAAAAGCTTTTCTAATCTGCCTGTAAGTATTCCCGGCCTCAAGAACAACAAGAACGATGTTTACAAAACGATAATTTACAGCCGTACAATGCTCGAAAAACTCATTGCTAAATTTGACCTTGTAAAGGAATATGACAGGCGTTATTTTGATGAAGTACTGGAAGAGGCCGCTGAGAATATATTTGCTGATGAAAACAAAGACGGAGCTTATGAAATAAAGGTAAGGGGAAGTTCTCCGCAGAAGGCCGCCGATATGGCCAATTTTATTGTGGATGAGTTAAATAAGACCATTGTAAGTATGAATATCCAGAAATCTAAGGAGAATAGAGAGTTTCTTGAACGCCGTTATGATGAGATCAAGAAAAATCTCCGTGTATCAGAAGATTCTCTGACCCGCTTCCAGAAAAGTTCAGGAATTCTTCTTGCCGAAGAACAGACAAAGGCAAGCATTGAGGCCTATACTAAAATGGAAGCCGAATTAATGTCTAAACAGTCTGAATTGGAAATTCTTAAAAAAATATATGGCGATAGTGCCCCTCAGGTTAATCCCGCGGCAATAGCCGTTGACCAGTACAAATCGAAGCTTGAAAGCCTTAAAAAAGGGAAAGAGAATACCGACCTGATTATGGCAATTAAAAACCTTCCGTCAAATGCAATGACGTATGTCAGGCTTTTCAGAGATGTAACAATTTACAACAAGATGCTTGAATTCATTATACCTCTATATGAGCAGGTTAGATTTGAAGAGCAGAAAAACATCCCAATACTTCAAATTATAGATACAGCAAAGCCCCCCGAAAAGAAGGCTTATCCGCAGAGAGCTCTGTTAACTATCATAATTACATTTATCACCCTGCTGTTAGCAATTTTTCTTATTGTAACCGGAGAAGTAATTAAAAACTCGGCTAATCCTAAAGTTAAAATGTTAAAAGATTCTCTCAAAATCAGAGCGTAGGGGATTGAGGGCAATTTGTTAGCAAAGGCTTTAAATAAAATTGAAGCATCAGATTCTTTTACAAAAAAGGGACTTGTGATATTAATGGCCGCAATTGTACCCCTGATTGCGGTTTTTCTACTTAAGTACGGATTGCATGAAAAGTTTCTGGTACCTATTGGTGCAGTTATTATGGTTTTTTCTTTACTGGCAAGTTTTAATACTGTCTATTCCTTTTTTATACTTTCCATTTTTATCCCCTATGCATCATTTTTACATGCTTCCGTATTTTTTACCTTGCTGCTTGCAATTTCGTTCCTGTTTGTTTATAGGGGATATTCGGGAGAGGATTTTAACATTACTCTAAACAAGGCCATTTTAATTTATTTACTGTCGGTTATCCCCTCACTTTTCAACAGTGTTAATATTTTAGCCAGTTTGGGAAAAGGATATAACCTGATAGGTATGCTGGTTGTATTATATATTACAGTTATTACATGCAGTAAACGGGAGGATATTGCGCGAGTTATTAATCTCTTTCTTTTTGGAGTATTAGTAAATACGGTATATGTTGTAATCCTCGGAGTGATGACTGGAAAAAGGGTTTTTGGATTTTCAGGCGTTTTTTATGTTGATTTTGTCGGATTGGCTTCTCTTTATACCGGAATCAGGTTTATATATTCGCAAGGGAGTAAAAAGATTTTCCACGGCTCTCTTCTTCTATTCTTTATTGCCGGCCTGATTATTACACAAACAAGAAATGCATGGCTGTCGTTTGGCCTTTCATTTGCACTCCTGATTTTATTTCTTCTTCTCCAAAAAAGAGGCTTTATTAAAGAGAAAAAAAGACTTTTAGTTCATTCGGTCACAGTCTTGGCAGTCGTAGCAATAGTTTATGCGGGAGTATCGTTATTCAGTACAGGATTAGAGAAAAGGCTTGACCAGCAGGCGCAGGAGAGTGTTTTAACCGAAAGTACTGCATCTGTCGGGGATAATTCTTTTATAACCAGGGCTTTAATTTGGCATACGGCCTATAATGCATTCTCCAAACACCCTGTTGCCGGTATAGGGCTTTATTCATTTCCTTTCTCATCTCATTTATACTACACTATTCCAGAAAGTTTTTATAAGGCTTATGTGGAAAACCTAACTCCTCATGTCACATTTATTGCGGTGATTACCGAGACCGGAATAATCGGTTTCGCCGGATTTGTGTTTTTGCTCTTTTCAATTCTAAGAATTGTGTATAGAAATCTTAACCGGGTTCCAAAGGAAGAATGGGTGGAGATTTCTCTGATTGTAAACTGGTCATTTGTCTATATAATAATTTCGATGTTTATGACAGATGCCTGGCTTTGGGGACAGCAGATAATGATAATGGGATTTCTGCTGGGCTTTTTAATGGTTCTCAATAAACATAAATTGAATGCAGATGCAGACAGATAAAAGAAATTCCTTATGGCTTGCCATTCAATTTGTGATATCGTTTAGCATCGCATTGGCAGTTTATTACCTCAATTTAAGTTTATATAAAGAAAAACTGTTTGGGGCCTGGCTGATACTCGCCTCGCTTTGGGGTATGGGAACTTCGCTCGATTTTGGATTCGGCCTTACGATTATTAAATATGTGGCAGAATACAATTCGGGTAAAAAAGAAAAAATAAATGAACTTCTGTCAAGTATTTTCTTTGTCTTCATAGTCCTCGGCTTTCTGGTTTTTATTGTTATGTACTCAGTTGCGGAACTGTTTTATTTCAACAATCCTTATATCGTGCCTGCCGATAAGGTAAACCTATTTAAAACTGTTTTTGTAATATTGGGATGCGGCTTTATTTTTCAATATCTGATTTTGTTCATCCGGTCGGTTTTTGAAGGACTGAACTTGTTTGTAATTACCAGCAAGATAAACCTGACTAATAATTTTTTTCTGCTGGCAGGGGTTCTGCTAGTTTATAATTTAAAGCTTTCAATGGTCTGGCTTTCTGTTGTATATCTGCTGGCGCCCTTTTTAATGTTTCTTATATATGTAACAGTTGCATTAAAGAAGCAGCCTGAACTAAAAATACGGTTTGCGAATTTCAATTATGACATCATTAAGCAAGTAGTTAAATACAGTGTTTCAGTCCAGTTCACATCATTTTTTACATCGCTTATAGATCCGGTTATCAAATATATTATTGGTAATAATTACCGCGCTGATTTTGTTCCTGTATATGAGATTGCCAGAAGGACGACAGTGGCAATTTCGGGGCTGTTTTTTGCCGCCTTTAAGATTATTTTGCCCAAAGCCAGTGTGCTTAAAAACAAGGAAGATTACAGAGAATTTTTAATGTCTAACGGTGCCGAATACACAAAGATGGGAGTTGTATATTCCGGTTTTGCATTCGGCCTGGCTGTGCTGCCTGTTTTATTTCTTCTCAAATACATTTTTAAGTATGAGGAAATTGTTCCACTTTTCCTGATGCTCAGTCTTGCAGAGGCGGTCAATAATGTGGGATATACCATTTATATGTTCATTTTGGGAATTGGAAAGGCTTATTTTGTTGTACTCGTGCAGTTTATAAATATTGTTATAATTTCTTTAAGCCTTATTGCCGGGTTTGCGCTTTTTGCAAATCCATTGGGTCTTTTAGGTTATTTTTTAACGGTAGTAATGGTAAATATAATGACATTTCAATTTGTAAAAAGGCAGTCGGGTATAGAAACGGCTGTTTTTATGAATATAATACATCTGAAAAAATTCGTGTGGCTTTTGATGAGCATAGGAACTGCTATTTATCTGCTCCTTAATTTAAATGCTGATTATTTGATGGTTTTAGGAGGACTTTCGGTAGCCTCTGCTTTTATATTCAGAAAGGAATTTATTCACTATACTAAATATTTTTTATCAAAGGGGACGGCGGCATAAATGTACAGGAAAGTTATAAATCTTATTAAAGGGATTTTTCATCTATTCGGTCTAGAGATTTCGAAAAGAAGTTTTACAAAAGACCGGCTTAGGAGGGGAGAGTTTGACTGGCTGAGAAGAATGGATATAAAAACAATTTATGATGTCGGAGCCAATAACGGAGAGTTTGTTAGGTTTATATCTGCAATATTCCCGGATGCTCAAATTTATTCTTTTGAACCACTCAAAGAGCCATATGAGGAGTTGAAAATCAATACGGATTATGTGAAAAAAATTGAATACTTGAACTACGCCCTTGGTGATAACGACGGCGAATCAATTATTTATCATAATGAGTTCTCTCCGAGCTCTTCAATACTCAAGATGACCGACGCACATAAAAATCCTTTCCCCTATACAAAGGACGCATATGAAGAAAAAATACAAATTAAAAGATTGGACTCTGTATTTCCAGAATTCAATAACATTAAGAATATTCTGCTGAAAATTGATGTCCAAGGATTCGAAATGAATGTTCTTCGGGGGGCTGAAAAATTCCTTCCGATGGCTTCTATGGTAATTATTGAAACAAGTTTTGAAACCCTTTACGAGTCTCAGCCTTTGTTTAATGATATTTATGATTATTTAACGGAAAATGGATTTGAATATAAGGGAAACCTTGGACAGCTTTGCAGTCCGGTTGACGGGAAAATACTCCAGGCGGATGCAATATTTATCAAAAATAATGGGGCTGCGGAGTAATTTATGCCTTCAAAACAGCCGTTGGTTTCCGCAATAGTGTCCACTTACAATTCCGAAAGGTTTATTCGCGGTAAAATTGAGGACCTTTTAGCTCAGACAATTGCGGCTGATCTTGAAATAATAATTATAAACAGCAATTCCCCTCAGGATGAAGATAAAATCATAAGAGAATATCTAAATTGTGATCTTAATATTAAGTACTTAAAAACCGAAGAGCGCGAGACTATTTACAAGGCGTGGAACAGAGGAATCAAAATGTCTACGGGGAAATATATTACTAATGCCAATACCGACGACAGGCTAAAAAAAGATGCATACGAAATTTTGGCCGGAGAACTGGAGTCTGACCCGGAGACTGCTTTGGTTCATGCAGATCAGTATGTCTCATATGTGCCGAATCAGACTTTTGATGAGATCAAAGGGAATAAAATTGAACGTCTGCCTGAATTTGATTATTTCCTCCAGCTCGACAGATGCATTGTGTATTCACAGCCGATGTGGCGCTCATCTCTGCATTGGCAGGATAATATATGGTTTGACGATAATCTTGCAATCTGCGGTGATCATGCATTTGAAATTGAAGTTTCAAAGAAATATAAAATGAAGCATCTTTCTTATCCGCTTGGCGTATTTTACATTGATAAGAAGAAGGGAAATATTTCTCTTAATAATCTTAAAAAAGTAGAAAAAGAAAAGCATTCCATTACTGCCCCTCATATCATAGAGTATATTGATTCTGCCGATGACAATACAATAAGTGAATTAAAGAAGAAATTCGGAACCTACATAAAACTGCCTTTAAATTTATTCAGGGCGCGCAACTATTTCTATAAGCAGTTTATTCCTTCTATACACCCTTATACATCCGAATTCGTTTATTTTGTTATGGCTTTAATATATAACAAAGAGAAAAATGCCGAAAGAGCAGCGGAAATCTGCCGCAAATTTCTAGTCAAACGCGATTCTGAGAGAATTAAAAAACTGCTTTTAAGTTTAGAAAACAACGGTTTCGCGAAATGAAAATTCTCCAGGTAAATAATAACCATAGCAGAATCGGAGGATCCGATGTGGTTTTCAATGACACTATATCAATCCTTAAAAGGAATGGCCATAAAGTTATTTCATTAAGCAGAAATAATGACAATATAAATCCAGATCAGGATGAATATTTAATTGATGTTTCAAACGGAATAATTGACCGTTTTTATTCTTTAGAAGCTGCGCGGGCATTAAAGAGCCTGTTTGACAAGGAGAAACCCGATATCGTTCATCTTCACTGCATTATCGGAGGAATTACATATTCAATTTTACCGGTGATTAAAAAGTTTAATCTGCCCGTTGTTATGTCCGTTCACGATTTTAGGATGTTATGCCCGGCTGCTGTGTTTTATAATGGCAGTATGGAAATCTGTGAAGAATGCGGGAGTGGAAACTACTTTAATTGCATTAAGAACAGTTGTTCGCCTAAAGGTATGGCAGGAAGTATTAATATTGCTGCAGAGAGTTTCTTAAGAAATAGTTTTTGGAAAGCAGAAAACTATGTCGATAAATTTATATTCGTAAGCCGGTTTGTGAGAGATAAATATCTGAAATATAAACCCCAGCTGAAAAATATGTACGAAATACTTTATAATCCCGCGGTGATTAGCGGAGATGAACCCTCAAGAGGAGATTATTTCTTATTCTTTAATAGGCTTATTAAAGAAAAAGGGATACTCACAGTCTTCGATGCTTTTAAGGAATATCCGGAGTTAAAATTGAAAGTTGCAGGCAAAGGTCCATTAGAAACTATTTTTAGTGTCGGCCGGACAAAAAATATAAATTATGAAGGTTTCAGGAATAAAGAAGAAATTGAAAAACTGATTGCAGAAAGTATGTTTACCATAGTACCGTCCGAGTGTTATGAAACTCTATCTCTGTCGGCTGTTGAATCCCTTGCATTGGGCAAGCCGGTAATTGCCTCCGATATTGGAGCTCTTAACGAAATTATAAAAGATGGAGAAAATGGTTTCCTTTATTCGCCCGGAAACAGGGAGGGCTTAAAGGCGGCACTTAAGAAAGCAGCGGGCCTTTCTGATGAGAAATATTACGAAATGTCGAAAAATGCAAAAATAACAGCCCTGATGAATTTTTCAGAAGAAAAATATTTTCAAGGTTTATTGCGGTTATACGAAACCGTCCTTAAAAATAGGCAAAATGCAGGAATAAAGGGATGAAGGTTCTTCATATAAATAGTTATGATCTGAGGGGCGGTTCGGAAACGGTTTTCAATGTAACCAGAGAGAATAGCTTTGTTGAAGAAAATATTTCAGCATTTATTCCAAGAAATATCGGGAATAATAAATCGGCAGTTGATTTTATACCTTGGGAAAAATACGGCGGCCTGAAAGGCGCAATAAACTATATCTATTCGGCAGAAAATTACCGTAAACTCAAGTTGTTTTTATCCGGGAATAAAGTTGATATAATTCATTTTCACGATATTTACTCTGCACTATCTCCATCGGTCCTTAAAGCTTTGAAAGAAGCAAAGATAGCTGCCGGTACAAAAATAATTCAGACTGTCCACGATTATCATCTTATCTGTCCCAATGCCTGTCTTTTTAATTATTCTTCCAACAACATATGCGAAAAATGCATAGGGAAGAAAGTCAAAATGGATATTGTCTGGAATAATTGCGACCGCCGTGGATTTGCTTATTCTTTTATTAAAAGTCTTCGATGCTTTATGGGGGGCAACATCTTAAAGCAAACAGAATTTGTGGATTTATATATTGCACCAAGCTCTTTTTTAATGCACAAAATGATTCAAGACGGCATCGATAAAAGCAAGATTATGCTTCTGGCAAATCCAATGAAAACTCTCCGGAAGCATAATCCTTCAGAAAAAGAGAATTTAATCTGTTATTTCGGCAGGTTGTCAGGCGACAAGAATGTTTCGTTTCTTTTAAGAACATTTCTAAAGTGGAAATCGGTTTCTCCAAACAATTTTAAGCTGCTTATAATAGGAGAGGGGGAAGAGGAAGCCAAGCTCAAAACAGAGTCAGCAAACTCCAATTATGCAGGGGATATAATTTTCAAACCCTTTATGCAGCATAATGAACTTATGAGTGAAATAGCAAGAGCTAAATATTTTTCTATGTCATCAATCTGGTACGAAAATGCGCCGATGGTAATCCTTGAAGCTTTCGTCAACGGTTTAATACCTATTGTACCCGAACAGGGGGGGATGGAAGAGAGTATCAAGATTGTAAACTGCGGCAGGGCATACGAGCCGGGAAATGCGGCGTCGTGGATAGATGCAATAAATGAAATTGAAAATAATTATTCAATGGAATATCAGCGGCTGTTAGATAATCAGGCAATAATTGAAAATTATGATGTAAGTAAATATCAAAAAACGCTGTACGGCATTTATAAAAATATTACAGGTAGAGAATAGTTAGAATTATGAAAGTACTTATCGTAATTACGAAATCGGATATAGGCGGAGCTCAGGTCTTTGTGCATAAACTTGCAAAGAACCTTATTAAAAAAGGATGCGTTGTTGAAATTGCGGCAGGCGAGGGGGGATATCTCTTCGGCGAGCTCGACAAGGACGGAATAACTTATCATAAGCTAAATTCCCTTAAAAGGACAGTAAATGTATTCTCTTTCCTCTATTTTATCTATGACCTTTTCCGCTTCCTTAATAAAAACCGGTATGATGTAATTCATCTTAACAGTTCAAATACGCTTATTGGCGCTGCTGCAATTGCTTATCTGAAGGACAAACCGAAATCCGTTTTTACCTTCCATGGTTTATCATTCCTCGATGAGAAATACGAAATTAACAGCCTGTATAAATTTATAACCAAATTATCTTTCCGGATAATGCTCAAATTTATCGACTCCCCGGTGTTTGTAAGCAGGAATAATTTTACTATTGCGCAAAATGAGAATATTGTAACGGGGGGCGATGTAATCCTAAACGGGCTCGATAAGGAAGAATTAAATTATCTTGATGCGCCAACTGCCCGAAAGTTTTTTTCTGAAAAGTGCGGAATCGATTTATCAGGCTCCTTTCTTATAGGCTCTACCGGCAGGCTGGCTTATCAGAAAAACTATGAATTTCTTATTAATAATTTTAGCAGAATCAAAGAAGGAATTCCCGGTGTTAAACTTGCAATTATCGGGGACGGGCCCAATTATGACCTCTATAAATCAATGATAGCCGGAAAGGGATTGGAAAAAGACCTGATACTCTTAGGAGCAATTGAGAACTCATATAAATATATAAAAGCATTTGATCTCTTTACACTGTCTTCCAGGTATGAGGGGCTTTCGATAAGCATTATTGAAGCTTTATATGCGGGACTCCCGGTACTGGCTTCCGATATCGGCGGCAACAGGGAAGTTATGAATAATGATGAAAGGCAATTATATAAATTTGATGATATTGAAGATTATGTTGAAAAATTATCTTTTCTCAGCCGTAACAGGGAGGCAGTCTCGGCCTATAATATGGAGATAAAGGAATTGTTCAGCCTTGATAAAATGGTGGATTCATATAAAAATTTGTACGATAAACTTGTAAACGGAAAATGAAATGTATGATATTACTGTAATTGGCGCCGGTATAATCGGGTTGGCTACTGCCCTTAAAATTACTGAGAAATCCCCTTCCCTTAAGATCCTGATTCTTGAGAAGGAAGACGCAATCTGCAAACATCAGACAGGAAACAACAGCGGTGTAATCCACTCGGGCATTTATTATAAACCGGGGAGCCTTAAGGCTGTTAACTGCCGCAAAGGGTATAGGATGCTGTTGGATTACTGCGATTCGCACGGGATTAAATACAATATCTGCGGAAAAGTTATTGCCGCGGTTGACGATAGCCAGATTCACGATATGAATAATCTCTATCTGCGAGGAATTGATAACGGCCTTGAAGGACTGCGTAAAATAAGCAGAGAAGAAATTAAAGAAATTGAGCCTCACGTTGAAGCAGTGGAGGGAATATTTGTCCCCCAGACAGGAATTATAAACTACACCGAAGTATCTAAGCATTACCTTGAAGATATATTAAAAAATGATAACCGCCTCGAGCTCAATAATTCAGTTACAGGAATTAAAGAGAAACCAGGGCATTTTGAAATAATTACTGATAAAGATGTATACCAAAGTAAAATGGTAGTTTCGTGCGCCGGACTGCAGTCAGACAGAATCGCACGTCTTACCCATCCCAATCTTGAATTAAAGATAATTCCATTCCGCGGGGAATATTATAAGATACGTCCGGAAAAAGAGAATCTGGTTAATTCCCTTATTTATCCGGTGCCCAATCCGGCGTTTCCATTCCTTGGAGTCCATTTTACCCGGATGATTAATGGCGGAGTGGAAGCTGGCCCTAATGCAGTGCTTTCATTCAAAAGGGAAGGGTACAGCAAAACCTCATTCAGCCCGGGGGATACATTGGAAACATTCGCCTGGCCCGGATTCAGAAAAGTGATGTATAAATATTGGAAGACCGGAATGGGGGAATTCTACCGCTCATACAGCAAGACTGCCTTTACAAATGC
>JAEXUB010000241.1 GCA_023453125.1 Bacteroidota bacterium
CATCTTACCCGGTTACGGGAATTAATTACAATACTAATTATTACTACAGAGTAAGGGCCTACAATTCCGGGGGAACCGGAGCTAATTCAAATACTATTCAGGTTTTCATTCTTGTCGGAATAGAAAAGGATGAAATTCCTGCGGGATATGTTCTGTATCAGAATTATCCGAATCCATTTAATCCGGCAACTAACATAAAGTTTTCTCTTAAAAAGGGGGCTCGCGTAAGGATAACTCTTTATGATGCCGCCGCAAGAGAGATGGGAATAATTGCAGAAGGGGATTATCCCTCAGGCGAAAGTCTGGTAAGATTTAATGCATCACATCTGGCAAATGGAATTTACTTTTATAAACTGGAATGCAATGAATTCTCGGATTATAAAAAAATGATCTTACTAAAATAATCTTATTATGGGGTAACATTATGAAGATAGCAATTAACATTTTATTATCTGCAATTATAATTACCCTCCTTATTATTCCTTCCGAAGTAACCGCTCAGAAGAAATTACGGATTGGGACCTATGATTCGAGAATAATTGCCATTACCTGCCTAAACTCATCGTTCTATAAGAATCCTATGCAAAAACTTTATGATAGGATGAAAGCTGCAAGGGAGAAAGGAGATAAAAAGGAGATTGAGAGCATTGAATGGGAAGCGGGGGCAAGGCAGATGTTCAGGCACGAACAGGGCTTCGGTACCGGTTCTGCTATGGAGTTCCTGGATCTTATAAAGGATGAATTAAAGAAATTAGCTCAAAAGGAAAAATTAGATTTGATTGTTTCTAAATGGGAGCTGGCATTTATAGGGAATGAAGTTGAGAAAGGAGATGTTACCCTCAAATTAGCCGGAATTTTCGCCCCCGGCAAGAATATTGAGGAGATGGCTGCCGGAATGATGAAACAGCCCCCGGTTAAAGAGGCATATCTTATCAGAGACTAGTTTTAGGATATCCTTTTTCAATAGGCAATTCCGGTATGCGGCTCCATTCGTTCCAGGCGCTGAAATAGCAGCGCACTTTTTTTATGCCCGCCATCTGCATACATATATATACATTCGAAGTCCGCGCACCTTTGAAACAATAGATTATTACATCGCTCTCTTCTGTAATTCCGGCCGAGGCAAATAAGTCTTTTAATTCTTCATTCGATTTGAATTTAGGAATTGAATCTACAGTTTTCATCATATTGTACCATTCAATCCAGACTGCGCCGGGGAGTCTTCCCTTGCGGGGGGCAAAATCGGGACCGTAAGGGGAGGAACTTACTCCAATCCATTCCGAGTGATCCCTTACATCAAGAATTATAACCGAAGGATCTGAAATGGCTTTCAGCATTTCATTCTTGTCAACGATTAATGAATTATCGGTTTTAATTACGAACTCTTTTGCTGCCGGAGCGGGAAGGGTTTTTGTTACCGGAAATCCTTTGCGCAGCCATTCCTGGAATCCCCCGTGAAGAACCTGCATATTTGAATAGCCGAGATGTTTAAGGATAAACCATCCCCGGCAGCTCCTTCCGTATCCGTTATCCATAGCGTCTTCATAAATGATTACTCTCTCCGAGGTACCGATTCCAGCATTTCCGAACAGTCGGGCAAAATGCTCCCTCATTGCAGAATAGCCTCCGTTTTCTTCCAATGCCAGATAAGTAAAAATATCATAAATGTTCACGGCCCCCGGGATATGCTCGGCTGAATAATCTTCCGGCTCGCGGGTATCAATTATTACCGTATCTTGTGAGGTAAGAATCCCGTTAAGATCCTCGGCAGATATGATAAATTGAGAGTTTAGGGAGTTCAATTTTTCTCATTTTGTTTTTAATATAATCGGAAGGGAATATGAATTGTTTAAATGTTCCGGAAATGGGCTCCATTTTAATTTAAATTACACCATTCTCGGGCAAAAAATATTCTCTATTCCTTTAAAGAGTAGCATAAAAAGTATATTTTTTAGCCGGTGAAACTGAGTTAAATAGAAAACAATCTAAGGGATTAAAATGAAAAAGATTAGCACGGCGGTTTTATTGCTGATTCTCTTTTTGCTTGCGGGAAGAATATCGGCTCAGGATGAAGCAAGGCTTTTAAGATTTCCGGCAATAAACGGGAATAATATTGTCTTTACATATGCAGGGGACCTCTATTCGGTTGATGCAAAGGGGGGAGTTGCAAGAAAAATTACGTCCGATATCGGATTCGAAATGTTCCCCAAATTCTCACCCGACGGGAAGAGGATTGCTTTTACAGGTCAGTACGACGGAAACACGGAAGTCTATATAATTCCGGCAGAAGGGGGAATTCCTAAAAGAATTACTTACACTGCCACTTTGGGAAGAGATGATGTATCCGACAGAATGGGGCCTAATAATATTGTTATGGACTGGAAGGATAATGAAACAGTTATTTTCCGTTCAAGATGGATAGAGTTCAATGACTGGAAAGGGCAGCTCTTTGAGGTTAATGCAAACGGCGGGCCTGTTGTTCAGCTGCCATTGCCGAGAGGCGGTTTTGCTTCTTTCTCAGAGGACGGGACTAAAATGGCTTACAATAGGATTTTCAGGGAATTCAGGACCTGGAAAAGATACCGGGGCGGGCAGGCAGACGATGTATGGATTTATGATTTCAAAAACAAATCCACCGTTAACATCACAAATAATCCGGCGCAGGATATTTTCCCGATGTGGAGCGGAAATAAGATTTATTTTATTTCCGACAGGACCGGAAGACTTAACCTTTATGTTTATGACCTGAATTCGAAAGAGACAAAACAGATTACAAGATTTACCGAATATGATGTTAAATTCCCCTCGATTGGGGATAAGGCTCTTGTCTTTGAGAATGGCGGTTATATATACAAAATGAATCTTGCCGATGAGAAAGCCGAGAAGGTTAATATTTACCTTAAAGAGGATTTCGATTCGGGGAGAGGCGGAATTGTTGATGTAAGCAGCAATGTTGCCGGCTGGAGCGTTTCACCTGACGGCAAAAGAGGATTGTTTGACGCGCGGGGAGATATTTTTACCGTCCCTGCAGCAAACGGTGTAACCAGAAATTTAACCAATTCCCCGGGAGTTCACGACAGGAATTCTGCCTGGTCTCCGAACGGGAAATGGATTGCATACATATCTGATGCTACCGGAGAGGATGAAATTTATATCATCGCACAGGATGGAAAGGGAACTCCTGTTCAGCTGACATCGAAGGGGAATAACTACAAATTCTCAATTGCCTGGTCTCCGGACAGTAAAAAGATTATCTGGAATGACAGAATGCAGCGACTCCATTTTGTGGATGTAGAAACAAAGAAAGTTACACTCGTTGATAAGGCTGAATCATCTTCAATTTATTCTTATGCCTGGTCGCCTGACAGCAGGTGGATAGTATATACAAGGCCGGAAGTCCGTTCCAACGCGAGAATTTACATTTATTCGCTTGAACAGGAAAAATCATTCCCGGTAACCGACAGCTGGTACAGTTCTTCTTCGCCTGAGTTCTCTGCCGATGGAAAGTATTTATTCTTCATTTCGCAGAGGACATTTACTCCGAGGTACGGTGCTTTGGAATTCAATCATATCTATACCGATATGAGCAAGGTGTATATGATTACACTTGCAAAGGATACAAAATCTCCATTTGCGCCTAAGAGCGATGAGACCTCAATTACTGAAGAGAATAAAGGAGATAAAAAAGAAGCAGACAAGAAGGAACCTGCCAAAGAACAGAAAAACGGTAATCAGGTTCTTGTTAATATCGATTTTGACGGCATCCTAAACAGGATAGTTGAAATTACACCTCAGGCGGGGGATTATTACGGTTTATCATCCGTTCAGGGAAAACTCTATTATATGAAGAGAGTCTCTCCCGAGCCGAGGGCCAAGCTTACTTTCTTCGATCTGGAAAAATTGAAAGAAACAGATCTCGGGCCCGTTAACGGTTACGAAATAAGCGCCGACAAGAAGAAGATGATGGTCTCCGTTGACAGGTCTTTCTCAATAATCGATCTTCCGATGGCCCGTGTTGATGCGAGGGAAAGGCTCAATCTCTCCGATATGAAAGTAGTACTTGACAGACACGCCGAATGGAACCAGATTTTTAATGAAAGCTGGAGGCAGATGAGAGATTTTCTATTTGACCCCAATATGCACGGCGTGGACTGGGATAAGA